>DATKLD010000162.1:0-3509 GCA_035542595.1 Terriglobales bacterium
AGGATGGGAACCTGGGTGGCGTCCCAATCGTGCTCGTCGTGCTTGGTGAATTGGAAATGCCAGTTGAGATTGCCGGTGTCGGGATTGAGGGCGAGCAGGGAGTTGCTGTAGAGATTGTCGCCGGCGCGGCCCTCGCCGCGATTGCTGGGGGAAGGGTTGCCGGTGGGCCAGAAGAGTTGGTTGGTGGAGGGATCGTAGACGCCGGTCATCCAGGCGGGAGCGCCGCCGACCTTCCACGAGGCGGCTTCCCAGGTGTTGTGGCCGGGCTCGCCGGGACCGGGGACGGTGTAGAAGCGCCAGCGGCGTTTGCCGGTGGAGGCGTCGTAGGCGTCGATGAATCCGCGAATGCCGTACTCGCCGCCGGAGACACCGAGGATGACCAGGTCCTTCACGACGAGCGGGGCGACGGTGAAGCTGTAACCCTGAGTGTAGTCGGCGGAGGTCGTGTCCCAGACGACGTTGCCGGTTTTGGTGTCGAGGGCGAGGACGTGGGCGTCGAGGGTGCCGAAGAAAATTTTGTCGCCGAGGATGGCGACGCCGCGATTGACGCGTCCGCAGCAGGGACGGATGTCGGCGGGAACCTGGCGCTGATAGAGCCAGATGGGGCGTCCAGTGCGGGCGTCGAGGGCGAAGGCACGATTGTCCTGAGCGGTGGCGTAGAGGATGCCGTCGACGACCAGGGGCGTAGTTTCGAATTTGCCGGTGGCGGCGGTCTGGAAGACCCACTTTGCGACCAGGTTCTTGGCGTTGCTGGTGGTGACTTGGTCGAGGGGAGAGAAGCGGCGGCCGGAGTAGTCGCCGGAGTACATCAGCCAATTTTGAGGTTCTTTGGCGGAGTTGAGAAGGCGGTTGGAAGTTACCTGGGCCTGGATTAGACAGGCTACGAACAAAAAAGCAAAAAGCAAAAGCCGCGGACAGGAGTGTCCGCGCCACACTTGTTTAGTCATCATTGGGCGGCGGCCTGCAAGAACGCGATGATGTCGTTCAGATCTTCGTCACTGAGCATGTCGGGATTGTAGGCGGGCATCAGCGACTTGCGGGTGACCTGGTAGGACTTCAGCTCGTCTTTGTCGAAGAAGTGGAGTTGCTCGGAGGTGTCGATCATCTGGATGCTGAAGCTGTCTTCGTTCAGGGTGGTGCCTTTGAATTGCTGGCCGTCTTCGGTGACGACGGTGACTTCCTCATATTCCTGCGGGAATTCCTTCGTGGGCTCGGTCAGGCCCCAGGCAAGTTTTGCGCTGGGCTTGCGGATTGACTCGATCAGCGCTTCCGTTCTGCGGCTTCCTCCGACGCTGCTGAGGTCGGGACCGATGCGGCCGCCTTTGCCGTTCACCATGTGACAGCCGGAACAGTAGGCGTTGCCGTAGAAGAGTTCTTTGCCCTGAGCGGCGTTGCCGAGGGGCTTGGCGGGAGCTTTCACCTCGATGCTGCGGATGTAGGTGACGATCTCCCAGATTTCGGCCTCGGTCATGCCGACGCCTTGGCCGTTGGTGCCGTTGGCGGGCATGGCGGTGCCGGGAATGCCGGTGCTGATGGTCTGGAACATGTCGGGGTCAGTCTTGGCGTGGGGCTTTTTGGCGATGGTGAGGTCGGGACCGCGTCCGCCGCCGCGGGCGCCGAGTCCGTGACAGAGAGCGCAGTTGATGCGGAATTCGTATTCGCCGGCTTTGGCGGCTTTGGCGTTTCCGGCGAAGGGGTTGCGGAGTTGGGCGGAGGAGAGGGGGACTGCGAACGTCAGCGCAGGCAACGCGGCGGTGATGAGAAGCACCCGTTTCAAGCGCATATGAGCTATCGAAGTGCCGCGCATCATAGCACAAACGTTGGCCGCGGATTTCCACGGATGTTCACGGATTTGTGACGCGTACATCCGTGCCAATCCGTGGCCGAGCGCTTGCAACCTGAAACCAGAAACCGGAAACTGATCTTGTGAACCTGGACGACACGATTATCGCAATCGCGACGCCGGCAGGACGGGGCGGGATTGGTGTCGTGCGACTTGCCGGGCCTGAGGCGCGCAGGATCGCTGAGCCGATGCTGCGGCTCAAGCATCCGCTCGCATCCGGGCGTGCGGTGTTTGGAGAGTTAATTGAGCCGGCGAGCGATGCTTTGGTGCCGGTAAAGGCAGCGGATAAGGCCGAGGCTTCTGCCAACGCACCCGGAAGTCGCATCGACGAAGTCGTTGTCACCTACTTCCAAAAGCCTCATTCTTATACGACGGATGACATCATTGAAATCTCCGCGCACGGCTCACCGGTCGTGCTGCGACATATTTTGGAGCTGGCACTGGATCGCGGGGCGCGCCTGGCCGGGCCGGGCGAGTTCACGATGCGAGCGTTCCTGAATGGGCGTATGGATCTGACGCAGGCGGAAGCGGTTCGAGATCTGATCGAATCGCAGACACTGTTTCAGGCCAAAGTGGCGGCGCAGCAACTTGAGGGGGCGCTGTCGAAGCGGCTGCAACCGATCAAGCAGAAGCTGGTCGAGTTGATTGCGTTGTTGGAAGCGGGAATCGATTTTGCAGAAGATGACGTCGCGGTACTTCCTTCTGACCAGATTTTGAAGCATATCGCTGAAGTGCGCGGACCACTGCAAACGCTCGCGGGAAGCTTCCCGTACGGAAAAGTCGTGCATGAAGGCATGACCTTGGCCATTGTGGGCCGGCCGAATGTGGGGAAATCCAGTCTTTTCAACCGGCTGGTGGAACGTGAACGGGCCATTGTTACGGCGACGCCGGGAACTACGCGCGATCTGGTCAGTGAAACCGTGGCCCTGGGCGGGATTCCGGTGCGGCTGGTGGATACGGCGGGGATTCGCCGCACCATGGACGAAGCCGAGAGCATTGGGGTGAAGAAGTCGAAGGAAGCGCTGGCGGACGCAGATATGGTCCTGGTGGTGCTGGATGCGTCGGTACCGCTGGCGGAAGAAGATCGCGATGTGCTGGGACAAGTTGCTGGTCGGAGGGCGATCGTCGTTGCCAATAAGAGCGATTTGAAGGGTTCTCAGTTTTCGGTTCTGAGTTCTCCGTTGCCTCAGGTCAGGACCTCGGCCATTACGGGGCAGGGAATTCCGGAGTTGCGCTCCGAAATTCTGCGGCAGGTCGGCGGCGAGTCTGCAGAAAGTGAAATCGGGTTTCTTACCAGTGTGCGCCACCAAGCGTTGGTGAAGGAGTGCCTAGGTGGGCTGGACCGCGCGAAGGATGCGGTTCGAGATCGGGTGCCGCACGAGATGCTGCTGCTGGATTTGTACGGTGCATTGCGGCCGCTTGATGAGATTACGGGAGCCACGACGACCGATGACATATTGAATCTGATCTTCAGCAGCTTCTGCATTGGTAAGTAGAGGTGACTACGTCACGAAAACCGAAGTAACATGGGGGCCATTGGCAAAGTCGCAGGCGATTGGTACATTGCGCAACATAGCCATCGTATGTCACTGGTGGTCAAACTCGAGGATCAGTTAGGGGAACATGGCGAATGGGTCATGTTGCATGATGTTCTGCCGGCGCGTGA
>DATKLD010000163.1:0-13206 GCA_035542595.1 Terriglobales bacterium
CGAACCAAGGTTGTCAGAGAACAGTCCGGTGATCCCGGAGCGACGAATCTACTTCCGCCGCAGGCGGCTGTCAAATGGAATCAGGAGGCCGTCCGACTTGCTGGGCGCGTCCGACGCTGGCTTCCGCGTACTCGCGGGCGCGGTCGAGCGCCGCCTGCATTTCTTTCTGATAACGGTCGAGGTCCTGGGTGTCGGGAGGGACGTGAATCTGCCTGCTGATCCGCACCAGCGCGCGCGAGAAGGGCTTAGGAACCATGAAGCGGTCCCAGGACTTGGTCAGCACCCAGGAATCTTCCAGTGCAACGTGGAAGCAGACGATGGGAAAACCGGTAACTCGTGCGAGCAGCACCGGTCCGGGCTTGGCCTCGTACATCGGACCTTTGGGGCCATCGATGGCAAAGGCCACCGCGTGTCCGGACTCGAGCTCCCTCTGCATGCCGAGCAGCCCGCGCACGCCGCCGCGCGTGCTCGAGCCGCGGACCGGCGTGTAGCCGAACCGGTCCAGGATGCGCGCGATGTACTCGCCGTCGAAACTGGTGCTGGTCAGCACCGCGAGCTGCTTCTTGCGCCAAAGGAAACAGGCAGGGATCAGGCAGCGATGCCAGAAAGGATAAATAACCGGCGCGACGTACCAATGCCGAGGACCGCCCTCTTCGATGGAAACGGCATAGCGGAGGGTGGGACCAAGGACGCGGACCAGAAAGTATCCCGCCCAGCCGATCAGCCAGATGAGGAACCGCTGCCAGGGCGTGAATCGCCCCTCCGGCCTAGTTTCAGCAGCGGTCTGCGGGGCAACGGGAGCGGGGGTTTCCACGCGTCGATTGTAACGTGCTGCCGGGCGTAGGGAGACGCAAGCAGGTCAGCGCGGGGCGGGAGCAGCCTGGGCCGCCGCCCGGGCGTGCTGGAGGGCCTCGTCGAGCAGCAATCGTCGCAACCGGAAGCGGTCGTCGTGATTGATGTGGATGATTTCGAAGGCCATGTCCTCGCCGTCGGCTTCACGCACCAGCACCCGGGAACTCAGGTTGCGTAATCCGATCCGCAGATCGAGGCTGGCTTCTGTGCCCGGATTCAGCCGGCCTTCCCGCTCGCCCTTGCCGCCGCCCAGGCTCAGCAGGTTGATCATCACGCGGTAACGGGAGCGCGAGGTTTGCAGAGAAGCTGGCAAGGCATGGCCAGGCGCGATGCGGAAGTAGCGACGCTGGCGCAACCACGCCTGCGAAGGGTCGGGATCGAGCGGCGCCAGCTTCAATTCGATCGCCGGCAGACCGCTGCTGGCCGGGAGCGCGAAGCCGGGATCCAGCTTGGTGAGCGCCTGGGCGGCGACGATGCGGATTTCCCGCGGCTGCTTCCAGCCCAGGAGTCCGCGGGCGCTTACCAGCTCCTGCAGCAGGGGAGCGGCATGAGTGTCGTGCAAGTGGGACAACGCTTCGATGGCTTTCACTTGCACGTAAGGCGAAGCGGAAGCCGGCAGCTCGCCTTGCGCCAGGCGCATGAGGCGCAGCGCTACCGCGGGGTCGCTGGTGATCCCGATCTCGGCGATGACCGCAGGCAGGATGGTGGGATCGAAGTGATCCAGCAACAGCAGCAACAGCGGCCCGCGTTCCTCGGCCACCCCGATTCCGATCTGCCGCACCACCGCATCATGGACCGAGCGTCCCCACTCCGGCAACCTAGCGGGCAGCAGCTCACGCACGGCATCGATCTTCAGGTGGGTCAGCAACCCGATCGAGGAAACAGCTTCCGAGGCCGGACGCGTGCGCAGCAACTCCACCAGCCGCCCCACTGCCTCCGGCCCGATGCCGCGCGCCATTTCAGCCAGGCGGTTGCAGTGGTCGCGCCGGTTACAGCGGGAGTACTGCGCCGCCAGTTCGTCGGCAGCCGCGTGCGGCTCACGCCGGAGGAATTCCACGAATCCGGCGGGAATGTCGGCGGCGAGGACCACATCGCTCACGAACCTGCGCAGGCGGCTTTCCACCGAGATGCGGCGGCGCACGTCCTGGCCCAGCTCGGCACGATGTTTTTCCAGGCGATCGGTGTAATCCAGCGCCAGGCCCACACCCAGAAAATCGGAATGTCCGGCCGCTTCCTGGGTCAAGCGCACCAGCGTGGCGCTGAGCAGGGTGTGCGACTCGATCACCGGCTCCACCTGCAACTGTTCGCCGGTCCGCTGCAGGGCGTTGCGCAGCAGCGTGGGACCGAGCTGCGCATAGAGTTCGGCCAGCTCACTCAGGCCCATAGCGGTTCGGCGCCGAGCTTCGCCATCCGCGCTCCGGATGCACGAGGAGTAGGCATCGAGGACGGCGGCGGCAGTTTTCGCATCGTCCCGGTCCAGGAGTTGCCGGACGTAGTCACGGATGTTTCGCGGCGGGATGCACCAGGCATCCGGCGAAAGCAGGACGGCGCGCTTGCCGCTCTCTGGCACCGCCGCCCAGAATTGCCGGTCGAGTACCTCGGTGTAGGACTCCACCAGCAGGCCGGCGCGGCCCATTTTCTCTTCGTGCTCGCGCAGCACTCCGCGCAGGGTGTCGATCTCGTGACCCATCTTGTCCAGCAACTCGCGGACGGCATTCACCCGTACCTCGCCCTTTTCGTAACGCTCGAGGGCGAACTGGATGGCGAGATGCTCGGCGATGCGGAGCAGCAGGTTGGGATCCGATTGTGCCGGGCCTTGGCTGCTCATCTGTGCCAGGACGGTCTGCAGGATGGCCTGCACCGAAAAGGGAGAGTTTTTCACTTCTTGGCGCAACTTGGTTGGATCCACGCCGCCCATGCCTGTGCCGGGCAGGACCTTGCCGAGTTGCGAGAGCAGTTTCAGGACATTGGTGACATCTTCCTGCTTCAGAACTGGAGCGCCCCTGCCAGCTCCGAAGCCTCCCCTTCCCGTGCCGCCGTTGCCGCCAGCGGCGCCCGGAGCCGCACCCGGGCCGGCGCGGCTGCCGCCCTCAGCCGTGCCCTGACTCGCTGCCGTGCCGTCGCCGGTTCCGCCGCCCTCCCCGCCTCTCTCGCCCTCCGCGGCAGCGATCAACTGCAGCAGCTTTTGCGGATCGCTCAGCCAGTCTTTGTATCTGTCGGAGTCATCTCCGAGAGCCTGGATCGTGAGCCGCGCGGTCAACGGCTCGCTACTATCCTGAGGAACATAGCGGATCTCATTGACGCGGATAGGACCATCCTGGTCACCGAAGGCTCGCCGCAGCTCGGCGGCGATGGCCGCCGGCCTGGAACCGGCGTCGGCAAAGGCATTGACCAGCAGGAGGAAATCGTCACGAGACACTTGCACAGAAAAGTAAATGCTCGCCAGTCCGGCGGCCGAGAGCAATTGAGCGAAGCCGCGTTCCGCCGGGCCACTCTCGAGCGGCACGCCATCCAGCAGCAGCTTGGCGCCGGACACCCCAAACAGAAAGCCGCCGGTAGGATCCGAGGGCAGGGCCGCCCGCAGCTCTCGAAAGGTGGTTTCGAATTGCGAGGAGGTTAGCTTGTGATCGACCCCGTACAGGCGGACATACTTCAGCAGGATGTTCAGGCTGCGCGCAAACGCACGAGCCGCGCCGGTCCGGCTGCCCTCCGTCCCAACTCGGGGTGAAGACACCGATGCACCTCTAGCTACTGACCAAGAGTACTTGTCCCGGCCAGCGGGGCGAAAGTTACCAAGGGAGATGATCGGCCGGTGGTCACCCGCAGTGAGGTAACAGATTCAACGGTTTGTACAGGCAAACCTTGGTAACGCGAAGGGGTCGCCCTAGGAGAGCTTCGCTTTCAGCCGGTCGTACGTCGCTTCCAGCGACTCGGGCAGTATCCGCGTCTCGCCCACCACGGTCATGAAGTTGGAGTCAGCCACCCAGCGCGGCAACACGTGCATGTGGATGTGACCGGCCACGCCGGCCCCGGCGGCCTTTCCGATGTTGATTCCCAGGTTGATGCCGTCGGGCTGGTAGACCTCGCGCAGGATGCCTTCCACACGCTGTGCCAGGGCCATCATCTCCTGCGCCGTCTCCGGCGGCAGCTTGATGAGCTCGTCAAGGTGCTGGTTGGAAACGATCATCACATGGCCGGAAGTGTAAGGAAACGCGTTGACGATGATGAAACAATGCTGTCCCCGGAACACCACCCCGGTGTTGCGGTCGTCGCTCCTCTGAAAGGCCTGACAGAAGGGGCAGGCGGGAGACTTGTCCGAAGAAATGATGTAGGCGTAACGCCACGGCGTCCATAGGAAATCCATACCGGCAGAGTAGCAAAAATCGCCTGGAAATCGAGCTTATTAGCGTCCCGCTTGGACTGCGGCCGCCGGAAAATCCCTTATTGGCAGTCGTTACAGTGCAAAGAATTCTTCTCCGCGCGGTTTGACACTCTTTGCGAGCGGTTGCTATAGTCGAGGGGTCTTTGGGACGCGGGTATCGCGTCGATAGATCCGGCCGCTGGGTTTCAAGCCGCTGTTCGCAACTCTCGGGTCAAGCCCCCCTGCGTTCGGGAAGTTGCGGCGCTGGCGTCATCGCAAACAAGAAGGCCCGCCGCCCGCACTCCGTCCGAGAGACAGAGCCCGAGTAAAGCATTGCAGGAAGAGACCACAGCCCGCAACCCCCAGCCGGCAGTCGTGAACACAGCCTTGGAAGCTGGAACGGCCCAGGCACCAGAACCAAGCCCGCCCAGAGTAACGTCCCAGGGTCCCCAGGATGGCCAGGCGGCCCCAGCTCAGCAGCCAAGCCCTCCGGTTCACGCTCGTCGAGATAGAGAAACCATGGAAGATTTTGCTACCGCACTGGAAACCTTCACCGCAGAAACGGAAGCGGTGACCGAAAGCCGCATTCATAAAGGCACAATTCTGAAGATCACCCCCACCCATGTGGTCGTGGACATCGGCTCCAAGTCTGAGGGGCTTGTCCCGGTCACGGAGGTGCATGACGCCCAAGGCAATCCGAAGGTTTACCCGGGCGACGAAATCGATGTCGTCGTGCAGCATGGAGTGACCGAAGAAGGCTACGTCGTGCTTTCTTACCAGAAAGCACAGCGCATCCGCGTGTGGGAGGACATCGAGAAGGCTTACAACGACAAGAGCCCCATCAAGGGCAAGGTGGTGGAGCGGGTAAAGGGAGGTCTGTCGGTCGATATCGGCGCCCCTGCGTTCCTGCCCGGCTCACAGGTGGACCTGAAGCCGGTCCGCAACCTGGACGCTCTAAAAGGCCAGGAGATCGAGGTCCGCGTTATCAAGCTCAACAAGAAGCGCGGCAATATTGTGGTCTCGCGCAAGCAGATGCTCGAAGAGGAAATCGGCGAGAAGCGCTCCAAGACACTGGAGAAGCTGGCCGAAGGCGCGGTGATGACCGGCGTGGTGAAGAACCTGACGGACTACGGCGCGTTCGTGGACCTGGGCGGCATTGACGGCCTGCTGCACATCACCGACATGTCCTGGGGCCGGCTCACGCATCCCCGCGACCTGGTCAACGTGGGCGATGAGATCCACGTCAAGGTGCTCAAGTACGACAAGGAGAAACAGCGCGTCTCGCTGGGCTTCAAGCAGCTCACGCCCGATCCCTGGCTGGATGCCGCGCAACGCTATCCCGTGGGAGCGCACGTCAAGGGACGCGTGATCTCGATCACCGATTACGGCGCTTTTATCGAGTTGGAACAGGGGATCGAGGGGCTGGTGCACGTCAGCGAGATGACCTGGTCCAAACGCACCAAGCATCCCTCCAAGATCGTGAGCGTGGGCCAGCATGTGGAGACGGTCGTTCTCAACGTGAATCCGCAGGAGCGGCGTATCTCGCTCGGACTCAAGCAACTGGAAGCCAATCCCTGGGAGACCCTGCACGAGAAATATCCGGTGGGGTCGACGGTCGAGGGACGGGTGCGCAACCTTACCGATTTCGGCGCCTTCATCGAGATCGAGGACGGCATCGACGGGTTGGTCCACGTCAGCAACCTGAGCTGGACCAAGCGCGTCAAGCACCCCTCGGAAGTCCTCAAGAAGGGCGACAAGGTCAAGACCATCGTGCTGGGCATTGACACGCAGCAACGCCGGCTGTCGCTGGGTGTCAAGCAACTGCAGCCTGATGTCTGGGAGACGTTTTTCTCCACTCACCGTGCGGGCGACGTGCTGCACGGCAAGGTGCTGCGCGTGGCCAGCTTCGGTGCGTTTGTAGAGATCGCCGACGGCGTCGAGGGCCTGTGCCACAACTCCGAGGCGGTCGACGCACAGAGCACGCCTATCCGGCTGGAGCCGGGTCAGGAGTTCGACTTCAAGATCATCAAGATGAACCCGGACGAGAAAAAGGTCGGGCTGTCGATCCGCGCCGTAGGCGGAGAAGGCTCGCGCCAGGACGTGGAAGCCTATAAGCATCCCGCATCCAGCGCTACCGCCACCATCGGTGATCTGGTGGAGTGGAAGCGCGCCGGCAACGACCAGAATTAGAGATCCCTCGTCGCGCTCACCTGGCAAGCTCGGCTCGCGCTTTCTCGGGATGACATCTTTAGAGTGACCGTGACGGCACGACCGAAAGTCGCACCCTGACATCTGATCGCGACGAAGGGGGGTGTTTCTCGCAGCTCCTCTAAGCTGCCGCCGCGTTCTACTTCGCCATGTTGATCTTCAGGTGCAGGGTTACGTTGCTGCGGCTGTCGAAAGAGCTGAGCGTCTTGGTGTCGCTCTTGCGCCCCTGGTATTCGGCGCGGACCTGGTAGTCCACGTTGGGGGAAAGGGAGCTGAAGCGGTAATTGCCCTTGTCGTCGGTGATGTAGGTCTTCACCACCTGGGTGCGGGTGTCTTGCAGATACACGATGGCGCCGGAAAGAGGCACATCTGCCTTGTCCGTGACCTGTCCGGTCAGGGTGCGGGTCTGCGGCTCGTTCTTGGGCGCCGGACTGCCGGCTGCCATCATCCCTAACAGGACGATCACTGCCACCAAGCCTGCACTTTTCCGCACATCTCCTCCCTTCAGACGACCTCGCCCCGATTCTATTTGGTTAGATGCAGGCCGATGTCCACGCGCTCGTCGTTCTCGACGTGGACTCTGGTCTCTGCCTTGGGCTCGTGCCTGCCTTCGGGCTCGGCCCACACGATGTAGTCGGCGGCGCCAGACGGAACGCGCTGCGCGAACTCCCCCTGGTGATCGGAATAGAGTTCCCACTGCGCTTTCTTCCGATCAGCGCGGCGGATCTTCACCCGCACTCCGTAGGCGGGACGATTGTCCGGCGCGTAGACAGTGCCGACAATGAGTGCGTAGGGCTTGTCGGGGTGCTTTTCAGATGCCACCCCATCCGGCCAAAACCGGGCTTGATGAGCACCCCAGTCAAACGCCAGGGCGCCCGGAACGGCAGCCAGCAGCCCCAGGCCCAGAAGAACCACTCGGCTCAAGCCACCAACCTCAATGAACCGACACCGGGCGCGGGGCTCAGGAGTAGTCGCCGTCTTCACCCGCTTCTTCCTCTTCTTCTTCCTCGCTCGCCTCTTCTTCTTCCACCCGTTTCAGTTCCAGGGGGTTGGCGGTGATCACCTCGAAGTTGCTGCCGCACTCGGGACAGGACACGATCTCGCCCTCGTCTACTTCGTCTTCTTCGATATCGAGATCGCTTTCACATTCAGGACACTGGACCATTATTCCCTCCACCAACCCAGCTGGGACGTCCCCCGGCCGTCTGTTAATATTTAGAATTCCTCTGCCCTCAGCGTCAATACCAGGGGCACGAATTTTTGCGGCTTGTGCAAAGATGCGGGCGCCGGACGCGGGGGTGCGCAATTTCTGTGCCGCGAGGGAGCATGGCGGAGCTTCGCAGGTGGATGACGTGGTTTGCGCTCGGGATGCTGGCGGTCCCGGCGGCCGTGGCTCAACAGCGCCGCGCCACTACCAAAGGACCGGAACTGGATCCGCAGATCGCGGCGGCGGTCAAGGAGGTCTCGCCGGCGCGCGTGAAGGCCAGCATCGAAAAGCTGGTCAGCTTTCACAATCGCAGCACGCTCGCCGCGGCTGATGCAGCTTCGATCGCCAGGGGGCGCGGCATCGGCGCCGCCCGCGAGTGGGTCCGCTCCGAATTCGAGCGCTATTCCAGGGACTGCGATGGCTGCCTCAAGGTCGAGATGCAGAGCTTCACCGTGAATCCTCCGGCCCGGCGCATCCCCAAGCCGACGGAGATCGTGAACGTCATGGCCACGCTGGAAGGCACGGACCCCGCTAATGCGGGCCGGATGTACATCGTGAGCGGCCACTACGACTCGCGCAACAGCGACAACGACAACGTCACCGATGCCGCCCCCGGCGCCAACGACGACGCCAGCGGCACTGCCGTCGCTCTCGAATGTGCGCGTGTCCTCAGCAAGCACAAGTTTCCCGCGACTATCGTATTCATCGCCTTTGCCGGCGAGGAGCAGGGACTTTACGGAAGCGCGCGCTACGCCGAGGCAGCCAAGGCCGCGAAGCTCGATATCGAAGGCGTGCTCAACAACGACATCGTGGGCGGCAACCGCACGCCCGGCGACAAAACCCAGCAGCCGCAGTGGGTACGGGTTTTCTCCGAAGGAGTCCCCTCGGCGGCGACTCCGGAACAGATCAAGCTGATCCGCGCCACCGGCATGGAGGACGATTCGCCCTCACGCCAACTGGCGCGCTATATACGCGATGTCGCACAGCAGTATGTCCCCGGCTTCGAGCCCAAGCTGGTATCGCGCCCCGACCGTTACCTGCGCGGCGGCGACCACATGTCTTTCAACGAACAAGGGTTCGCAGCGCTGCGCTTGACGGAATACCGCGAAGACTACAACCACCAGCACCAGAACCCGCGCATCGAGAGAGGCGTGGAGTACGGCGACCTGCCGAAGTTCGTGGACTTTGCCTACGTCGCCAACGTCGCCCGGCTGAACGCCGCCACGTTGGCGTCGCTGGCCTCGGCACCGGCGCCGCCCGCCAATGTGCGGCTGCCCACCAGGAACCTGGAAAACGATTCCACGCTCACCTGGAGCGCGTCGCCGGGCAGCCTTGCCACCAAATATGAGGTTCTCTGGCGGCCGACCACCGACTCAGATTGGCCCCCGCAGAACGTGGAAGCTGTCGGCAACGTCACCCAGGCTACGCTCAAGCGCTCCAAGGACAACGTGATTTTCGGCGTGCGCGCGGTGGACTCCAAGGGTCACCGGAGCGTCGCTGTGATACCCCTGCCGGAGCGGTAGGGTAAACCCACCAAGAAACGTCCTTGGTATGAGAGCACGTGTCAGGGCACGAGCTTACTCGTGCCGTTCGTGGCGTTTTTGAATTGTCATTCCAGCCAGCGCGAGGGAGCCTGCGACTGAGCGCGGCGGGGGGATCTGCAGCGTCGCAACTGCAGGTCCCTCGACTCGCGCTCCCGCGCATTCGCTTGGTCGCGCTTCGCTCGGAATGGCAGTGTTTATTTGCGATTGTTCAAAACGGCACGGCTGAAGCCGTGCCCTGACACGTGATCCTGTACAAGGCATTTTTGTTAGCTCAATTTCCGCGGTCGCACAACGGTAAGCGGTAGAATTATGTGATGCGTCGTACCTCCAACTACGGCAACTACACGATGTCCCTTAGCTTTCCGCCGTTCACCAGGGCGGTGAAGTGGCTGGTCATAGCCAACGGGCTGATCTTTCTACTGGAAGCGCTGGTCGGACGTTTCTCTCCTGTCGCCGACCGCTACATCATTCTCCTGTTCTCACTTATACCGGCGGCAGTGACGCATGGCTTCATCTGGCAGTTAGTGACCTATTCCTTCCTGCACAATGGGCTGTGGCACATTCTGTTCAACATGCTCTGGCTCTGGATGTTCGGATCGCAGTTCGAAGTGGATTGGGGAAGCCTGCGTTTCCTCGAGTTCTATTTTTTCTGCGTGATTGGCGCAGCTCTGAGCACAGTCGCGATTGCGTACACCGGCTTGCTGGGAGTTACGCCGGCTACGCCAACGGTGGGTGCTTCCGGCGGCATCTACGGAATCCTGATGGCGTTCGGCGTTCTCTACGCCAACCGCGAGATCATGCTGTTTCCGATTCCGTTCACGATCAAGGCAAAGTACTTCATCATCGGCCTGATCTTCATCACGCTGTACCTCTCGATCAGCGGCCCCGGCGGGGTCGCCTATGTCGCGCACCTGGGCGGGCTCCTCTTTGGCTTTCTGTTCCTCAGGTTCATGCCGCGGTACGGAGTGGTGGGCGGAGCGTCGGAGCGCTACTTCGGCCTGCGTAATGCTTATTACCGCTGGAAGCGGCGCCGCGCCGCCAGGAAGTTCGAGGTCTACATGCGAAAGCACGACCGCAACCAGTACTTCGACGAGCACGGCAACTTCCGCGACCCCGAGCGGCAGCCTCCGGAGAAGGGCAACGGCGAGCACCGCGGCCCTTGGGTGAATTAAAGGACGCAGCGGGCAGGGGCCGGGGTTGCCTTTCCTGCTTCCTGCGTCCTGCCACCTGCCTCCTATCCCTTCTGCTTGGCCATCGAATCCAGCGGAGTCACGTCCTCCAGCCGCTCAAGCACCTGCGTGACTCTTGCGATCTCGCTCAGCCGCTTCCAGAAGCTGTGAACGTCGGGATCGTCTTGAGCCTCTTTTCGTGTCTCCTCGGATCGCCAATAGCGTATGTTGACAAAGCGGCGGCGATCTTTCAGGTCGCGGTAGAGCAGGTCGCGGCTGTAGCGTTTGCGGCGCAACACTGCGTAGAACTCGTGCAGGACATGGAGACATTCCTCCTCATGGCCGTCGAAGGCTTCCACCACGGCCAAGGCCATGATCTCGCTGGTTCCGGACATCCGGTTATCTCCTTCTCCGCTGCGGCGACGGTTTAATCCGGGGAACGCGCCGGCGCTGGGGCGTCCGGTTGCCGGCGTCCGTTTCGCGCGAGCCGACGACGTGCAGGCGCATGAAATTGGTGGAGCCGGAGGCCATCTGCGTGCCCGCCACCACGCCGATCACATCGCCCGCCGCAACCGCGTGGCGACGCAGGAGCTCGTGTTCGGCTGCGCGAACCATGTCGTCGCCGGTCCGCTCGCCCTGCTCCAGGATCGGAGACACGCCCCATAAGAGATTAAGCCGGTTGGCCACGTGCGGGAAAGCGGTAAAAGCGTAGATGGGCGCCGACGGACGATACTTGGAGATCAGGCGCGCCGTGTTGCCGGTCTCGGTAAACACGGCGATAACGCGCATCTCCAGGTCGTGGGCGGCGTGGGCCACAGATTCGCAGATGGTCTCGGCGATGGAAAGCCTCCGTACTTCCTTTCGCCGGAGCCGCAGCACGTCCATGCCGTCCTTCTCGGCCTCGGCGATGATCCGGCCCATCATGGTGACGGCTTCGCGCGGGTACTGGCCGCTGGCGGTTTCGGCCGAGAGCATGACCGCGTCGGTGCCGTCGAAGACGGCGTTGGCCACGTCGCTGGCTTCGGCGCGCGTGGGCCGCGGATTCTCAATCATGGACTCCAGCATCTGCGTGGCGGTGATCACCGGCTTGCGCCACTCGGAGGCCCGCTGGATGATGTGCTTCTGGATGACCGGCACTCTCTCCGGCTCGACCTCAACGCCCAGGTCGCCGCGCGCCACCATCACGCCGTCGGCCACTTCCAGAATCTCCTCCAGGCGATCAATGGCCTGGGGCTTCTCCAATTTGGCGATGACGGGAATCTCAAAGCCTTCATCGCTGATGAAGCGCTTGGCCGCCAGCACGTCCTCGGCACGGCGGACGAACGACACTGCCACCAGGTCCACGGCGTGCTTCAGCCCGAAACGCAGATCTTTTTTGTCCTTCTCGGTCAGCGCCGGGACCTTGACCTCGGTCCCCGGCAGGTTGATGCCCTGGTGCTCTCCCAGCACACCGCCGTTGACCACGTCGCACTCGACGTCAGCGCCGTGGATAGCCTTCACGCGCAGCTCGATGAGACCGTCGGAGAGCAGCACGCGCGCGCCCGCGGCGACGTCCTCGGCCAGACGAGGGTAGCTGGTCGAAATCAGTGACGTCGTGCCCGGCACGTCGCGCGGCGTGATGGTCACGCGCGATCCCGGCTTCAGCGCAACCGGCTTGCCGAGCTGCAGGCGTCCGGTGCGGATCTTCGGGCCTTGCAGGTCCTGCAGGATGGCCAGGGTGCGGCCTTCCTCCTGCGCCGCCCGCCGCAGCCGGTCAATCACGCGCGCGTGTTCTTCGTGGGTGGAGTGCGAAAAGTTCAGCCGGGCCACGTCCATGCCCAGGCGCAGCAGCTCGCGGATCATGCTCTCCGAACTGCTGGCGGGCCCGATGGTGCAGACGACCTTGGCCTTGCGCGGGGGAACCCGGCGTCCGGCCGAGAGCGTGGCTGGCTCGGCGGCGCCCATCAGTACATCTGCAGTTCCCGCTGCACGTCCGGTTCCAGCGGCTGGCCGGTGAGCCGCTTGGGGAAGATGAGAGCGTTGAACTCCGCGCCTACCAGAATGATGACGGCAATGATGTACAGCCACACCAGCAGCGCCATGGCCGTGCCCAGCGAGCCGTACATAATGCTGTAAGTAGAAAAGCGGTGCAGGTACCACCCGAAGAGCACCGTGGCCGGGAACCACATGCCGGTGGCCAGCAGCGCCCCCGGCAGCGAGAGGTGCCAGGGCGCGATCCGCGGCACGCCCCAGTGGTAGATCAGCAGGATAACCAGCACGCTGGTGCCGGAGGCGATCAGCCACCGTCCCATGGTCCACAGCAACAGGATGTAGGGGCCGATGTCGTGTCCGGCGCGAAAGGCAAGCCAGGTCTCGATCTGGTTGCCGAAGGCCATCAGTGTGGTAGCAAACAACATGGGCACAAAGGTGAGAAACACCAGCAAAAACGCCATCAGCCGCTCGTGCACGATGCCCCACACCTTGGGCATGCGGTAAGCGTTGCGGAATCCCTCCATCCAGGAGATGAACATGCCGGAGGCGGTCCACAGCGTCAGCAGCGCGGTTGGGATCAGGATGCCGATCGGGTGATTTGAGCGCTCAATCAGGGTGCGCACCGGGCCCGCCGTTCCCTCGGGCAGGATGCGCGTGACGGCGCGGATGAACTCCCGGAAGATCGCGCGGCTACCCACCCAGGCCAGCGCCGCCGCCACTACCAGAAGCGCGGGAAAGACCGTCAGAATCGCCGAGTAGGCTGCCCCCTTGGCGATGGCGAACTGGTCGTGCTGGAAGGCACGCCAGAAGGCGAACCGCAAATAGCGGGCAAACCGGAACATGGACGGTATTAAGGTATCAGTTGACAGTTGTCAGTTGCCAGTTGGCAGTTGG
>DATKLD010000164.1:0-6438 GCA_035542595.1 Terriglobales bacterium
GTAGCAGCCCTTCTTGAAATTGAGCGCGTGCTCCTGTCCGGTCTCCTGCGGCAGGTCGCGCTCTCGGATGTCGACGCCGTAGCGGGGTATGCCGGCCGCGATACGCCACATCTCCAGCGCCTCAGCGCCCGCCGGAGTTGCCCCCGCGGCAGCCAGAGCCTCCCACATCGCACCGGCGTGCTCCGGCAGCAACCAGATCACGTAGCCACCTTGCAGGCTGCGGACCAGCGAGATGGACACGTCATTCCACATACGGTCTTCAACTTCCAGCGGCGCGAGTTCGCTGGGCTCGAAGCCGGCCCGCAGCAACACGTCGTTCGAACGCGGTCCTTCCAGGCCCAGGGCCGTGATCTGGCTTTCTCCGGCTTCGGAGAGCACAACCTGGTCCATGATGATGTACTTCTTCAGAAGCTGCGCCAGCCCTCCCGCCTGTGCGCGGTCAGTATCGATCAGGAACGACTCGCCGCGGTTGAAGACGTACATATCCCCCAGGATGTGCCCCTGCGCATTGAGCAGGAAGCTGTACACACCGTGGCCGGCCGCGAGATCACGGATATTATTGGTAACCATGCCGTTCAGCCACCGCGTGCGGTCGCGACCGGTGACCACCAGTTTGGCGCGCCAGCCCAGATCGAAGACTCCGCATCCGCTGCGCAATGCGGCCCACTCCTCCTCGGTGGAAGAGAACACCGCCCGGATCTGCGCGCCGCCGTATTCAACCAGGCGGCCCGCTGCCGGCAGCTCGTCGCTCAGTGAGGCCCCGCTCATCCCAACAAATCGATTATAGCGAATGGCGCGTCATGCCGGGCCGCAACCGAGACGCTGGAAACTTTGAAGCCTAACCTGCTATGGTTCTCCGCCGTGACTCCAAAAAAGAAGATCGCCGTGGTTCCGGGCGACGGTATCGGTAAGGAAGTTACGGTGGAAGCCGTCAAGGTGCTTGGCGCTACCGGTGCGCCCGTGGAACTAACCCACTTCGATTGGAGCGCCGGCCGCTATCTCCGGGACGGTACCACGATCCCCGCCGACGGGTTCGCCATGCTGGGCCGCGATTTCGACGCCATCCTGGTTGGCGCGCTGGGCGATCCGCGCGTGCCCTCCAACATCCACGCCAGGGAGATCCTGCTGGGCATGCGCTTTAAGATGGATCTCTACGCTAACGTGCGTCCGGTCAAGCTGCTCGACGCGTCACTCTGTCCGCTGAAGAACGTCGGGCCTGCCGCCGTGGATTTCGTCATTGTCCGCGAGAACACCGAAGGCGTGTACATGGATATGGGCGGCGTCTTCAAGCCGGGCACGGCCGACGAAGTCGCCACGCAGGAGGACATCAACACGCGCAAGGGCGTGGAGCGCATCATTCGCTTCGCCTTCGAACTGGCCAGGAAGCAGGGCCGCAAGAGGGTGCTGATGGCCGATAAGTCCAACGTCATGACCTACGCCGGCGGGCTCTGGCAGCGCGTCTTCAAGGAGGTGGGCGAGGAGTATCCGGGGATCGAGCGCCAGCACATGTTTGTGGACGCGCTTTGCCTGCACCTGGTGCGCGATCCGCGGCAGTTTGAGGTAATCGTTACCAACAACATGTTCGGCGACATCATCACCGACCTGGCCGCCGCTTTACAGGGCGGCCTCGGTGTGGCGCCCAGTGGGAACATCCATCCCGGACGAACGTCAATGTTCGAGCCGGTGCACGGCTCGGCGCCGCCGTTCGCGGACAAGAACATCGCCAATCCCGTGGGCGCGATCCTTAGCGCTGCCATGATGCTGGAATTTCTGGGACTCGACAGGGAGGCTGAACGCATCAACGCCGCCGTGCTGGAATCCGTCCGCCAGAAGAAGATCACGCAGGACATCGGCGGCACGCTGGGTACGCGCGAGGCAGGGGACTGGATCGCCAAATACCTATAAAAGCGCTTTTGGCTCTTGGCTCTTAAGCTTTTGGCCAAACGCCAAGAGCCAACAGCCAAGAGCGATTTTCAATTCCCCATCGCCTGCAGCCTTCTCAGCGCCGCCCAGGCCTGCCGGTACTGGCGATTCTGCTCGATGGCTCTCGCGTAACACGCTTTGGCTTTCTGCCATTCGCGCCGGTGCTCGTATACTCTTCCCAGGTTGAAGTGGGGGTAGCAGCGGGCATCGTAGCGCGGGGCGCCGATGGCTTTCTCGAACCAGGGGATGGCTTCCTCCCACTTGTCTTGCTCGATCAGGTAAGCCCCGATATCGTTGTAGGGATTGCCGAAGTCGGGATCGACCTTGATTGCCTCCAGACATTCCGCGATGGCGCGCTCGTGGTTGCCGAGGAAGGAGTAGGTCCAGCCGCGAAAGGTATAGGCTTCGGCAGTAGGATAGGCTTCGATCGATTGCGTGTAGAGCGCGATGGCCTCGTCGTACTCGCCCTGCATCTGACGCTCATAGGCCTTCTGAAAATACTCCACGGCCAGCTTGCGGAGATCGTCGTCTAACGGCATAGGACTCGACAGGAAGAACAGGAATTATGACCATGCTACCCAGGTTTGACAAACCGCTGCGGGGGCTCTTCGAACCGCGTCTGTGGATAGTCATTCTCCTCGCGCTGGCGCTGGTCCTCGGCGCCAGCCCCGTCGTCGCGCAGACGGGAGACGCAGCAAGCTGCGTCTCTACATCAAAATCCGTCTCTTGTACAGACGTAGCTGGCTACGTCTCCACGTCACAGTCGGCCTCGCCGCAGGCGCAACAGAAACAATCGCCGATGGGGGACCAGAAAGCCCAGCCGCCCGAAGAGCCCCAGACGAAAATCACTCCCCAGCAGGCCCAGGAACTATTTCGCTCCGTGGATGAGATTCTGAACTTCGTCAGCAAGGACACCAAGCTGCCCATCAAGAGTCAGGTCAAACGCGAGCTGGCTGGCCGCGAGCAGGTGCGCAAGTTCGTTCAGACCCACATGCAGAAGGACAAGGACGCGCAGCGCCTCGCGCGCTCGGAAGCTTCCATGAAGAAGTTCGGGCTGCTGCCGCAGGAGTTTGACCTGCGCAAGTTCCTCCTCGACCTTCTGGAAGACCAGGTGGCCGGCTATTACGATCCCAAGACCAAGGCCGTCTATCTGCTGGACTGGGTGGCGCCGGAAGCGCAGCGTCCGGTGCTGGCGCACGAGCTGACGCACGCTCTGCAGGACCAGAACTTCGGCCTCGACCACTGGCTCCAGGTGCGTGACGACGACCAGCGCGACAATCCCGACAACCTCGATGCCGGCCCTGACGAGGAACAAGCCGCGCGCCAGGCGGTCAGCGAAGGTCAGGGGATGGCGGTGATGATGGATTACGTGCTGGCGCCCAGCGGCCAGAGCCTGGCCGACATGCCGGCCATGGGCGAGATCTTCAAGCAGCAGACCATGGAACGAGTCGGCGACTCACCCATCCTGGCGGGTGCGCCCATGTATCTACGCGAGATGGTCATTTTCCCCTACACCTACGGTCTGTCTTTCCTCGAGGAGGTGCTCACCCGCGGCGGCAAGGAGATGGCCTTCGCCGGGGCATTCAAAAATCCGCCTCGCGATACCCGCGAGATCATGCAGCCGGAATCCTACCTCGACGGCCATCATGTAGATCCGGTCCGGCTACCCAAGCTGGTCTCGGTGCTCAAGAAGAACTACGTCGGATACGACTCTGGCGCCGTGGGCGAGTTTGACGTGTACATCCTGTTGAAGCAATTTTCGGGCCCGGAGTTGGCGGAGAAGCTCTCCCAAGCCTGGCGCGGCGGCATCTACTACCTGGGGCGCAAGAAGGATGCCAAGCCGCCAAAACCCGACTCCGCGATTCCCCTGAGTGACCTCGCGCTGCTCTATGTTTCCAACTGGGCCACGCCGGAGGACGCCGGCTACTTCGCCAAGGCGTACAGCCTGTGGCTCCCCAAGAAGTACAAGACGGTCACGCCGGTGGCGGAACAGAAAGGCCGCGCGTGGACCACCGAGCAAGGGCCGGTCTCGATTGAAGTAAGCGGCAACCGCGTGCTAGTGATGGAGAGCTTCGATCCTGCCACCGCGGCGGCGGTTCGCGACAAGGTGCTGTCGCGCGCTTCTGAGTCGGCGCCGCAGCCCCGGCACCACATGGCCGCGCCGGTGTGGGCGAGCCTGGGTGTTCTGTATTAGAGCGGTCCGGAACAGACTTGGTTTGTGAAGGGGCACGCCTTCAGGCGTGCCGTAAAGGTTAGATACATTTTCGGCTTTAGCCGCTGGCAGGGTCTTTTCTTGCAGGGCCTAAAGGCCGGTTAACATTTGGCCCTCATTGGCACGGCTGAAAGCCGTGCCCCTTCACCTGTCACTAGTTGGATAGCGGCTCAAAAGACATGCCCTGGAAGCTCCAACGCGTTCCTGAGCCTGAGGTGATGGACGAGTCGTGTGAGGTCGAGGCCTACGCTTCGGCCGCCGCCCAGGCCTATCTCGAAAAGATCGATCGCACCTTCGTCACCCATGTCGCGCGGTTGTTCCCGGCGGACGACCCGCGTCTGGTGCGCGGCCTGGCGCTGGACGTCGGCTGCGGGCCGGGGCAAATCCCCATCATGATGGCGGCGCGCTGGCCCGGGTTACGCATCACTGGCCTCGACGCTGCGCCCGCCATGATCGAGCAGGCGCGCAAGGACGCCGCCCGCGCCGGCGTGGCTATCAGCTTCCAGGTGCTGCGCCTCGGTCCCCACGGCGAGGCTAGGTTGCCCTTCGACGATGCCTCGTTCGATCTCGTGACCTCCAACTCCGTGTTGCACCACGTGGCCGACCCCGTGGCGTTCTTCGGCGAGATTGCTCGCGTCGCCAAGCCGGATGGTGCGGTGCTCGTCCGTGATGTCCGCCGCCCCTCGGCGCCAGCGTATCCTCTGCACGTACGCTGGTTCGGCCGCAAGTATTCAGGAGAGATGCGTCGGCTGTATGAAGCCTCGGTGCACGCCGCTTATACCGCCGGCGAGCTGCGCGATCTGCTGACCGAATCCCGCCTCAACGACGGCCGCTCGCATGTGTTTCGTTTTCGGCTGACACATCTGGGGATTGAAAGGAGAGCGGCTTAGTCGAAGGGCTTTCCATCCGCGCTAGCCCAGCGCTGTCGCCTATCCGAATTGGATCTCCGGCGGCACCTCGGGAGTCATCAGGGACGCACCGCCGTCCGCATAAATCACCTGTCCTGTGATCCAACCGGCCTGCTCAGAACAGAAGAGCGCTACCACGTTTCCGACGTCTTCCGGCGTACCCAGGCGGCCCATGGGCGTCCAGCCGCGCGTGTGCCAATTCCTGATCAAGTCCTGAACCTGCGGCGGTAGGCTGTTGAGCACGCTATCTTCCGTCCACCTCGGGCTGATGGCGTTGACCGTAATCCCCCGACGGGCCAGAGTCACTGCCAGGTAGCGGACCAGGCACTCCAGAGCTGCTTTGGCAGAACCCATTCCTACCCAAGGCAACAGGCTGCCTGTGCGACTTCCTTGTGCATAGGTGATGGCGATGATTCTCCCAGCCCCTGGCATGAGCGCGCTCACCTCGCGAACTCCCACCAGAAACGCCTTGGCCTGGGAGTCGAAAGCCGTGTCCCATTGCTCAAGGGTGATCGCCATAGGCGGCTGAAAGAACTCGGAAGCTTCCGGACGGGCGTTGCTCACGAAGATATCGAGCTTGCCGAACCGCTCCTTGACAGCGTGGACCATCCGCATGATTTCCTGCGGACGGCAAACGTCAGCCTGAACCACAAAGCCGTCAGCGCCGCGTTTTCGGATCCCCTCGAGCGTTTCCTTGGCCGCCGATTCGTTTTGGTAATAGTGAACTGCTACGTTGACCCCGCTTTCGGCAAGTTTGCGCGCAATCCCACGTCCAATGCCGCGCGAGGCTCCTGTGACTAAGGCATGTTTCTGGTTGGCTGCCATGTGAAGCCTCCCATCGTGCCAGACTCTATTTCCTCGGCCAGCCGTTTTGTGCCCGCAGCGCTCCTCGGCAGCGAGCGAGACGCCATTTGTTCAGCCTACGCTGTGGCCGCCGCAGGCATGGTTCCGGTCGGCTTGATGTTGTGGTTCATGCGGAAGAGGTTCATTGGGTCGTACTTGTTCTTCAGCGCGACCAGCCGGTCGTAATTCGGGCCGTAGGCGGCGCGCGCAAACGTGTCGCCTTCGTCGGAAACATAATTTACGTAGGAACCGTCGATGAGATACGGACGCACAGCCTCCCAGCAGTCGCGCGTCCACTGGATATTTCGGGCTGTGTCGGCCGGGTCGGCCCAGACCGACCAGGCAAACAGGTTCCAGGAATGCTGCCGATGCGGGAAGGCCGTTTCGGTCACGCCAACCCGGCTCACCGCTCCGTGCCAGTGCTCGAAGAAAGGCGCAAACGTATACGGCGAGGGGCTCTTGCCCGCCCATTCGGAAATGGTTGCGATCGCCCCATCGCTCAGCTCGCGCAGAAAGTTAGACTTCACATAGGTGTGCCGGCCGGGCGGAAAA
>DATKLD010000165.1:0-2416 GCA_035542595.1 Terriglobales bacterium
CGGCAGTTCGTAAGTCAGCATCACGCGTGATGCGCTCACATACTCGAACGCCTTCTGTTTGCCGCGCTTTTCTTCTACCAGCTTCAGGATCCCTCCAACGTACTCCTCGTTGGTCAGGATGGTGGCGACGATCACCGGCTCCTGCACCTTGGCGATTTCGCTCTGTGGCAGCCATTTCGACGGGTTATCGATCTCCACGACCTGGCCGTCGGTGCGGGTGATGCGGTAGCGCACGCCGGGCGCGGTGGTGATCAGGTCCAGGTTGAACTCGCGCTCCAACCGCTCCTGGATGATCTCCATGTGCAACAGCCCGAGAAAGCCGCAGCGGAAGCCGAAACCCAGCGCGGCAGAACTCTCCGGCTCGAAGAAAAATGAGGCATCGTTGAGGCGCAGCTTCTCCAGCGCCTCGCGCAGTTGCGTGTGCTCGTGCGCGTCCACGGTGTAGAGCCCGGCGAAGACCATGGGTTTCACTTCTTCGAAGCCGGGCAGCGGCTCGATGGCGGGGCGATCGTCGTCGGTGATGGTGTCGCCGATCTTGGTGTCAGCAACGTTCTTGATGTTGGCGATCAGGAACCCGACTTCGCCGGCGGCGAGGCTGTCCACTTCGACGGGCTTCGGTGTGAGAACGCCTAACGTCTCCACCTCGAACACTCTGCCGTTCGACCACAGGCGGATCCTCTGTCCTTGCCGCAGCGTGCCCTGGAAGATGCGTGCCAGCACGATCACGCCGCGGTAGGGATCGAACCAGGAATCGAAGATCAGCGCCTGCAGATGGGCCTCGGGAAATCCTTTCGGAGGTGGCACCTTGGCAACGATGCGCTCCAGCACCTCGGGAACGCCCTGGCCGGTCTTGGCGCTGATTGGCAGCGCGTCCGAGGCATCCAGGCCGACGGCGCCTTCGATCATCTCCTTGGTGCGGTTCACGTCGGCGCTGGCCAGGTCGATCTTGTTGATGACGGGGATGACCTCGAGACCGTGATTGATCGCGAGATAGGCGTTGGCCAGTGTCTGCGCCTCGACGCCCTGGGATGCGTCCACCAGCAGGATCGCGCCCTCGCACGATGCCAGCGATCGCGAGACCTCGTAGGAGAAGTCGACGTGGCCGGGTGTGTCGATGAGGTTGAGCTGATATTCCTGGCCGTCGGGCGCAACGTACTTCATGCGAACAGCGTGGGCCTTGATGGTGATACCGCGCTCGCGCTCAAGATCCATGGCGTCCAGCACCTGCTCCTGCATCTCGCGCGCCGAGAGCGCTCCCGTAAGCTCGAGCAGGCGGTCGGCTAGCGTGCTCTTGCCATGGTCAATGTGAGCAATGATGGCGAAATTGCGGATGTGCGCGCGGTCCATCTTGGAGGGCTGACCCTGGCTCGATTCTAGCATCCGAGCAGGTGTGACGTGGCGCGGGCGCCATCGCCCGCCCATGAATACAGATTGCTGACTCTCGAGCGCTGCGCATGCTACTCTGCCCGCTCACACTGGAGGGTAATCCGTTGCGCAAACCTGCCGTCGCTCTTCTGCTGCTTCTGACCGCAGGCGCTTTCGCTGAGACGCAGCTCTCGCCCGAGGTCAGGGCCTTCGTCAGCGTGGAGGCGCCTGTCATCGCACTCACGCACGTCAAAGTCATCGACGGCACGGGCGCCGCGCCGAATGATGACCAGACCGTTGTCATCGCCAACGGCCGCATTCAATCCGTTGGCGATGCGGCAAAGGCGGTGGTTCCCGGCGATGCCAAGGTTCTCGATCTCCACGGCTACACGGTCATCCCGGGCCTGGTCGGCATGCATGACCACCTGGTCTATCCCGCGGGCAGCGGGTTCTATGCAGAAATGGGCTACAGCTTCCCGCGTCTTTATCTTGCCGGCGGTGTGACCACGATCCGCACTACGGGCGCACTCGAGCCATACACCGACATCGAGATCAAGAAGCAGATCGAGAGCGGAAAGGTGCCCGGACCGAAGATCCGCATCACCGGGCCGTATCTTGAAGGCGAGGGCTCGTTCGCGGTGCAGATGCACGCCCTCACTGGTCCTGAAGACGCGCGCAGGACCGTAGCATTCTGGGCCGAACAGGGCGCCACCTCCTACAAGGCGTACATGTTCATCACTCGCGCCGAGTTGAGCGCTGCCATTGACGAAGCTCACAAGCGTGGTATCAAGGTTACCGGCCACCTGTGCTCGGTCACGTTCCGCGAGGCAGCGAACCTGGGCATCGATGACCTGGAGCACGGCCTGCTTGTCGATACCGACTTCGTCGCCGCCAAAAAGCCCGACGCCTGCCCTCCGACCGGCCCCGCGCTGAAGCAACTGGCCGAGCAGATTGACATCAGCGGACCTGCGGTGCAGGAAACCATCCATGAACTCGTCGCGCATCATGTCGCCGTGACTTCCACTCTGCCGGTCTTCGAGATGTTCATTCC
>DATKLD010000166.1:0-11469 GCA_035542595.1 Terriglobales bacterium
GATGCGGCCGGTCAGTCTTGGCGGCCACGACGATGTTGGCGCCGTCGCGGGCCGCGCGCAGCGCGATCGCCAGCCCGATACCGCGGCTCGCGCCAGTAATGAACAGCGTCTTGCCGGAAAGAGTCGACATGGAGCTTCCTCCGCCGCGGATTAACGCGGATGAACACGGATTTAAGAATGCCGGCGAGACGCCGGCGTTACCCTGGCTTCTTGGGCGCCGCCGGTTTCTTGGCCGGCGCCGTCCTGGACGGTTTCGCGGGCTCCCGGTCTTTCTTCACCCGCTCGGCGACCTTGTCCGCCTCCTTCTCAAAACCAGCCATGACAGCGTTGACGCCGAACTGGTCGGCATCAGCCGCCACCGGCGCCTGCTTCAGCTCCGGCAGCCGTTTGCCGGTGCGATAGAGCGTGATGGCCAGCAGTGCCTGATATTTGTCCTTGCTCAGCGAGACGCCGCGTAAGACGGCAGGCAGCGTGACTCCGCCCGAGCCCGGGTCCGCCACCTGGCGGGCGTCAGTGTAGAGGATGTAGTCGCACTGCTTGTCGGCGGCCTCCGCGGCGATGGCCGGATCGCCATCGGCATCGAGCGGCACGGCTTCCATCTGCCGCAGCGTGATTTCGCCCATCAGGTTGACGCGCAGGTTGTCGAGAGGCAAATCTTGACCGGTAGAGTCCTTGATCTTCACCACCCCGACGCGTAGCACGCCTTCGCCTTTGGGAGCCACAACGGGGGAGGCTGGAGGCGGGGGAGCAGCAGGTTGAGGCGCCGCTTCCGGTGCGGGCGGAGGTGGAGGAACAGCCGCTTCGGGTGGAGGCGCCGGCGGGCGTCCTCGCGGCGGCCCGCCGCCCGTCACGTCCCCCATGCCCATCAACTCCTGGTAGCTGCCGACGACTTTGCAGCCCGCCGGCATCTCGAACAACGAGGCCTCGAGCGGCTTGCTGGTAAGTTCCATCACCTCGGAGATGGTGGTGAAGGTCTGTCCCTGCACCTGCATGGTAGTGCTCTGCTTCAGCGGATACCCGGGATGACCGGCCCCGGTGTGCTTGAAGCGCACAGTGTCCTGACAAGCAGCGCGGCCGCGCGAAGGCGGGGGCGTCATGCCGGTCCAGCAGGCCAGCCCCGGCGCGATGTCCACGTACCAGCCGTCGGTTTCGCTGTGCAAGTTGGTCTTCGAGCAGGCGTCGGGGCTGGACTCGGCATTCATAATGCTCTTGATGTGGCGCGCGGTCAGCCCCAGCATCTTCTGGCGCTCGCCCGTGTCGATGGTATTGACCGTGAAAGTGATGGTGCCGCCCTTGCGGCCGGCGCCGGAGCCTGTCTCTGCCGCAGCCGGTTTTCCGCCCGATGCATCGCCCAACGGCGCCACCATGCAGGTGTTGTTCTGCGGGTTGACGGTAATGATCTGCTTCTTGTCACACTGCATAATGGTCACGAAACTCGGCCCCGCGCCCATGCTCGCGCCCTCAGTCCGCTGGCGCGATCCCTTGATGTACACCGTGCTCTCCGTGCTGTGACCCATGGTGGTGTTGCGGGTCTTGACCGTGGAATCGGCCGCGGCGGCCAGGGGAAGAAGAATCAGGATGGCGGAGACAAGACACTGCCGGTCGCGCATGGGTCCTCCCTGGAGGAAAGCCTTCAGAGAAATTCGAGCGGAGTGAATTCTAAACAAGAATTGCGGAGTTGATCAGTGATTCCTCGGCCGGCACAGGTCAGATCTGCACGTAAACCTCGTCGCCTTCCAGCTTGATGGGATACACGGCGACGCGGAAGTTGGGATTCTGTTCGGCCTGTCCGGTATTGGGGTCCCACATCCATCCGTGCCACGGGCAGATGACTTTGTTGTCGGCGATGACGCCCTGTCCGAGCGGGCCGCCGCGATGCAGGCAGACGTTGTCCAGCGCGGAGATGGCGCCGTTCATGTTGGCAACGCAGATCACCTTATCGCCCACAGTGATCTCTTTGGCCTCGCCGTCTTCGGGGAGGTCGGCCTTGCTGCAAAGTCGGACGAAGTCGGACATGAGACTCCTCGTGGCGGATAGCCTGCCCCGAGCGAAGTCGAGGGGTGAATCATTCTACCGCCCGATTCCGTCTGATTGCAGCGTGCTCACCCCGGCTGCGGCCCGCCACCCCGGTCCTGCCGCAGCTAATTTCCTTGACATGGAAGTCAAAGTGGCTATATTTGCCCGATATCGCCTCGGGGGCGCTTCTACCCAGCGGGTTTCATTCTACAAATTTATCGTCTCTAGGGACTGAACCAGGGCACAAGGCACGGCTGCGGCACAAACAGCCGCCGCACTGCCTTGAGGAGAGAGGAGTTCAGTCATGAGAAGGCCTTTCTGCGGGCGTCTGCCCAGCAGGCCCTCTTGCCGTGCGTCCAGGAAAATCGTTGCGTTTTGCAGCGGCAGTAGTTGGATGTTGGCTGTTGTCCTGCTCGCCGTCGCCGCGCTGCCCGCGTTCGGCCAGCAGTATGTACATCGCGAAATTACCCTCTGCGTTGGCCAACACTATCAAATTACGATCCCCCCTCCTCAGGCGTTCATAACCTTCGACCACTCAGGTGAGGGTGCGGCCTCGGCTGGCGAGGGTGGCACCAACGATGTCCAAATCAGCGCCAATCACGAGGGAACCAGCACGATCAAGTTCAAGTCTGACTACAACGATGGCAGTCCCGGGGTAATCGTCGTCGTAGTGGTGACGGTGAAGAAATGCCCCGAGCCTCCGAAAAAGACATCCCGTCCGCCGAACCCGCCGGTCACTCCGCCAGTCAAACCGGACACGCCGAAGGCCGCCCCTGGCCCATGTCCGAGCCAGGCGGATTGCGACAAGTTGCGCGCGGCATATGAGGCGATAAAGGCCTCGGGCGACTGGGGAAAGGCCTGGGACGCCTACGACGCTTGGTGGCAGTGTGACCGTGCGCGGAAGGCATGCCCGGAGACTCCCGCCGCTTCAGAGCCGCCGAAAAAGCCAGAAGAACCCAAGAAGCCGGAGGGCGGCACCGGCGGTCAGGGCGGGACCAGCGGCCAGGGTGGCACCGGCGGTCAGGGCGGGACCAGCGGCCAGGGTGGCACCGGCGGTCAGGGCGGCACCAGCGGCCAGGGCGGCACCGGCGGTCAGGGCGGCACCAGCGGCCAGGGCGGCACCAGCGGCCAGGGCGGCACCAGCGGCCAGGGCGGCACCAGCGGCCAGGGTGGAACCAGCGGTCAGGGCGGTACCAGTGGTCAGGGCGGCACCAGCGGTCAGGGCGGCACCAGCGGCCAGGGCGGCACCACCGGCCAGGGCGGCACCACCGGTCAAGCTGGAACCAGCGGCCAGGGTGGCGACAGCGGCTCCGGCGCCGCCTCCGCCGGATTGGGTTCGGTTGATGTGGCCGGTTGGTCTTTACTCGCAGCCTTATTCCACGGGCTCAGCATCAAGAGCGCAACGGATTACGTCGTCAGTTGCGAGAAAGCCCGGAAGGACCCGCGGCAGTGGGAATGGTACTGGCAACACTGCGGGGACAAATGGGATGCCCTGGACTTCCTCCAGGACATGATGGACCTTGGCTGGGTGCCCGACCCTGAGACGGCCACCGTCTTACTGCAGCCTGTCCTGCGATTCTTGGATGAGTTCGAGGAAGCCTACTACTGGGGGTACGAAGACGATTACAGCTATAGCGAGGTTCGCGATGCTTACGACCTCGCAAACAGCCTGATCGACGCAGGCGCGCACTACGACTTTGATGACACATTCTTGCTGGGGTATGTCAAGAGCGACCTCTACGGGTCCAAGCCCCCGGTCATCTTCGGTTACCTGTCCAGGGGCGAGTCGTACAACCTCGGCGGATACAACTACCCGAACATCTTTCGAAATGACGTGTACAACAGGTACGGGGAGGTTCCCTACTACTACTTCGACAAGCCGGGGCAATATGGGACGGGTACTCTTCCACTCCATTTCAATTTCGATTGGATCGGCCGCTCCGATGTGCAACTGGGCGGCGACACCATCACCAGCCGCTACATCTTTAACCGGGGCAATTCTTTCAACTCCCAGGACACAACGGGGTACCCGATCAACGTCACCGCCCTCAGTCAGTCCGTCTTGCAAAGCTGGACCCACAATTTATCGACCCACATGGTGAACGAGGCGCGGGTCGGCTTCAATCGCCTGAACGTAAACTTCGGCGGCAACAACTCGGCCGGAGAGTTCAGCTGGAATTTTCCCGTGGTGCAGCCGATTACCCCGGTCACCGGGTACTCCAATCCCACCTATGACTTTGGGGCCAACCTCAGAGGTCCGATCGTTAAGGACATGCGCTGGTTCTGGGGAAGTTACGGGGAACAAGACTTCGGGATTAACGACCCGGCACGGGACGACGGGAAGTACGTGACGAGCAAAAACGACTTCGAGGTGAGATTCGGTTATACCTATCAAAAGTCGGACATTTCTCTACCCGGCGACTGGAACGTGCGGCAGAACCTCGGGCTCAACTTCGGCCCGAGGTGGACCTATTATGACAAGCCCGCAAACCTGTATTCCGACATCAGCAGGGCCCCGACCCGGACCGCCGGCAACAGTTTTGTACCCAGCATTGGCTTCGCTTACTCACCGCAGTGGGGAGGCTTTCTCACCGGACAGGGCAAGACAACGATACGCGGCGGATACCGGCTGCTCTATGACCCGCCCTTCTACAACATCTATGTCAATCAGGCGACATCCACGCCGTCGGTCTTTGGGCCCGACAAGATCAATGCCTGGAGCTTCGGCTTCGAGCGTGAACTCACGAAGAATTCAGCGTTCGAAGCCCGGTATGCCGGCTCGGCTACCCAGCAATCACCGCTCTCCTTCCGCATTGGCGGCGCCGAATTCACTCCCGGCGGCTTCATAGACTTTGAAAACATCTTTCGTCCCGGCGGCGACACCAACCTCGTCGGCGGCTTGGGAACAATCCGCTCGTCTACTCAACCGGTTCGAGCCGGACTGAGTGTGACGGTCCCTTTCAATTATTCTCCCACTTCTGGGTCTGGCTCGTCCGCGACAACGACGAGCGGCGGCTTTAGCGGCTTGAGCCCCGGCTCCTTCCTCCTGAACTCCGCTACGGGTGCGACTTTTGTCCCTCCCGCGGGCTATAAGGTGCTCACCCTTCAAGAGTTCCTTGAGCAGCTCTTGGCGTCAGCCAAGCAGAACCAGCCTCCGGGCACCCCTGGCGGCAACCCGAAGACGAAGGCCGAAGTCCTGGGTCCTGATGACCTGGTGCTGCGGGTTGACGCGCTGGGCCGAGTAATTCTGGCCCGTGGTCCGTGGGAACTGGCAACTCTCAACGCTGCCGCGCCGTTTGGCCTGGAATCAGGACCCGCGTCATGGATGGCGGCGCCCATGCCCGACCAGCTTCCCCAAGTCAGTTACCGGCTGGTAGCCAACGGCAACTCCTCCGGTGAAGCCTTTGAGTTGCAGGTAGAGGATCCAAGCGGTCAGTTCAAGAAGGTGGTTCTGCCCGACGGGGTCGTGTTAGAACCAGCCGCAAAAAGGGATCCGAAGGCCAAAGCGGCCAGCCCGATGGGCGGCCAGGCGGGCAGCCTGCTGAAGCAGCAGATCACCGCCTTCTGTTTGCAGTATGCCAAGCTGCCGCCGGAGGCGGGAATGCTCTACAAGATCGCCGAGCCCGCACTGCAGCGGCAGCACCGGCCGGCGGCCAAAGTGCTCGAGGCTGGCTACGAACTGGGCGCCAACGGAGAGCTTAATCCCGACAGCGATCCCAAAGCGTATATCGACGCCATTCGTCAGTACGCGGTGTGGGCCGAGCAGGAAGGCTGGGACGAGCAGCAGTTCGCCGAGCACTGGATCGAGCGCACGAAGAAGAACGCCCAGGCGATGAACATAGCCTGGAGCCAGCAGATGGATAACGCGCTGCGCGCGGCCGCACCCAACCGCTGGCGTGATATCACCAAGGTTCGAAACAAGGCCAAGGCCATGATGCAAAGTGATCCCTCACCGGCATTCTAGTTGTGCGCCGGGATCAGTACGAGGCGGGCCCCGATTCAATCCAAGTTCAGGAGGAAGACATGAAGCGGATACGACTCTACGCGATGCTCCTGGGCCTGCTGACGTGCGCGGCGGCGGCCAACGCGCAGCAACTAAAGCTAGTCGATGCCAACGGCAAGCCGGTGACCGATGCCCAGTTCATCGCCATTGCCGAAGGCAATAAGCTGGTGAAACTGCCCCCCGCCGATGCCAATGGTACCGTCGATCTTTCGTCCCTTGCTGGGTTGGAAAACGTCACCCATAAAACCATCGAGGCGGTAGTTGACAGGTGCGATCAGGATCCGAGAACCCGCATGTACTACCTGTTGCCGGGGCAGACGGCGCCTGAGAACAAAGAGCACTGTAAGCGTTATAGAGCGGGGGCAATTTTTTGGGACGGCTCTCGTTGGGTGATTAGGGAGGGCGCACCGGCTGGGTCACCGTACCATTTCGAAGGTCAGTGGGAAAAGCCCGTCTCCACCGGCGCGAAAGTAGAAGGCCCCTCGTTTTTCAACCTTAAGGGCCAATTTAGCGGGGGTCTCGCGGATGTGCCGAACCTCGCCAATGACTGCTTCAGTGTGCCTGGTTGCAGTACCAGCAACAAGGCTTATGCCCTTGAAGGTAGCGTCGGCCCGAGCTTTGGCCCCTTCGACTTGCAGTTTGGATTCTTCAAGACCGGCGACGTGTCGAACACCTTAACCGAAACCTTCGGTACCGACGGGGAGACGTCAACGGAAACAGAAACAGAGAAGTTTCATGTCAACGCTTTTGAGGTGTTGGCACGGTTCAACGTGCTGGGAATAAGAGCTTGGGGTGACCGCACGATCAATATAGGCCCGCAGGGAGGACCGCTGGTGTGGACTGTGAAGGGGACGGACTCCTTTTTCTCCTCATCCGGCGGTAGTTCCAGTGGTGGGTCAGAGCACTTCAACTTTGGGGGGGTCACAGGATGGTGGGGAGCTCATGTCGAGGTCCCGATATGTGGCCACTTCTCGGGAACACTCGACTACAAGCGCGCGGTTTTGCAGCACACCTTTGCGCCTGGCGACAAATTTAGTCGCAGCATGAATTCCTTCCTATTCGGTGTTAGCGTTTCAGTTACAAAACCAACAGCGGCATTCAAGATCAGGTAAGCAGAGCACTTTGCGGACTGGCAGTGTTGGATTTCATGACAGGAGTCTAGCCGTGAGGAACCGAGCAGAAGTTTTTTGCGCGATCACCCTGGTGGCAGCCCTTGCCGGCTGCGCCTCTGCCCAGAACGCTGCGCCCACCAAGGTCGGGATCGTCGACATCCAGCGGGCGGTGATGTCCACCAACGAAGGCAAGCGCGACCTGGAGGCGCTCAACAAAAAGTATGAGCCGCGGCAGGCCGCCTTGCAGAAGCAGCAGACCGACCTCGAAGAACTGCGCAAGCAGCTCGGCGCCTCGGGCAAGATGTCGGACGAAGCGCGTTCCGGGCTGGTGAAGAACCTGGAGCAGAAGCAGATCACTCTGCGCCACGACGCAGAGTCGGCGCAGATCGATTACCAGGCCGAGCAGCGCGAGATTGTGGGCCGGATCCTGAAGAAGATGGCGCCGGTGGTAGACAAGTACGCCAAAGACAACGGCTACACCATGATCTTCGACGCGCAATTCTGGCCGCAGGGGCCCGTGCTGTGGGCGAACGCAGCGGCGGCGGATGTCACCGGGGCAATCGTCAGCGCCTACAATGCGCAGGCCGCGGCGGCTGCGCATCCTGAGCATCCGGCCACGACCGCGCAGGCTGTACCCAATCGATGAATGGCGGCGCCTCGCGTCGCTATTCATCTCGCCAACATGGACGGTTGGAAGCCCTCGGCGAAGATGGCTGGGGCCTCAGAGGATAGAACTTGCCGGCTCCTGGGTTCGTCGCTTACTTCGGCTGCAAGGTTTGCGCGATCATGACCTGGCGCTTGAAGTCTTCCACCATGCCCTCGTCCAGCCGGACTTCCGTGGGACGTTTGGCGATCGACATCTGGTCGATCTTGTCCTGCAGCTTGAGCAGCGCGTAGAACAGGTTCTCCGGACGCGGAGGGCAGCCAATCACGTACACGTCCACCGGCACGACGCGGTCCACACCCTGGAGCACGGCGTAGGTATTGAACGGACCGCCTACCGACGAGCACGCGCCCATGGAGATCACCCACTTGGGCTCGGGCATCTGGTCGTAGATGCGCTTCACCACCGGCGCCATCTTCAGAGTAACCGTGCCGGAAACGATCATCAGGTCGCTCTGGCGGGGCGACGGACGAAACACCTCGGCTCCGAAGCGCGCGATGTCGAAGCGCGATGTCGAGGAGGCGATCATCTCGATGGCGCAGCAGGCCAGGCCGAAAGTCATTGGCCAGAGCGCCGACTTGCGCGCCCAGTTGAACACGTAGTCAACCGTGGTGATGAGGAAGTTCTTCTCGAACCTGTTCTGCAGCCATCCCATCGAGGCCCCTCTTGGCGGGGAATTCCAAACGCTTCAGTCTAGGGGCCGGATGCGGGAGTGTCAACCCGGGGCAGATGGAGGGTACTGGCCTCAAATTAGGGCGCCCCCCGGATGGAGGACACGCTGCGTGCGGCCCAACAGTGGGGTGGGTGGACAGCCGGAGTACCTCGTGCCGGCGCTAGTAGATCGTGTACGGCGGCGCGGGCGAGCGGAAGTCAGGTTTGGTCCCCATCACCAGCAGGGCGCCGATGCGCTTGAACTCCCGCAGGTCCTGAGCGCTCCGAAAAGAGTGTCCGCGGTAATCGTCGGGGGTGGGAGTGGGATCGGGGATGCGTCGCGCTTCGACGTCTTCGAAGGCGTGGGCCTTCAGCACTTCGATGTACTCGGTCTCGGAGCGCACCTGCACCGGGACGTTGAGCTTGTCCACCCACTGCAGCGAATAGGGATTGTCTTTGTAAAGGTTGATGAGGATGAACAGCCGTCCGCGCGGCGCCAGGACGCGGAACAGCTCGTTGAGCGCGCGGCCCGCGTCGGGATAGTAGTAGAAGGATTCGACCGAGAGTACCTTGTCGAAGTAATTTTCCTCCCACGGGATTTTTTCAGCGGAGCCCCACACATACATGATGTTGTCGAACTCGCGGGAGCCGGCGCGGGCGCGGCGGATCATCTCATCGGAGATATCGAGCCCAACAATTTGTCCGAAGCCCTGCGGGCCTACGGAAACCAGGCGGGCCAGGATGCGCGTGGCCCATCCCGCGCCGCAGCCCAGGTCCAGCACCCGCTCACCCGGCTTCAAGTCCATCAGCCGCAGGGTCGCTTCCGTGATGGCGAGATGGTGCTGCTCCATCTGCTCGCCGCGCCCTTCCTCGGCCCAGCGGTTGAATTCCTGCTGCAGGATCTCGTCGGGAGTCATTTGGTCGTCGGTCGTTGGTCGTCGGCCGCTGAGGTCCCCGTGACTGCAGGGCTCGCTCCTGGGTACTAGGTACTGGGTACTGAGTACTGCTTCTATGCTACATTTTGCTCGCCATGCCGGAAAGCCCAGCCCCCGAAACCGAGCCGCTTTATTGTCCGAAGTGCGCGCGTGAGGTCACTGATCCGCTGATCTGCGGCGACTGTTCGGCGGTGATCTGCCGCGTCTGCGGCACACCGCTCGAATCTCCCGACGAGCTCGGGATTGGCTGACCGCCGGCCCAGGATTCTCGGATGTTACAATCCCGCCTCCATGGAAAAACGGCTCGCGGGTTTCCTTGCGCTGGTTATCGGCCTCGCTTCCATCCCAGGTTTCACTCAAAGCTCCCGCCGCGCCGGCGGCCATCGCGGACGCTCCAGCCCGGCCAAACCCGTGGCCGATGTAGCTCCAGACCTGCCGGAACGCCTGGCGCGCTGGAAGACGGTGCAGATGCCTTTCCATTCGCAAGGTCTGAAGCCGCGCGAGATCCAGTTGGTGAACAAGCTGGTCGAAGCCAGCCGTGACTTCGAGAGCATCTACTGGCGCCAGAGCGATCCCGACGCGCTGACGCTGTACGAATCGCTGAAGGGCGCGGCCCATGCCCGCGACCAGATGTTGCGCCGCTTCCTCTACATCAACGGCAGCCGCTTCGACCTGTTGGACGAGAACCGTCCGTTCGTGGGCACGGAGGCGATGCCTCCTGGCCAGGCGCTTTATCCCGCCGATCTGACGCGCGCGCAGCTCGATGCCTACGTGGCCGCGCACCCCGAAAAAAAGAGCGAGATCTATAGCCCGTACACTATCGTCCGCCGTGAAGGCCAGGAGTTGGTCGGGATCCCGTACCACGTGGCCTTTGCCTCATACCTCGAACACGCCGCCAAGAAGCTGCGCGAGGCCGCCGAGCTGAGCGACGATCCGGCATTCGCCAGGTTTCTGCGCCTGCGCGCCGATGCTCTGCTCACCGACGATTACTTCCAGAGCGATCTGGCGTGGCTCGACCTTCACAACCCCAGGTTCGACATCATCTTTGCGCCCTACGAGACCTATCTCGACGACCTGCTGGGCGTGAAAACTTCCTACGGCGGCGCTGTGCTGGTGCGCAATGAGCGGGAGAGCAGGAAGCTCGAGCTGTATCAGAAATATGTGGCTGACATCCAGGAGGCGCTGCCGCTGGCGAAGGAGGACCTGCCTTCAAAGCGCGGCCTGGCGACACCGATGGAGGTGATGGACGCGCCCTTCCGCTCCGGAGACTTCACCCACGGATACCAGGCCGTGGCCGACAATCTGCCCAACGATCCCCGCATCCAGGAGCAGAAAGGGAGCAAGAAGATCTTCTTCAAGAACTTCATGGACGCGCGCGTGAACTACATCATTCTGCCGGTGGCCAGGCGGGTGATGAAGCCGGAGCAGGCAGCGAAGGCTTCTGCCGAAGGCTACATGGCGGCCACCATCCTGCACGAGATCTCACACGGGCTGGGGCCGGCGTTCGCGCGCGTCGGCGGCAAACAGGTGGCCATCGACGCGGCCATCGGCCCTGCCTACGCGGGTCTCGAGGAAGCGAAGGCCGACGTGGTCGGCATGTTCGGCGAGAAGTGGCTGATGGACCACGGCGTTCTGCCCAGGGAGCGCATGGAGGAATTCTATGTGTCGTATCTTGCCGGAATCCTTCGCACCGTTCGCTTCGGCACTGGCGAGGCCCACGGCCGCGCCGAGATGATGGAATTCAACTATCTCAGCGAACGCAAGGCCGTCACGCGCGATGCTGCGGGACGCTACGCCGTGGACTTCAGCAAGATGCCGGACGCCATCGCGTCGCTCGCGAAAGAATTGCTGGAGATCGAAGCCACCGGCGACCGCGCCCGCGCCGAGAACTTGTTGAAGCAGTACGGCACCATGCCGGCCGAGCTGAAGTCTGCGCTGACCGCCGCCAGCAGCGTCCCCGTGGATATCGATCCGGTGTTCTCGTTCGCAAGAGAAGTGAAGTAGCGCCGCCGTCTCAGTTTGGATGATTCCTGGCCCGAAATTCTGAGGTTCAGAGTTAACCCCGAATAACTACAATTGTCATCCCGA
>DATKLD010000167.1:0-8100 GCA_035542595.1 Terriglobales bacterium
CGCCGAGGGACAGCGCCGCTACGTCGAGTCGCTCTCCGCCTATGCCCGGCAGTTTCTGGAGCGCATCGAGAAGCCGGATGTCGATCTGATCGACGGCATCGCGCCGGCTATCGCCATCCGGCAGAAAAACTCCACCCGCAACCCGCGCTCGACCGTCGCCACCGCCACCGAGATCTACGACTACCTGCGGCTCCTGTTCGCGCGCGTGGGCAGGAGCTATTGCGTGCAATGCGGCGCCGAGGTCAAGAAGGACACGGTGGATGAGGTGGCCGACGCCATTTTGGCGCTGGGTGAAGGCACGCGCATACAGGTGCTCTTTCCGCTGCAAACCGGTCCGGCGCGCCCGGCGCAGCCTGAAGCCAAAGCGCGCGGCCGGAAGAAGAAGCGCGAAGAGACGCCGAAGGACGACCTGCTGAAGGCACGGCTGTTTGAGTTGCGCAAGCGCGGTTTCGGCCGGCTGTACCAGAATTCGCAGGTGTTCGAGTTCTCCACACCCGAATCGCTGCTGGACATCAATTTCAGTGAGCCGGTGTTTGTGCTGGTAGACCGCATCAGCGTCTCTGCTGAAACGCGTTCCCGCATCGTGGATGCGGTCGAGACCTGCTACCGCGAAGCCGGCGAAATCATCGTCGAGACGGCTCCGGCCGAGGGCGAGCCGGCTATTCTTCGCTTCGCGCAGCGCTTCGAGTGCAAGCGCTGCCATTTGCGCTTTGACGAACCCGAGCCGCGGCTGTTCTCGTTCAACAGTCCGTACGGCGCCTGCCCGCGCTGCCAGGGCTTCGGCAACACGATCGACTTCGACATGGACCTGGTGATCCCGGACAAGTCGCGGTCGCTCGCCGAAGGCGCCGTTGAGCCCTGGACCAAGCCCAAGTATCGTCCGCTATTCACCGACCTGAAGCGCTTTGCGCGTACGCACAATATCGCGCTCGACGTGCCCTGGCAGGAGCTGCCCTTCGACGACCAGCAGCTCGTTATCGATGGCGACGGACGCTTCCCCGGCATCAAGGGTTTCTTCGCCTATCTGGAACGCAAGAAGTACAAGCTGCACGTGCGCGTGTTCCTCAGCCGTTATCGCGGATATGCGACCTGCTCCACCTGCAATGGCGCGCGCCTGCGAGCGGAGGCGCGGCACGTCCGCATCGCCGGCAAGAACATCTGCGAAGTCTGCGCCATGACGGTGGAAGAAGCCGCGCGCTTCTTCCAAGCCATCGAACTTTCGCCCGAGCAGGCGGAGATCGCCGAGCAGGTGCTGGGCGAGATCCGCGAACGGCTAAAGTTTCTGAACGAAGTTGGACTGGAATATCTGACGCTTGACCGGCTTTCGTCCACGCTTTCCGGCGGGGAAGCGCAGCGCATACAGCTCGCGACCTCGCTGGGGTCACGGCTGGTGGGCGCGCTTTACGTGCTCGACGAGCCCTCCATCGGCCTGCACAGCCGCGACACCACGCGCCTTATTCACATCCTGCACGAGCTGCGCAACCTCGGGAACACGATCCTGGTAGTTGAGCACGACGCGGAGATCATGCGTGCCTCCGACCGCATCCTCGACCTCGGCCCCGGCGCCGGCGAGAACGGCGGACGCGTGGTCGCCACCGGAAGCTACAACGAAATCCTGAAAATGCAGCACTCGCTCACCGGTCGCTACTTGTCGGAAGAACTCCGCATTCAGATGCCATCGCAGCGCCGCCGTCCCGGGCCGCAGCAACTGAAGCTTTACGGTGCGCGCGCGCATAACCTGAAGAACCTCGACATCACGATCCCGCTGGGCATGATCGTGGCCATCACCGGTGTCTCCGGCTCGGGCAAGTCGACGCTGGTTCACGACGTGCTCTATCAGGCGCTGGCGGCGATGAAGGGCCAGACCAACGGCGCAGGCTCCGCCGCCGGGCTCGTCGACCGCGTCGAGGGCGCGCAGCACATCCACGAAGTGGTGCTCGTGGACCAGTCGCCGATCGGACGCACGCCTCGCTCCAACCCCGTTACCTACATCAAGGCTTTTGACGCGATCCGCGAGCTGTTCGCTTCCCAGCCCGAAGCGCTCAAGCGTGGCTACACTGCCGGCCAGTTCTCGTTCAACATTCCCGGCGGCCGCTGTGAGACCTGCCAGGGCGATGGCACTGTGGTGGTGGAGATGCAGTTTCTCGCCGACGTGGAGCTGATCTGCGAGGAGTGCAAAGGCACGCGCTACAAGCCGGGCATTCTCGAAGTTCGTTACCGCGGCAAGAACATCCACGAAGTGCTGGACCTGACGGTGAAGGAAGCGCTGCAGTTTTTCGCGACCGTCCCCAAGATCACCGAAAAGCTCCGCGTGTTGGAGGAAGTCGGGCTGGGATATTTGCGCCTGGGTCAATCCGCCACCACGCTTTCCGGCGGCGAAGCCCAGCGCATGAAGCTGGCGGCGCACCTGCAGCCGCGGCGCGATGTGGTGCGCTTCGTGCCGGCCGATCCCGACAACCCAGACGGTCCCAAGAAGCCTCGCGGCGGCCATCGCGCCCTCTACATCTTCGACGAGCCGACCACCGGCCTGCACTTTGACGATGTGAGCAAGCTGCTGGCGGCCTTCCGCAAGCTCATCGACACCGGCGGCTCCATCGTGGTGATCGAGCACAACCTCGACGTCATCAAAACCGCCGACTGGGTGATTGATCTGGGACCGGAAGGCGGCGACCGAGGTGGCGATGTGGTGGTGGCGGGCACGCCCGAGGTGGTAGCTCGCACGCCAAATTCACATACCGGGAAGTGGCTGGCCCGCATCCTACAAGGCAACGGCCATGTCCGATCCAATGGACACAAATAAAACTCTTAGAGTTCTCATTCTGCTGGCGTTTGCTGGCCTGATCGCGGTGGCGCCGTCGCACGCGCAAGCGACCGGCCAGACCGTCCGCCATCATCGCGTTCAAGAAGAACAGGATCCCTATCTGGTGCCGGCGCTCATCCAGGCCGAAAAGGCGCTCGACATCCGCGATTTCGTGACCGCCGAGAACAAGCTCAAGCACATCGTCTCCGACGACGACACCAACTATCGCGCATGGTTCGATCTGGGCTACCTGTACACCGCGACCAGGCGCGACGCCGAGGCGATCGCTGCCTATCGCAAGTCGGTCGCTGCCAAGCCCGATCTGTTCGAGTCCAACCTGAACCTCGGCATCCTGCTGGGCGAGGCCGGCAGCCCGGAGGCGGAGACATACCTGCGGGCCGCCACCAAGCTGAAATCCAGCGGCTCTCCCGAGCAGGGCCTGGAGCGCGCCTGGCTGTCGCTGGGGCACGTGCTGGAGAGCAAGAATCCGGAGGACGCGGTTACGGCTTACCACGAGGCCGCGAAGTTGCAGCCCAAGGATACCGAGCCCCACCTGGCAGCCGGTTTGTTTCTCGAGAAGCAGAACCGCTTCGCCGATGCTGAGCGCGAGTACCAGCAGGTGGTCGAACTCGATCCCAAGGCGACCGAGGGCTTGGCCGGCCTGGTGAATGTTTATACCAAGACCCGGCGCCTGCCGGAAGCGGAGAAGATGCTGCGGCGCTATCTCGAGCTCAATCCTGTGAACGAAACTGCACATGTGCAACTGGGACGCGTGCTGGCCATCCGCGGCGACGCCGCGGGCGCGCGCGCCGAGTACGAGGCGGCGTTGAAGCTCGATCCCAACGACTCGGCAGCGCAGCGTGAACTGGCGAGACTTGACCTGGCCGCCGAGCGCTATCCGGAGGCCGCGCAGCGCTACCAGGCGCTCGTCCAGAAGCATCCCGGCGACCCCGAGTTGCATTACGGGCTGGCCAATGCGCTGATGCACGCGCGCGACTTCCCCGCCGCGCAACAGGCGTTGCTGGAGACCATCAAGCTCAAGCCGGACCTGGCGGAGGCCTACGGCGATCTGGCCATCGTCGCATCGGAGAACAAGCAGTACGAGCTCGCCATCCGCGCCCTGGACGCGCGCGCCAAGTTCCTGCCCGAGACCCCCGGCACCTATTTTCTGCGGGCCACGTCATACGATAATCTCAAGGCTTTCAAGCTGGCGGCGGAGAACTACCGCCGGTTCCTGGACGCGGCACAGGGTAAGTTCCCCGATCAGGAATGGCAGGCGCGTCACCGGCTGATCGCCATCGATCCAACAAAGAAATAGCCATGCGCTGGTTGTTCTTCCCCTTTGTTGTCACTGTGCTTGCCGTCTGCGTCTCAGCGAAGACGACGGAAGAGCCACTGGAAGCCCTGAAAGCCCGCGCGCAGAGCGCCCGGCTACAGGACCAGGGGCCCTTGTTTGCCGCCATCGCCCGCCGCGAAGTCACTGAGGCCGACCACTTCTACACTGAGGGTGACATCACCAAGGCGCAGCAAACGGTGGACGACGTGGTGGCCTACGCCGGCCGCGCCGCCGAGGCGGCGCAGAAGTCCGGCAAGCACCTCAAGGACACGGAGATCCTGCTGCGCGAGACCGCGCGGCGGCTGGACGATGTCCGTAAGACCCTGAATTTCGAAGATCGCTCCTATGTGGAGGCTGCCGTCAGGCAGGTGGAGAAATTCCGCAAGAAGCTGCTGGAGGCGATGTTCGGCCCGCAGTCGAAGGAAAACAAGAAATGATGCGCCGCCCCGTCGCCGCCGTTCTGCTGGCGCTTTGTCTGGCCGGCACTGCCCAGGTCCATCGCCGCGATCCCCTGACCTCGGCCGAAGCCGACGCTCTGCGCGAGGTCTCGATGGAGCCCGACAAGAAGCTGCCACTTTACGTGAAGTACGCGCGTGCGCGGCTGGCTAGTATCGAGCAGTTGCGTGCCGATCCGCACTCGGTCGCGGACCGGGGGCAGAATATCCACGACCTGTTGCAGGACTTCAAGGTCATCATGGACGAGATGGACCGCAACCTCGATTCTTTTGCCAACCAGAAGCTCGAGTTCCGCAAGGCGCTCAAGCACATCGTCCAGGCCGACAGCGAATTCCGGGTGGCGCTGGGGAAACTTAAGGAATCGGCTAAAGACCCCGCCAACGCTGCCAGCGCCAAGGAGTATGAGTTCGCCGTACTGGACGCTGCCGACGCCGTGGATGGGAACCTGGACAATGCAAAGGACCTGCTGCAGGAGCAGGAGAAGGCCGCCGCCGAAGCCAAGGCGAAAGCGAAGGAGAAGAAGAAGTAGCGCCGGGACTAAGATCGGAGGGCTCCCGCCCTGCTCTTTGGCGGGTTCGACGGCAGGTCCTCACGCTCGTGCCTACGGCACTACGCTCAGGATGACAATCCTTATTGTCATGCTAGTCTGAACCCACGTGACCCCAAGCCCTCTCGAAATCTTCCAGCAGGAATACCGGGAACTGCGCCCGCGCGCGCCCATGCCCGAGTTCCGCGTCGAGTTCTACAACTTTGCCAATGTCAACAACACCATCCGCCTGCGCCAGGGACGCATCCTGGCCCGCATCTCCGACCTGCTGGAGACGGCGCCCCAATCGGTGCTGCGTGCCATCGCCCACATTCTTCTGGCCAAGCTCTACCGCAAGCCCATCGCACCGGCACACGCCGCGCGCTACCGGCAGTACGTCGCCAGCCATCACCTGAGCGCCAAGGTGCACCTTATCCGCCAGATGCGCGGGCGCAAGCGCATCGTCTCTGCGCAGGGCGAGGTCTACAACCTTGACCAGATTTTCGACGACCTCAACCAGCGTTTTTTCCACGGGCTGCTTGGGCGCCCGCAGATGACCTGGAGCCAGGACCACGCCCGCAACCACCTCGGCCACTTCGACCCTGCGCACAACACCATCGTGGTGAGCCGCATCTTCGACAACCGGAAAGTCCCGCGCTTCGTGCTGGAGTACCTCGTTTATCACGAAATGCTGCACCTGAAGTATCCGGTGAAGCTCAAGGGAACGCGCCGGTGCGTGCACGGCCCCGAATTTCAGGCGGAGGAGAAGCTCTTCCCGCGGGTCGAGGAGGCGAAGAGGATCCTCAAGACATTGTGAGGGCAGCACAGGACGCAGGAAAAACCAGTTCCTGCTGGCTCCTCCCCGCCCCTGATGCAATGTGATTGCCGTCACGCAGGGCTGTGATCACCAGGATTGACCAGGTGCGGCAGCGGCGGGTATCCTTAACTGTTGAAATTGAAATTCATTTTCAACTTCATTTGTGATTTGAGCCAGCCATGATCGATGCATTCATCATTACTCTGCGGGAGGGCGTGGAAGCCGCCCTGATCATCGGTATCACCCTCGCCTACCTCGCCAAGGTCAACCGCCCGGATCTGCGCAAGGCCGTCTATGCCGCCCTGGGGGCGGCCGTGGCTGCCAGCGTTGCCGGGGCTGTCGTTATCGCCCGCACCGGCGTCAATCAGGACATCTTTGAAGGCTGGATCATGCTGGCGGCCGCGTTCTTCGTGGTCACCATGGTGATCTTCATGATGCGCACCGCGCGCACCCTCAAGGGCGAGATCGAGCAAAAAGTGGGCACGCTGGCGGGCGAGGGTTCGCGGCTGGGCCTGTTCGCATTCGTCTTCCTGATGGTGCTGCGCGAGGGCGTGGAGACCGTCCTGATCCTTTCAGCGGTCTCGCTGAACACGACCGCACTGATGAATTTTATCGGCACCTTGCTGGGTGTCGGCCTGGCGGTGGTGTTCGGGGTGATGTTCGTCAAGGGCAGCGTGCGAATCGATATCCGCAAGTTCTTCAAGGTGACCACCGTCATCCTGTTCTTCGTGGCGGCGCAGCTGATCGTCGCCGGCCTGCACGAACTCTCCGAGAACGGCGTGCTGCCCTCCAGCCGCCGCGAGATGGCCGTCATTGGGCCGATCGTGCGCAACGACCTCTTCTTCTTCATCACCGTGCTGGCGCTGGCCGGGCTGATGATCCTGTTCGAGTTCCGCCGCCGCGCCCCGGTGGCCGAAACGGCCTCGCGCGCCGAGCAGCGCAAGGCCCGCTGGACGGCGCGCCGCGAGCGGCTGTGGATGGCTTCCGTCTACACCTGCTCGTTCGTCTTCATCCTGCTCGTGACGGCGCAATTCATCTATGCCAAGAGTGTTTCGGCGCTGTCGCCGGCAACGCCGGTGCAGTTCGTAAACGGCCAAGCCACGGTTCCCACCGGCCAACTGGGCGTGGGCGAGTTGGTGCGCTATGCGGCCGATGTCAACGGCACGCCGGTGCGCTTCTTCCTCTATCGCAAGCCGGACAACAAGGTAGCCGTGCTGTTCGACGCCTGCGAAATCTGCGGCGCGGTCGGCTTCTACGCCAACCAGGGCGGCCTGGTCTGCAAGAACTGCGCTGCGCCCATCAATCCGATGTCGGTGGGTAGGCCCGGAGGCTGCAATCCCATCCCGCTGAAAGCCACGGTGGAGGAAGACCGGGTGATCATCTCCCAGGCTGACCTGACGGCCGGCGCGCACTACTTCCAGCAGCCCTGACCCCATGTTCCCGCGCCTCGTCTATCAATCGTTCCGCCGGCAGCGCCGCCGGAAGTTGTTGGCTGGGATCGCAATCACCCTGGGCGTGGCTGTGGCCACGGCCATGATTGCCGTGGCCGCCGACATCGGCGACAAGATCAATCGCGAACTGCGCACCTTCGGCGCCAACATCGTCGTTTATCCGGATACCGACACGCTCGACGTCGAAATCGGCGGCGTGAATCTCAAGCCTCCTGCAGATGGCGCCTATCTGAACGAAGCCGACCTGCCCGCGATCAAAGGGACGTTCTGGCGGCACAACATCGTGGCTTTCGCGCCCTTCCTCCCGGTGACTGCCGAAGCTTTGCTCGCCGGAAACACGCAGCAAGTCGAGCTGATGGGCACCTGGTTCGCGCATCCCTTCCGCTACGGTCCTGACAACTTCTCCACCGGCGTGCGCGCGACCAACCCCTGGTGGAAGGTGGAAGGCGCGTGGCCTGCGGACGGTGGAAATGATGTCCTGCTCGGAGAAGCACTGGCCGCGCGCACCGGAACACGCGCGGGCGACACCATCAAGGTTGCCGGGCGCGAGCTTAAGGTAGCCGGCCTCCTCTTTGCCGGGCCCACCGAAAACCAGCAGATCGTCGCCCCGCTTCACGTTGCGCAGGAGCTTGCCGGACGTCCGGGCGCGGTTCGGCGGGTGACGGTTAGCGCTCTGACCAAGCCGGAAGACGCCCTGGCGCACCGCGCCGCGCT
>DATKLD010000168.1:0-4623 GCA_035542595.1 Terriglobales bacterium
CTCGACTACGTGCGCAGCGGCAAAGCGCTGGCCAAGGTGATCGAGTACGCTGGCGAGGCCATCGAGGATCTCAGCGTGGATGAGCGTGCCACCATGACCAACATGGCGGCCGAGATCGGCGGGTTCACCGGCATCGTCGCGCCTGACCGCAAGGCGGTGGATTTCCTGGTGGAGCGCCGCGGCATGGATTACCGGGCGGCGGAGAAGATGATCGTGGGCCTGAGCAGCGATCCCGGCGCCGAGTACGCGCACGTGATCGAACTCGATGCCGCCGAGATCACGCCGATGGTGGCGACGCCCGGCGATCCCGGCAACGGCAAGTACGTGCGCGAGCTGAACACACCCGTGCCCATCGAGATCGCCTACGGCGGCACCTGTACCGCGGGCAAGAACGAGGACATGGACATGTACGCCGCGGTGCTGGCCGACGCCCTGCGCCAAGGCAAGCGGGTTGCCGGTTCGGTGAAGTTCTATATCCAGTTCGGATCGCAGGAAACGCGCGACTACTGCATGCGTAAGGGTTATCTCGACGTCTTTCACAAGGCGGGAGTGATCGTGATCGAGCCGAGTTGCGGTGCCTGCATCAATGCTGGACCGGGGGCGACCAGCAGCCCGACCCAGGTGGTCATCTCCGCGCAGAACCGCAACTTCCCCGGCCGCAGCGGGCCGGGGCAAATGTATCTGGCCAGCCCCTACACCGTGGCCGCCAGCGCAGTTGCCGGATATATCGTGGAGTATCAACCGTCCAAGCAGCTCGTTTCCGCCTAAGCAGGTTGGGGAAGCTCTGAGCGTCTTCGACCTACCACGGAAAGGGACTCCAGGAGCGAATTATGGAATCGGTGCCGGGACGAACGACTGTCCATTCTCAACCCCTGATTGCGGTGCGCAATGTAAGAGCAAGTAGTGAGTGGTATCGACAATTGCTCGGACTCGACTCACTGCCAGACCACAGCCATCGCGACTTCTATGACCGCTTGCTCTGTGCCGGCCAGCTGGTTCTTCAACTCCATGCCTGGGACGAGCACGATCACCCAAACCTTGTAAACCCGGACGCGGCGCCGCCCGGACACGGCGTCGTGCTCTGGTTCGAGGTCGACGACTTTGACGCAGTTGTCGAACGGGCCCGCGCATTGCGCGCTCAGATCATTGAAGGGCCCCAATTCAACCCGCGGCCAAGTCACCGAGAAGTGTGGCTTCGCGACCCGGACGGCTACGTGGTGGGAGTTGCCGATCCAGACGGCGAGAGCAGCTCTTGAGCCCGTGGCGGCCGTTGGAGTCGTAGCGACACGGATTCGGAGCACTACCTAAGAAACGCGCTACGGGCGCACGGGTCGGTTTGGTTACTCAACTTTCCCTAACGTTACATACTTCCGTTACCAAGTTATTAATCTTCTCCGTTGGCTGCACCCAGGCGCAGCACAGCCGCAGCTTCCGACCGTCACCTGCTTTGCTGATTATGCCGGGTTTCATCTGCTACAATGCTGCGTTCGGAACGCATTTATTCAAGCGACTGAGGGGGAAGCAAACTCTATGGCCTATGTGATCGCGGAGCCCTGCATCGGCACCAAGGACACGGCGTGCGTGGACGCCTGCCCGGTCGATTGCATCCACCCCAAGAAGGATGAGCCCAACCACGCCACCGAGGAGATGCTCTACATCGATCCGGTGGAGTGCATCGACTGCGGGGCATGCGTGCCCGTCTGCCCGGTGTCGGCCATCTTCGCGCTCGATGATCTGCCGGAGAAGTGGAAGGCCTTTACCGCGCGCAACGCTCAGTACTACGGCCGCTAATCCTGCACATCTCCGGAGACGTTGGAAGATTTTCGCGTTTTGAGGAAACGCGCAGCCGCAGCAGGGCTGCGCGTTCTTGCGTTTGGCCTCAGATGCTGACCAGAACATGCTCGTGTGAGATCACGTGTCAGGGCACGGCTTCAGTCGTGCCGCCAGGAACGTTTGTTGTATTGTCATTCCGAGCCGCCCGAGCGAGCTTTGCGAGTGAGGGCGAAGCGAGGAATCTTGGTGTTGTCTAGCGCGATTTTGAGAAACGGTAGAAGACATGGCCTCGAAACCTAACCCCAAGATCCCTCGACTCGCGCTCGGCTCGCAAGTCCCCTCGCGCTTCGCTCGGGATGACATTGGTTTTTGGGCCATGGTGGCACGACTGAAGTCGTGCCCTGACACGTGATCTCGCCCAAAGATGGTCCACAGAGAACGCTATTGGTTGCAGGCTTGTGCTAATAGCCAACTGCTAGTTGCCAGCTCATGACCGCGCTCGATTCCATCCGCGAATATTGCTTGTCGCTACCCGACACGACGGAGGGCATCCAGTGGGAGGACGTTCTGCTGTTTCGCGTCGGCGGCAAGATCTTCGTCATGTTAAACCTGAACCCTGCTGCTGAGGATCGCATCGCCTTCAAATGCGCTCCCGAAGCTTTTGCCGAGTTGCTGGAGCGTGACGGCGCGCGCCCGGCGGCTTACGTCGGCCGCTTCAAGTGGATCGGGCTCCGCGATTTCAACGTTCTGCCCGCGGCTGAGCTGCGCGAACTGATCCGCGCCTCGTACGAGCTGATCGCCGCCAAGCTGCCCAAGAAGAAACCGGCTGCCCGGCGAGCGCGGCGCAGGGGACGGTGAGGCAGTGTCCTAAATCCGCGTCGTGCATTACAATCGATTTTTACCTGGGCCCTCCTGCGGCGCTTGTAAGCCGGGCGTTTCATGGCATTGAAGCAGTCCGAGGCGATCGTGCTGCGCAGCTATCCGCTGCGCGAGGCCGACTTGCTGGTCACGCTGTTCACGCGCGCGGAAGGCAAGCTGCGCGGTGTTGCCAAGGCCGCTAAGCGGTCAAAGAAGCGTTTCGGCGGCGCACTCGAGCCCCTGACCTACGTCCGCCTCTATTGGGAGGAGCGTGAGCGGCAGGAGCTGGCGCGGCTGGATTCCTGCGAGGTGCTGGATTCGCCGCTTGCGACCGAAATCGATTATCCGCGGGCGGTGGCGCTGGGCTACGTCGCGGAGGTGCTCGACGATGTGCTGCCCGAGCGCGAAGCGAACGACGCGATGTTCCGCCTGGCGCTTTCGGTGCTCGGCCAGTTGCGGGCCGGCGCCATCTTTATGCCGCTGACCTATTTCGACCTGTGGTCGGTGCGGCTGATGGGCCTGCTGCCCGAATTGGGCGACTGCATCATCTGCGGGACGGCGCTGAACGGGCATCGCGCCTGGTTCCATCCGCTGGCCGACGGTCTGATGTGCGCCGCGCATAAGCGGCTGGCGTCGTCGGAGATGTCGGCCGAGTCGCGGGCCATCGCGGCGGAGATGTTCCGCCGGCCGGTCGAGAGCTTTGCAGGAGCGCCTTGGCCGCGACAGAGGGCCGCCGATCTGCGCAAGTTTCTGGCGCAGCGCATCGAGAGGCACATCGAGAAGAAGCTGGTGACGGCAGGGATGCTCGAGAAAATCAGCTCTTAGCTGTTAGCTTTTAGCTCTTGGCTTGACGATCGCGGGGGCGAGCAACAAGCCAAGAGCCAAAAGCCAAGAGCCAAGAGCCGACGTCAAACTTGAATCCTCGTTCCAACACGCCCCCCACCTACCAGGACCTGATCCTGACGCTGGAAAAGTTCTGGGCTGACCGCGGCTGTGTGGTGCAGCAGCCGCATGACCTCGAAGTCGGCGCCGGAACGAGCGCTCCGGAAACGTTCCTGCGCGTGCTGGGACCGCAGCCGTACAACGTCGCCTACGTGCAGCCTTCGCGCCGTCCCGCAGACGGGCGCTACGGCGACAATCCCAACCGCCTGTACAAGCACACGCAGTTGCAGGTCATTCTCAAGCCGCCGCCGGCAACCGTGCAGGAGCTCTACCTGGAATCGCTCACTGCGATCGGCATCGACCTCCGCCAGCACGACATCAAGTTTGAGGAAGACAACTGGGAGTCACCCACGCTGGGCGCGTGGGGTATCGGCTGGCAGGTGATGCTCGACGGCCTCGAGATCACCCAGTTCACCTACTTCCAGCAGTGTGGTGGCGTCGATCTCGACCCCATCTGCGCCGAGCTGACCTACGGTCTGGAGCGCATCTGCGCCTTCCTGCAGGACGTGAATTCGGTCTATGAGATCGTTTGGGCGCGCGACCCCGATACCGGCCGTGTGGTTACCTACGGCGACGTCCGCCACGCCGACGAGCTGCAGTTTTCGGTTTACAACTTCGAGCGCGCCAACGTGGACTACCTGTGGAAGCACTTCGACCTGTTCGAAGCCGAGTGCCAGGAGCTGATTACTGCCTACCGCGCCATCAAGAAGGATGACAAGACCTCTGACGAAGCCATCGCCTGCGCGAAGCGCCGCTTCCCGCTGCTTGCCGCCTACGATCTCTGCCTGAAGTGCTCGCACCTGTTCAACCTGCTGGATTCGCGCGGCGCCATTTCTGTTACAGAACGCGTGGGCGTGATTGCTCGGGTGCGCAATTTGGCCGTCGGCGTTTCGAAAGCGTATCTCGATCAGCAGGGAACTGCCGCTTCGGAAGTGGCTGCGCGCAAGCAAGGAGCCGCCGACTGATGCCCGATTTTCTGCTCGAGATCGGACTCGAAGAGGTCCCGGCGCGCATGATCGACGCGGCGCAGGAGGAACTGGCGCGTCGCGT
>DATKLD010000169.1:0-11327 GCA_035542595.1 Terriglobales bacterium
ACGCGCTTCGATCTCGAGATGATTAAGGAGATGGGCTACTGCCACGGCATCGAGAACTACTCGCGGCACTTCACCGGGCGCCTGCCGGGCGAGCCTCCGCCGACGCTGCTCGACTACGTGCCGCGCGACTATCTGCTATTCATTGACGAATCGCACCAGACCATCCCGCAGTTGCACGGCATGTGGCACGGCGATCGCTCGCGCAAGCAGAACCTCATTGAGTACGGCTTCCGCCTGCCGAGCGCGCTGGACAATCGCCCGCTTACCTTTGAGGAGTTCGAGCACCGCGTCAATCAGGCCATCTACGTTTCGGCAACACCCGGGCCGTACGAGCTGACCAAGTCGGCCGGCGTTGTGGTGGAGCAGATCATCCGTCCCACAGGATTGGTGGATCCCGAGGTGGAAGTGCGGCCGGTGAAGGGGCAAATTGACGATCTCCTCCATGAGATCCGGCAGCGCGCCGAGCGGCATGAGCGCGTGCTGGTCACGACGCTGACCAAGCGCATGGCGGAAGACCTGGCCGAGTATTACAGCGAAGTGGGCGTCCGTTGCCGCTACATGCACTCCGAGATTGAGACGCTGGAGCGCATCAAGATCCTGCGCGACCTGCGCAAGGGAGAATTCGACGTGCTGATCGGCATCAACCTGCTGCGCGAGGGGCTGGACCTGCCCGAGGTTTCGCTGGTGGCCATCCTCGACGCCGATAAAGAAGGCTTCCTGCGCTCCAGCGGCTCGCTGATCCAGACCATGGGCCGCTGCGCCCGCAACCTGAACGGCAAGTCGATCCTCTACGCCGACACGATGACAGACTCGATGCAGCGCGCTATGGACGAGACCACTCGCCGGCGCGCCATCCAGCAGGCCTACAACGAGGAGAACGGCATCACGCCGCAGTCCATCGTACGGCCGGTGGAGATGGCGCTGGCGCAGATCGTGGAAGCCGATTACGTGGATGTGGCCGAAGCGGCCGAAGGTATGCCGGAATTCAAGTCGCAGGAAGAGCTGGACGCCTACATCGCCCGGCTGGAGAACGACATGCGCGAGGCCGCCAAGCGCTTCGAGTTCGAGCAGGCCGCCAGATTGCGAGACACCATCAAAGAGCTGCGGACGAAAGAGTTCCTGTTCGCGTAGGTCGAAGCACTCTGCCCTTCGGCGCGCACTGTCTGGCGCTTCTCAGCGTACGCTTCAAACCGCCCGGCTCTTTCCTACAGGCTGGTTTTCGGTTTGAGAGTTCTCTGCAGCAATCTCCAGCTCGGCCTCGAGCGAGCTGAAGCGCTGCATCATCTGGTGCAGGCGCAATGCCATTGCCCGGATGGTCTTGAGCTGCTCGCGCGCCTGGGTCGGGAAGGTGTCCGGCTCCATCAGAAGTAATTCAGCATTGCCGAGAAGCGAAGTCATGGCGTTGTTGAAGGAGTGCCGCATTTCCGCGACATAGCGCCCCAAGGCAGCAAAGTGCTGGGTCTCAGCCGCAACGGGCTCGGCCGCGCGCGCCGCCCGTTCCTGGTCGATGATTCCATTGCGGGGCTGCCGCATAGGGATGCCTCTCACAAGGCACGATAACAGCCAGGGGCTGCCCGTGGTTCGCAATGCAAGAGCCGATTTCGCTGGAGAAGCTTCCAATGTGGGACAAGCAACAATGGGACGCGCGGCGCCGGTCGCGGCCGAAACGCCTGTTCAGAGATTCCCCGAAGCTGCGGCGCGGGCGACGATCCCGATGTTGTAGCGCTTGAGCTTGCGGTAAAGAGTAGCGCGACTGATGCCCAACATCTTGCCGGCCAGCACCTTGTCCCCGCGTACCTGGTGGAACACGCGCTCGATGGTAATTCTCTCGAGGTGCTCCAGGTCGGTGGGACCCTGGGAGGCAAGCGGGCCGGAAGCAGCGGAGGAGTACGATGAGGACAGAAACGTCGGCATACCGGCGCCGAGCGAATTTTCGATCCCGGGGGTCGCGACGCGCGCAATACCATTCTCCAGCTCCCGAACTCGATCACGCAGGCGGTCACGCTCGGCAAGCAGTCGGATTTTCTCCGCCATGCGCTGGAGGATGAGCTTCATCTCCTCGACCGAGAATGGCTTGGTGATGTAGTCATAGGCGCCGAGCTTCATGGCTTCGACGGCGCTCGAGGTGCAACCGCGGCCGGTCATGATGGCGACCTCGGCGCGCGGCCATTCGCTCTTGATCCGTCCCAGCAGTTCCACCCCGGACTGCTGCGGCAAGCTCAGATCGGAAACCACAACATCTGGATAATCAGTCACCAGTAGAGTGAGCGCTGCTTCGGCGCTTTCGGCTTCCGAGCAGGCGTAGCCGAGGGACTCGCCGATACGCAGGCACAGTTCACGGGTAGTGGGCTCGTTATCCACGATCAAAAAGCGGATGCGGGAATTGTCGTTCATTGCGGCTTCCCAAAAGTCTTTTCCACCAGGGTAATGAGCTGCTGTACGCGGAAGGGTTTTTCCACGAAGGGAGCGCCGGTATGCTGGAGCAGGGCGGCGGTGTCCTCGTTGACGGTGTCGCCGGTGACAAAGATTATGCGCGAGATCAGGTCGCGACGGTGGGCCTCGATCCAGGCATGGACGCCGGCGCCGCTGACGCCGCCGGGCGTGCGCATATCGGTGATTACCCCCAGGTACTCGCCGTCGGCCAGCAGCTTCAGGGCCTCCGCACCCGAGGAAGCGGCCACGGTCGGATAGCCGCTGCGCTCCAGCGCCGTGCGCATGAATTCCATGACAGCAGGTTCGTCCTCGACAATCAGGATGGGTAAGCGTGGCAAAACTGACGAACCGGGGGCGCTCACGCTCGCGCTCCTGCGGCCGCCAGGGCCGCAACCCTGGGAAGGCGGACGATGAAGGTGGCGCCCGGCTGAGCGGGATTGTTGTAGGCCACGATCTCTCCGTTGTGCTCGCTCACGATGCCGTAGCAGATGCTCAGGCCCAGGCCCGTTCCCTTGCCGACCCCTTTCGTAGTGAAGAAGGGATCAAAGATGCGGTCGGGGTGCGAGATGCCGGGGCCGTTATCGCGGAACAGGACTTCCACCGAGCCGCCGGCTGCCGTCGTCTCCACTTCGATGCGGCCTTTGCGGCCGGACTCGCTCACGGCATCGCAGGCGTTGTTGAGGATGTTGAGGAAGACCTGCTGCAACCGGTGAGGGTCACCGATCACCTCGGGCAGGGTTTCATCGAGCCGTTCCACCACCTCCAGCCCCCGGCTGCCCAGGTCGTAGGAGCGCAGTTCCAGGGTCCGCCGGACGATCGAATTCAGGTTCACGGACTGCCGCTGCGGCGCAGTCTGGCGCGCGAAGCTCAACAGATTCTGGACGATCTGCTTGGTGCGCTGCGCCTCGTGCACGATGACCTGCAGCTCCTTGTGCGCGCTCTCACCGAGGTCGCGTTGCAACAGCAGATCCGCGAAACCGAGGATCGCGGTCAGCGGATTGTTAACCTCGTGGGCCACACCGGAAACCAGCTGTCCGACCGCGGCCATCTTCTCGGCGTGCATCAGGCTGGCTTTCAGCATCGCAGTGTCGGTGATGTCCGTCATGACGACGATGACGCTGGCGACCTCGCCGTGCTCGTCGCGCATAGGGCTGAGATTGATGGAAAACCGGCCGTGGCTGCCATCGGGGCGCACGAGCGGCAGTTCCAGGTTATCCACATTCTGGCCAGCGAGTGTGGATTCCAGAGCACGGGCCATCGCTTCCTGCGCTGCGGGAGTGACAAGCTCGAGGAGCGGCTGCCTTAGCAGGCGCTCCCGGCTGTAGCCGACAGCGAATGAGCGGCGGTTGGCATAGGTAATCAGCCCGCTGGCGTCGGCCACCAGGATCAGACTTTGCGTGTTGTTGAGGATCTTGCTGGTGAAGTCCCGCTCTCGCTGCAACTGCGACTGAAAAGCCTTCAGTTCGCTGATGTCGAGGACCACGCCGCGGTACTGCACGATCCTGCCCTCGGCATCGCGGACGGCGAATGCGTTCTCCAGCGTGTGTACCCAGGAGCCATCCTTGCGTCGCAGCACCTGGTCGAGGTTGCGCACGGTGCCATTGGCTTCAATGGCTTCAAGGAAGGCCTGGCGGCGGGCCGGTGAGGGGTAGAGCTGGCTGGGAATGTCAGCCTGCAGCAATGCTTCCCGGCTCTCATAACCGAGCATGCGCACCAGCGCGTCATTGACTTCGACGAACCGGCCTTCAGGAGTAGAGAAGAAGACGCCTTCCTGGATGTTGTCGAAGAGTTCGCGGTAGCGGCGCTCCGCCTCGCGCCGGTCGGTAATGTCCTTGAGCACATGGATGGTCTGGTCGCCACGCCCGGAGGCGCGCAGGCGCGCGCTGGAAACCAGATAGGTGTGCCCCAGCGAAGGGTACGCGAACTCCTCCGCCCCTTCCTCGTCCCCTCGGCAGAGGGGGCAGGGACCGGCGCCGACGTTGCCGCTGAACGAGAGCAGGGCCCGCATCTCCACCCCGACCAGCTCCGCCGGGACCAATCCAATGAGCTCCGCCAGCGAACGATTTACCCGCAGGACCCGGTTCTGGTGGTCGTGCATCACGATGAGATCGGAGACGAGATCCAGGATTTCGATCCAGCTTCGGTACGCGGATGCGGGCAGATCCAACGCCAGCCGCTCGTGCGGATTGTCCCCGACCGGGGTGGTGGTGCCGGTTTCCAAGTTGGCTGTGTGCATGGGCCCTGGAACGGCCGCTAATGCCTGCCCCGGGTGACGCGACAGGGGAAGAGACTCCAACCGGAAGCTAATCGCGAATCTCAATTTGAGTCAAGTGAATAGAAGGACATGTTCCCAGGTCACAACGGGGTAGGAGGAAGCGAGATGCAAGGTCTCAACTTGAAATGACGCGGTCGCAGTGACCCCGCAGCAGGCGCCGTCCCCGAAGCAAGAACCTGCTGCAGAGAGCCTAGGGGGTCATGGCAATGAAGGTTGGCGTGCCGCCCGTGGGGATAGTCAGGGGCGTCGTGCCATCGTTCTGCTTCACCAGGGTGTCGTCGGAGGTCTGGATAATCGCGACATAACCCACAGTAGCCGTGCCTCCCGAAGAAGCAGAATTAGCACCCGATTGGGGATAGGTGAATTGGGTTGAGGAAATGACGGTAGCAATGGCGAAGGACCCGTCATATGTGGTGTCCGCTACCCCTGCAATCACCACGGTCTGCCCGACCGCGAACGCATTGCTGCCGGACGTGGCGACCGTGACCACATTGCCGCTGCGGGAAATCGAAGCGATAGGAAGCGTAGCCGAGCTCGCCGCATAAACCCGGGTCGAGTCCGAATCCGAGGCGATGGCGGCGGTAGTTGTTGGCGCCGTCCCGACGGGGATTACCTTGGTGAACGTGTTGCTGGCAGTGTTCAGCACGCAAACGTTGTTGGTTGTCTGGTCGGCCACGTAGGCGCGCGTGCCGTCGGCCAGCGCCGTGACCGAGATGGGGCTGAGCGCGTTGCAGGGCGCTCCGGCCGTCGATACGGTCTGCACCGTGCCCATGTTGTTGTCGATGATCGAGAGGCCATGCCCCGCCGGGCTGGTGACGTAGGCGCGGTTCAGGATTGGCTCGTACACGATGTAGTTTGGTCCGGCGCCAACGGGCAGGGGGGGCCCGACGACCGTGTCGCTAGCGGTATCGATCACCGACACAGTACTGTCCCCTTGATTGACCACAAACACGCGGGTACTATCGCTGCTCGCCGTTCCCCAAACGGGGCTGGTGCCGACCGTAATAGTCTTGAAAACAGTGTTGTTAGCAGGAAGAATGACGGTCACCGTGCTGTCGCCCTGGTTCAGACAGTAAAGCTGAGTGCCGTCCGGTGTCGCCACCAGCGCAACCGGATTGCTGCCTACCGGGATCTCCTGGGCCAGGCTATTGGTGACAGGGTTGACGACGGCCACGCTGTTGCGGCCGCTTTCGGCTACGAAGACTTTGTTCTGGGCGACGGCGGCGAAAACCGGGGTGGCGCCGGCGGGCAGAGTGATAACGCTGGGCGGGTTCAGCGAGTTGGGTACAACCGGAAGGAGGAAGGAGGACAGGGAATTGTCGTCGCGATTCACGACATAGTCCGTCCCCGAAAGGTTGGTCGCGTGCACCGGGTTCCGGCCGACGGCGTTGACGCCGGTGAAGTAGGCGACAGCGGTGTCGCCGGAAACGTCAATGGCCACGGCCGTTCCGCAGTCCATAGTAGTGCCTGTGGGGCAGAGACCGTTCTTGCTCACCACCAGGGCATGGCGCGTACGTTGCGGATCGCCTCCGGGTAGCGGAACTGGGTTGGCCACTGGGCGGAAGTAGTCTCCGCAACCCGTGCAACACAGCCCGAGACTGAATATAACTGCCACTAGGGCAGGCGTAGCGATGGACTTCCCCTTAAGACTCATCCCGACTCCCGGGGACTGGTTCCCAGACAAGCCGTTCATTTTAGCGGGAAGGCGGGATCGGAGCAAAAGTTGAGGCGCTTGGCGCGCCATTCGACAACTTCGCTTCGCTCCGTTGCTCAGGGCAGGCTACAGTCTGAGCCCGCTGGAGCCTGCCCCGAGCCAAGCGAGGCAGCTATTTGCGTCCAGACCTGCGCTGGAACGCGGCCACCTTGGATGGGCGCTCTGCTTCCGCAGCGCGCTGCGCCGGTTTCTTGGGGACCTGCGCCAAGCTCTCTTTCAGTGCCGCCATGAGGTCCACGACCGGAGCCAGCTTGCGCGGTTTCTCCACGGCAGCGACCTCCTTGCCTTCCAGGCGCGCCTGGATGAGCTTCCTCACGTTCTCCTCGAAGGTGTCGTGATATTTCTTGGGGTCGAAGTCGTCGGCCAGGGCCTCGACGAGCTGATGGGCCACTTTGAGCTCGGCTTCCTTCAGTTCGATGCCGCCGGTCTTGCCGAACTGCTCCACCTGCCGGACCTCGTTTTCGTAATACATGGTATGCAGCATGAGCCCGTTGTTCATGGGGCGCAGGAAGACGGTGTATTCGCGGTTGTGCATGGAGAGTTTGGCGATGGCCACGTACTCACTCTCCTCCAGCGCGCGCGTGAGCAGGGCGCAGGGGCGCTCGCCCGCCTCTTCCGGCACCAGATAATAGGAGGATTCGAAATACACAGGGTCGATCTGCGACTCCTTGACGAACTCCAGAATCTCCATCGCTTTGCTGGTCTTAGGTTCGATCTTCTTGATGTCCTCGGGTTCAATGACCACGTACTCGCCCTTTTCGTACTCGTAGCCCTTGACGATCTCGTCACGGCTGACCACGCGCTCCTCGTGCGGGCAATAAAGCTGCTGCTTGATGCGCACGTGGTCAGGGCGATGCAACATGTGGAATTCCACGCGGCTGCCGCGCGCCGCCGAGAACAGCCGCACCGGCATGGAGATAAGCCCGAAGGTCAGATATCCCGACCAGACTGATGCTGCCATAAACCCTCCCCCAAATCGCCAGCCGGCCACCGGGGCGCCGGCGTCACTAACCAGCCTGCGCCTCTGTTAGGATGCGCTCGGACGTAGCCGTCTGGAACTTACTTGGCAATGAACATCGCGCACGGAAGCCGCGCATCCATCCGCCGCCTCCTGGAGAAACTGACGGCCCGGCTCGAATACCGCCTTGGCTGGGCGGCGGTTATCATACCTTGGCCGGCGCTTGCGTCACAGGTGCATTCGCTGATGCCGTCGGGGCGTGTCCTGTGGGCTCTGGGACTGACCGCGGCTTTCGCGGTCTCGGCGCGGTTGCTGCGGGCCGTGACTGGGCCGGGAGCAGTCGCTGGCGGTGTTCTTGCATTCTTGCTGTATCTGGGCGGAGGATCAGGAGCCTTTGCCGCGCTGATCATGGTCTTCCTGCTGACCTGGGTCACGACTCGCCTGGGACACCGGCGCAAGCGGCAACTGGGCACCGCCGAAAGACACAGCGGCCGGTCGGCCTCGCAGATCGTGGCCAACGTCGGGATCGCGGTCGCCGCCGCCCTGGTGGGGCTGCTCACCCGGCATCCGGCGCTATGGTTGCTGGCATCCGCCGCCGCGCTCGCCGAGGCTGCCGCCGATACCGCCTCCAGCGAAATGGGCCAGGCGGTCAGCGACTCTGCTTACCTGATCACCGACTTCCGCCCAGTTCCAGTAGGCACGGACGGCGGCATCAGCGCGGCGGGCACGCTGGCTGGGATCACCGCGGCGATTGCAGTCGCCGCCGTATGCGGGGCGACTCACATGATCGCCTGGCATTGGCTGCTCCCGGTGGCCGCCGCCGGGGCCCTGGGAATGTTCGTGGACAGCTTTCTCGGGGCTGTGCTGGAGCGCCGGCGACTCCTCAACAACGATGCCGTGAACCTGCTGAGCACGATCGCCGCGGCGTTGTTCGCGCTGTTCTTGTACTGGTCGCGGCACGGGGAGTTTTCCCGCCTGTAGCCCGTCGCAGAAGACGCGCAACGATGCACGGACGGACAGCATCTGAAGTAAGCGGCCGCCCGATTCACCTCCGCTCGCGCCACATTTAGAATCGGGGACACTGGTTGCGAAGTCGGGGGGAGCTTTTAGCCGGAATTCCGTCCTTGCCAACATGAGACTCAAGACCTTTACCATCGCATGCGCCTGCGCGCTGACGCTGTTCCTGTTCGCGCAACATCGCGCCTCTCCGGCTCCGCAGCAACTGTTCGCCGGGGTGCTCGACCTGACGCACCTGGTCAATGAAAAAGCTCCCAACTGGGAAGGTACGGCGGAATCGCCATTCCAGACGAAGCAGGTTGCCAGCTTCGATAAAGAGGGGTATTTCGCGCGGTACGTTTCTCTGCCCGAGCACTTTGGCACCCATATCGACGCACCCGCCCACTTCGCCCCAGGGGTGTGGACAGTTGACCAGATTCCGCCGCAGCGCCTGGTGGCGCCGCTGGTCGTGATCGACGTTCGCGGCAAGGTAGCGAACAATCCCGACTACCAGGTATCGCTCGATGACCTGGCGGTTTGGGAGCATGACAACGGGGCCGTTCCTCCGGGGGCTGTGGTAATGGCGCTGACCGGCTGGGCCGCGCGCTGGGACTCCATGAAGGACTACCGCAATGCTGACAACAGGGGCATGATGCACTTCCCTGGGTTCGCACTCGAGACTGCGAAATTCCTGGTCCAGGCGCGCAAGATCGCCGGGCTGGGAATCGACACCTTGAGTGTAGACAGTGGCGCCGCAAAGGACTTTCCCGTCCATCATTTCACGGCCAGGAACAATGTTTACCACCTGGAAAACGTCGCCAATCTGGAACGAGCGCCGGAAGCGGGTGCCATTGTGGTGGTTGCCCCAGCGAAGCTGGAAGGCGGCTCGGGAGGCCCGGTGAGGATTCTCGCCCTCTTGAAGCAGGGGCAGTAAATTGAGCCATTGATTCACTGTTCCATTGAGTCATTGAGGGTTGAGCGAGCTGCTTTGGCAATGGGCCAATGAATCAATGCCTCAATCGATCAACGACTCAATCCTCCACGCGGCGTAGCCCACCACCTCGCGCAGGGTGAGGACGGTCTCATGCCACTTCGAAGGCGGGTGTGGCTGCGGCCGCGGGGCTCCATAGACGGTGAAGCCCTGGTGTTCCAGCATCTTCTTGACGCGAAAGATGTGGTAGCCGTCGCTGACGGCAATGCAGGTACGCATGCCATTGGCGTGCAGGATGGTCGCCACTCGCTCCACTGACTCATCGGTGTTGTCGGCCTGGGTCTCGGCGATGATGTCCTGCTCAGGGATACCGCGCCCCATCAGGTAGACGCGTCCTACCCCGCCCTCACTGAAGCGCGGATCGCCGCCGTAACCGCCGGTGGTGATCACAATGGGCGCCAGCCCGCGCTGGAAGAGGTTGTAGGCGTGGTCGAGTCGGGCGCGCAACACCGGCGAGGGCCGCCCGGAATACTCCGCCGCCCCGAACACGACGATGCAATCGGCCGGGCGGGCTTCGTCGCGCCAGGACTGGCGCTGGATCCTGACAAAAGTCACGGCCGTGAAGGCGAGCACGCACATCGCGGCCGCGGCCAGGATGGTGCGCAGCCAGTGATGTCGTTTATTCACCACAAGGGCCTGCACCCCAGTTGCGGGACCTCAAGCCTGGGCCAGAAAGTCGGAAATCTCCTGCGCCGGGATAGCTCCCTCGCGCAACACGCGGCAGCCGGACGGGTCGGTGAGATCCACGATGGTGGACGCCACACTGCGCGGAGAAGGGCCGCCATCGACGATCACCGGAATGAAGTCTCCCAATTGCTGGCGCACGCCGTCGGCGGTGGTGCACTCGGCGGCGCCGCTGATGTTGGCGGAGGTTGCGGTCAGGGGTACGCCGGCGGCCCGGACCACTGCCACCGGGATCCTGGCGGCGGGCACACGCAGCGCCACGTTGCCGGTGTTGGCCGTCACCTTCAGCGGCAGGCGGGAGGCGGCGCGCACGATCAGCGTAAGAGGGCCTGGCCAGTACTTGCGTGCCAGCTTGTAGAACTCTTCGGGCAGCGGCCGGGTGAGGTCTTCGGCCTGGTCCACGCTCTCGATCATCAGCGAGAGCGGCTTGTGCCGCGAGCGCGACTTGACGTCGTAGATTTTCTCCACGGCGCGCAGATTGAAGGGATCGGCGGCCAGGCCGTAGAAGGTATCCGTGGGCATGCCCAGCACATACCCGGCCCGGATCTGCTCCGCCACGTAGGCGATCAGCGAACTCTCCGGCGTCTCGCTGTTGATCCTGACAATCTCCGCGGCCACACGCACTTCCTTTGCGAGCCTGTTACTGCGCATAAGATCGTACCTGCTCAGACGGGCGAAACCTAACACATCGTATTGTACGCTGCAAGGATAGCAGACTACCGGGCGTATGATGTTGCTGCTGGTATGAATAAGGACCTGCGGCAGCGGCTGCGGCGGGTGGCCAGCCGGCAGAACCTGCTGGTAAAGGAACTGCGGCGCGCCTTTGCCCGCAGCGAAACCACCCCCGACGGTTGCTGCGCCATCGAGAGCGTGCGCCTGGTGGAGGAGGCCATCCGCAGCGGGTTGAAGTTCCGCGCCGTGTTCTTCCGCCAGTCCTCTCTGGAAGTGGCCGACCGGCTGCTGCCGCAGATCGCCGCCCAGGTTGAAACCGTCCTGCTGCCGAACGAGGTTTTTGACAGCGCGGTGGCCACGGAAACGCCGCAGGGAGTGGCGGCGCTGGCCAAGGCCAGGAACTTTACGCTGGACGACGTGCTGCGCCCTCACCAGCCGCTGGTGGTGGCGCTGAGCGGCATCCAGGACCCCGGGAACCTGGGCACGATCCTGCGGTCCGCCGAAGCCTTTGGCGCGAGCGGCGTGCTGCTCGGCGAGGGCACTGTCAGCCAGTTCAACTCCAAGGCGGTGCGGGCGTCGGCAGGATCGGTGTTCCGGATGCCGG
>DATKLD010000170.1:0-3627 GCA_035542595.1 Terriglobales bacterium
GTGGTGCGCAGCACGTCCATGGGCAGGGCGTGTTTGGGCGCCTGCCGCAGGTAGCTGATGATGCCTGCGTCGAGCTTGCGCTCGCGCCACAACAGCGTGCGCAGCTCCTGCAACTCCTGCCGCGTGGGCAGCTTGCCGTACCACAGCAGGTAGCAGACTTCCTCGAAGCTGGAATTGTCGGCGAGTTCGTGGATGTCGATGCCACGATAGGCCAGGATGCCGCGGTCGCCATCGATGTAGCAGATGCTGGAATTGCAGGCGACTACGCCTTCAAGCCCTCTGGGCGCCGCCGTGCTTGTGGACATAAGGCCCTCTCTTCAGGCTGCGGGACACAGATCGGATCCCCGGAAATCGCCGTCCCGCCAGCCGCAACCCGTTCTTATACTCCAGTTACGCCTGGTTTTCCAAGGCATCCGGCCGCCTCGTACTGCGTGGATTAGACCAGTACCGGCCGCCTCACTTCATGTTCTGTACGATAGATTCCGAAGTGTCGCTCAGTTTCTTCATGATGTTGGAAAGTGTCTCCACAAATTTGGAACGACGGTCCATCGCCATCTGCAGACGCAAGGAGGTCATCTCGCTCATCTCGTTCATGGAATCGAGATTTTGCTGCAGTGGGCCCTGCAGCGTGCGCAGATTGGCATAGGTGGGGTTCGCCGGCGCTTGCAGACGAACGGGATGGCCCAGCCCGGCCGTCGCCGTTGCCAGTTCTCTGAGCTCGGAGGCGAGCGACCGGCACAGCGGAGTGAGGCAGGGCGCGTCCGGCTTGCCTGTGCCTGTGGCGACTCCCTTGTTGAGCTGGTTCATCAGGTCGCGCAGCTTCTGCTTGGCGTCGGTCATGGCCTGGACCTCAGCCATGATCTGCTGCAGATCTTTGTCCATGGCGTTGGTAGCCTGCATCATCACCAGGAAGGCCACGGCCTCAATGTCGCTGCCGGCGAGGTTCGGGTTCGAGCCGGGATTCGCCGGGAAGCGGCTGCGGATCGCGGCCTCGAGACCGGCAACATCAGGCGCCGACTTCTGCGCCTCCAGGCGCGCCTGCTGCTCCACCCACGCCCTGGCGCTGGGCTGCAGCCGGGGCTGCAGGGCGGCAAAACGCCGCGTCATCTCCGGCGGGACCGGGCGAACCTCAGCCACTACCGGTTTAGCCGTCATCCGGCGGTTTTCGACGCCCTGGCCCTGCGCCTGCCAGCACGCCGCTGCAATCAGCCCGCACACCATCCCAGCAACGATTCGCCTCAACGGAGTCCCCCTTATGTTGCCCGGATGATACTAAGCCCTGACCTTCAGCACCACCACGGTCTCGTCGTCGAAATGTGCCACACCCCCCGCATGCCTGATTACGGCATCAAAGATCGCCTTGACGATCTGCTCAGCCGAGGAGCGGCAGTGCGAGGCCACCACGCGATCCACCTGCTCATCGCTGAAGGGCTGGCCGGCGCGATTGGCGGCGTCGGAGATGCCGTCGCTGTAAAAAACGAACACGTCGCCAGGCGCGGCCTGAATGGTGAGTTCCTCGTATTCCGCATCTTCGAACAGCCCCAGCGGAAGGCCGGTGGCGTCCAGGCGCCTGGTCTTGCCGTCGCGACAATGAATGGGCGTAGGCAGGCCGGAGTTGGCAATCTGCATGACGAGGCGTTCGTCGTCCCATACCGCGTAGAGCAGGGTGAGAAAGTTGGCTTCGAGGCGCCGCTCGTTGAGCGAGGCGTTGATGGCCGCCAGCATATCCGCCGGGGAAGGTTCGGCGCCCGAGGTGGAGCGCATGATCCCGCTGGCCAGCGCCGCATACAAGGCCGCGGGCGCGCCCTTGCCGCTGACGTCTCCCAGCGCGATGCCTTGCCGTCCCAGCGAGTACTCCAGGAAATCGTACAGGTCGCCGCCGATCGTGTTGGCGGGGACGAACCGGGCTGCGATCTCGGCGTGCTGCAGTTGGGGAAGCGTCTGCGGCAGCAGGCTGTACTGTACCTGGCGCGCCATGGCCAGCTCCCGCTCCAAACGCCGCTCCTGGCGGGCGATGCGCTCGTAGAGGCGCGCGTTCTCGATGGCGATGGCGATCTGCGCCGCCAGCGTGGTGAGCGTGCGCACGTGGGCCTCGCGAAAATATCCGCGGCGGGTGTGCTCCAGGTCGAGCACGCCGATCACGCTCTCTTTGTAGATGAGAGGCACCACCAGCTCGGAACGCGTCTCCGGGTTGAGCTCGATGTAGCGGGGATCTTTTGAGACGTCCGCCGCCAGCACCGGTTGGCGATGCTGCGCCGCGTAACCAACCAGCCCCTTTCCCAGCTCGATCTCGCGCTTGATCTGTACTTTTTCGTTGAAGCGCAGCGCGAAGCGATGCTGGAGGCGCGTCCCGGTGGCGTCCAGCAGGAGGATGCTGAACATCTGATAGTCGATCAGCCGGTGGAGCAGCTCACCGATACGCTGAAACAGCCGGTCGAGGTCGAGGATGGCGGTGAGCTCGCGGCTGATTTCGTTGAGTACAGTCAGAATCTCTGCCTGGCGCGAGGTGCGCGTGTAGAGGCGCGCGTTCTCGATGGCGACGGCAATGCGCGAGGCAATCACCGTCAGCAGGCGGGCGTGCTGCTGCGAAAAATAGTTGAGTTCGGGGGCCTGAAGGTCGAGCACGCCAATCACCCGGTTCTTCACGATCAGCGGCACGGCCAGCTCGGAGCGAACCTCGGGCACACTGCCGATGTAGCGCGGCTCCGCGGTCACGTCATTCACCAGCACGGCCTCGCGTCGCTGCGCCGCCAGACCGGTGATGCCCTGGCCCATTCGCGCGCGGAAGTTTTGCACCACCTCCTGCGGGTGCCCGATGGAGAAGCGGAAGCGCAACTCGTCGGTCTTCGCGTCCAGTAGGAGAATGGCGAAGATGTCGAAGCGGATGATCTTCTGCAGCAGCCGGCTGACGCGTTCCAGTAGTTCGTCCAGGTCGAGCGTGGCGTTCACCGCGTCGGCCACTTCGAGCAGGAAGGGATCGAGCACGGGCATGGCCTCGTGTTCCTGCGTGCCACGCGCGCGCGCCGTGGACTTGGAGCCCCCACTCATGACTTCGTTCATCATAGCAGCCGGGTGCCGGCCGTCGATTCCCGATTCCTGACTTCGAATTGCACGCGCTCACCCCCGCGACTAGAATTTGTTGACTTCATTGGAAGGTGAACTCATGAATCTAAAAGGCATCAAGCTGACCTGGCTGGGGCACGCTACCTTCCGCATCGAGACCCCTGCCGGCAAGACCGTACTAGTTGACCCCTGGGTGATGGGGAATCCCATGTGTCCGGAGTCGGAGAAGAAGGTCAAGAAGGTGGACGTGATGCTGTGTACGCACGGCCATTTCGACCACATCGGCGACGCGGTGGCCATCGCCAAACAGCACAATCCCACCGTGGTGGGCATCTTCGAGCTCTGCGCCTGGATGGAGAAGAAAGGCGTCAAGCAGACCTCGCCCATGAACAAGGGCGGCACGCAGAAGGTCGGCGACCTGCGCGTCACCATGGTGCACGCCGAGCATTCCTGCGGGATCCAGGACGGCGACCAGATCGTCTACGGCGGCGAGGCCTGCGGCTATGTCATCGAGTTCGAGAACGGCGTGAAGATCTACCACGCCGGCGACACCAACGTCTTCGG
>DATKLD010000171.1:0-4581 GCA_035542595.1 Terriglobales bacterium
CCTCGTCCGGCGCCTGTTCGGCAGCGGCGCGATATTCCTCAATTGCGCGTCGCGCCTCTTCCGCATCGCCCGCCGCCACGCGGATGACCACGCCGCCCACGCCGGGCAGCACCTCCTGAGGAGCGTCCAGGGAAACGATGACGGAATCGATGCCCGCAGAGTCGAGCAGTCCCTTCACCACCAGGGCTTCAGAATCCTCCTTGGTGCCGAAGACGTCCACGAGTGCTTCGTCAGAGGACTGGCGGTTCGGGCCGGGCTGGGTTTGCGAGTGCGGCTTGGGATCCATGCGAACCTCCGGAATCGGGCGGATACGAGGTGCGTTACCATTGTAATCGCGGAAACAGGCCACAGTGGCCGGGAAGGCGCGGGTTTCCGTTGTATGATGCGTCATGAATCTGGGGGCCGAATGAACACTCCGGAGTCGGGACGGGTGGGACCGCAAAGTCAGGCCGAAATCGAGGACGAAAACCGAAGAATCCGCCGCCTGCAGATCATGATGAGCATGGTGATGTCGGTCATCAGCCAGGACCCCAGCCTCACTATCGAGCAGGCGTCCGAACTGGTGGCCAATACCAAACGCGCCGCACTGGCCATGTTTCCCGACAAGGAATTCGCTTACGACATCATCTACAAGCCGCGCCTGCAGCGGCTCATGCGCGAGCGCTTCCGGCTACACTAGGCATCATCACTTCCTTTCCACCCGCGCCAGCCGGAAAGTAATCGTCCCCCAGAACATGCGAGCGCGCATCTGCACCGGGATATGGCTGGCGTCGTCAGAGTACCAGATCCAGATCCTTCCCTTGCTTTTGACCACGCCGCTGGAGGCCTCGGGCTGGACCCGCACCGTATGGAATGTCCCCGCCGGAGTCTTGACATCCTCCCGCGCCTCTACGCGCGCGCGCACGTCGTTGGTCTTGCCGCCATCGTTCAGCGGGAAAGTATCGGTGTGGCCGACTGCGAGTGGTCGCGAGCCGAGGTAGAAAATGCCGGATACGACGTCGGTCACGCAGCCCGGAATGTCGTTTTCGTCCTGCTTGCTGTGGCCGCTCTTGAGGTTCTTTTCCTGCAGTACGCTCTTGCGGCGGGCGTAGTCGAAACGGATGGATGTATCCAGCCGGCGGAAGCCCTCTTCCGTGTGTTTGGTGATGCGGGTGGAGCAGAAGGTCCGGGGATCGAACAACGCCTCCAGCCGGTCGTGGACGGGATAGAGCACGGAGAAAACGCCGGTGGAATCGGCGGTTGCCGTCACCCGCTCCTCACTTCCAGAGGCATCCAGCCGCAAAGTGGCGGTGCCGGCAGTCAGCAGCCGCCACTCCACGTCGTACGAGAGCGTTTGCCCATTGGGGAACGAGTATGACGGCGAAGGCGGCGTGACGCGCGATTCGGACTCGATCACCGCCACGGGTGGAGCAGGCGCCGGGGGCTGGGTCTGTCCCGACAGCAGGATGGAGACCAGGAGTGTTACTGCCAAACCCGGGGTCCCCGTCACGCGCGGTTTTCGCGTGATGGGGTGGAAACTGCGGGTTGTGGACCAGAGTCGTGCCACCAGGATCAGACAATCAACGCGATAACCAGACCATTTTGACAATCAGGGCCGCCAGCATCGTGGCGGCCCCCAGGGCTGCATTGTACTCGCGATGCTGCCCATAGAGTTTCCAGGAAAACCTCCCCGGTGGACCGGCCTCCGCGGGAAGCCGCGGCAGCAGCCGGGGAACGCGTTTGGCATAGTCATCGAAATCCGGGAACTGAGAGCGCAGGAACTGCTCTTCGAAACGCATCACCGGAAGGTAGATGGCGAGGAAGATAGCCGCCGCCGCCAGTGCGATCCAGAGGCTGCGCGCCGCCACAACGAATCCAGCGGCGATGATCAGCGAGCCCAGGTAGAGCGGATTGCGCGTGTAGGCATAGGGGCCGGTGGTGGTCAGCTCGCTGCCTTTGCGTACGTATCCCGCGGCATACGCGCGCAGCACCAGCCCGGTCGCGGCGATGGCGCCGCCGGTGACCAGGGACGTCCAGGAAGGCCGCGCCCGCCACAGGTAGTACGCCGCGAACACGAACCCGATGGGTACGCGAATGCGGCGCGCGGCCTCGGTCCAGCTAGCCATTGCCGGCTCCCAGCAGGCGCAGGGCGGCGCGCACCACTTCCGCGGGGGGAATCGAGCGCAAAGCCTCGTCGGGCCGGTCGTGGTGTCTATAAGAAGTCGCGCTGGCGGCATGACGCAGCACAACACTATGCGTGCCATAAGGGCCGTTGCGCGCCGGATCGGTCGGACCGAAGATGGCCACAACGGGAACCCCCAGCGCGGCTGCCAAGTGCATTGGTCCGCTGTCCCCGCCGACGAACAGACTGGCCCGGCGGGTGAGCGCGATCAGTTCGCCGAGCGCGCAACAAATTGGCTGGGCAGCGCCTGCGCTCGACTGTTCCACCGCGCGGGCCAACTCCTCTTCGCCGGGGCCGAAGTTGACGAGCGACCGCAGGCCCTCACGCCCGAGCGCCGCAGCGACCTGGCCATAACTCTCCGCCGGCCAGAGCTTGGCGCCCCAGCCGCCGCCCGGACTAAGCAGCGCAAAATCCTCGAGCCCGCGCCGTCGAAGTTCAGCGTCACACCAGGTCTCGGTGGCAGTGCTGCACGGCAGGGGAAAACACGCCGGCCTCGGATCCTCTCCCGTCACGGCCGCGGCCAGCTCGAGGTTTTGATCGACCACGTGCGTCGAAGTCGCCGCCACGCGTCGCGTGTAAAAGATCGCTGCCGGGCGCTCACGCGGGCTCTCGAACCCGAGGCGCTCCGGCGCAGCGCTCCACAAAGCGAGCCCTGCGGATTTCCATGCGCCCTGGAAGTCCATAGCCATCTCATAGCGAGCGCCACGCAACGCGCTCATCGCGCTCCAGGCGTCTTTCCGCGTCACGTCCGAGAACGGCGCCTTGCGCCATGCGACGGTGTTGATGAAGTGCAGTTGGTCAACCAGGGGTTTTTCCGGCGAGCCTCTGGCCGCGTTCTCGGCGCCGGCGGCGCAGAGCAGCTCCGACCATCGCTGCTCGACCGCCCACCCCATGGTGGCGGAGGGGAAGGCGCGCCGCAAGGCCGCCGCCGCGGGCAGGGCGTGCACGATATCGCCCATCGAGCCCAGGCGCAGGATCAGCAGTTTTTCCATTTGCGCAGAAGATCGGAAGTGGAGTGGTCCTTGGGATCGCCGACGATGGCCACGCGGCCGCCATACTCCGCCACTACATCGCGCTCGGGCACAGTTTCGGCCGTGTAATCCGTCCCCTTAGCGTGGATGTCCGGACGCAACTCACGCAGCAGGGGCCGCACGTCGGGCTCGGAGAAGATCACAACCGCATCGACATCTTCAAGCGCGGCGATGATCTCGGCACGCTCGGCGGCGGGCATGCGCGGGCGTCCTTCGCCTTTCAGAGCGCGGACCGAGGCGTCGTCATTGACCGCAACCACCACTCTCCCGCCCAGCGCCTTCGCCCCGCGCAGATAGCGGATATGGCCGACGTGCAGCACATCGAAGCAGCCGTTGGTCAGGATGACGCGCTCCCCCGCGCATCGCCATTCCGCCACCCGCTCGCGCACGGCGCCGCGGCTGAGAACCTTGTTGTCAGCGGACATCGCTTTCCATTTGACCGGTCACCCCGCGCCGTGCTCGCCGCGAATCGCGCTCGCCAGTTCGTCGCGCGTTACCGTCGCCGTCCCGCGCTTCATCACCACGATACCACCGGCATAATTGGCAAGCCGCGCCGCCTCCTCGGTGGAAGCGCCACCGGCGAGGGCGGCGGTGAAGGCCGCGATCACGGTATCACCCGCGCCGGTGACGTCGGCTACCTCATCGCTTCCATAAATAGGGATCTCGACAGGTTTGTGCCCGCGCTCGAAGGCCATCATGCCGTGCCGGCCGCGGGTGATCAGCAGCGAGTCCAGCTTCATCCGCTGTAAGAGCGTCTTGCCGGCCGCGCGCAGCCGCTCGCAGTCGTTGCCGATCTCGACATCCAGGACCGCTTCTACCTCGGGCTGGTTGGGCGTGGCCGCGGTCACCCCGGAGTACGTGAGCAGCCGGTAGCGCGAGTCCAGGGTGATGGGGACACCGTCCAGCACGCGCTTCACCCGCACCGCCGTCAGCATTTCTGGCGTAGCCGCGCCGTAGCCATAATCGGAGACGAGCAGTGCGTCCGACGCCTCCGCATATTCGCGCGCCAGCGCCGCCAGGCGACGCCGCACCTCGGCATCGGGCAATTCCGCGGACTCGCGGTCGATCCGCACTACCTGCTGGCGCTGGGTGTGTGTGTGCCCGGCGAGGATGCGCGTCTTGGTGACCGTGGTGTGTTCCTTCAGCTTAAGGATGCCGCTGAGCGGAATCTTCTTCTTCCGGAAACACGCGAGCAGCGCGCGGCCGGGCTCGTCGTCGCCCACTACACCCACCGGCAGCACCGTTACGCCCAGATCGGCGAGGTTATATACCGCGTTGGCGCCACCCCCGGGCACGATCGTCCGCTCACGGTGCTTGAGGATCAGCACCGGCGCCTCGCGCGACACACGCGAGATTTCGCCGAAGATGAACTCGTCGGCTACCAGGTCG
>DATKLD010000172.1:0-5272 GCA_035542595.1 Terriglobales bacterium
CCTTCATTTCCGAGCGTCCATTCATCCGGCAGATCACGCAGAAGCGCATTGAGAGCAGCGGGGGTGCGAGTGAGAAGCGCTATTGTGTGCTCGAGGTTATGTTCCATCATGGCCCTCGATTTGTAGGCAGCGATTTTCGAAGACGCTGATTGTATCCGTTCTGCGGCGCACGGTTTTGCAGGCTGTGCCCATCCGGCGTTCGTACCCCCTGTTCAAGGAACCAACGAACCTATGACCAAATGACACCATGGCTGAATCCCCGAGTGGGGTAAAATCGCCGTACTCATGGGAGTTCTTGCCCGGAATGGATTGTTCCGCGCGTGGTGGCCGGCAGCTGTCGTGTGCCTGGCGGCGATCGCCGCTCGTGGCGCGGATACTGCGGTGGAGAAGAAGCCTCCAGTGCCGTGCACCATCGAGGGGAACGATTGCGTGGCTCCCGGCAAGGACTTGAAGCGGGCCTCCGCCGCCTACTGGAAAGGCGTGAAGCTGCGCCCCAAGGACCTTGCGGGCGCCTACGAGGAATTCAGAGAGGCCGCGCAGTTGGTCCCCGGCAACGTCGATTATGCCAATGCGCGGGAGCTGGCTCGCACGGAGCTTTCCCAGCGGCACCTGGAGGCGGGAAACCGTCTGCTGGCGGAGGGGCGCCAGCCTCAAGCGGTGGCCGAGTTCCGCGCCGCGCTTGAACTGGATGCGGCCAATCCCTTCGCGCAGCAGCGGCTTATGGACGCGCTGGGCGACGCCGCGCCCCGGCTCTCGCCCCAGCTGCGTCTGGCGGCGCGCTCTGATCCGATCGATCTCCAGCCCCGTCCCGGCACGGCTGCCTTGCGCTACCGCGGGGACGTCCGCGGGCTCTACGAGATGATTGCGCGCAGTTTCGGCGTGAAGGCCAGCTTCGATCAGTCCTTCAGCTCGCGGGCGGTGCGCTTCGAGGTGGAGGGCGTGGACTTCGCCAGGGCCATGAGTCTGGCGAACATGGTCGGCAAGTCGTTCTGGGTGCCCCTGTCGGAGGGCGAGTTCCTGGTGGCGGCGGATACGGCCGAGAACCATCGCCAGTTGGACCGCATGTCGCTACGCAGTTTCTACATGACCGCGGCTTCCAGCCCGCAGGAGCTGAACGAAGTCGTGGGCATACTGCGCGGCGTCTTTGACATCCGCCTGGTGAGCGCCAACACGGCCAAGAACCTGATTACTGCGCGCGCCCCGCGGGCGACGCTGGACGCCGCCACCCAGTTCCTGGAACAGCTCTCCCAGGGGGGACCGCAGCAGGTGCTGCTCGACATTGAGGTCTTCGAGATTGACCGCATGGTGCTGCGTACCCTGGGGGCGCAGCTTCCGCTCCAGTACCAAATCATTAACCTGTCGCAAATAGGGACGCTGCTGGGCAGCCAGGCCAACATCCAACAGCTTATCAACCAGCTCATCGCCTCCGGCGGTATCAACCAGGCCGACAGCACGGCGCTGACCGCGCTGCTGGCGCAATTGCAGTCCTCGCAGCTCAGCTCGCTTCTGACCACTCCCTTCGTCACCTTTGGTGGCGGCAAGACCTTTACGGCCGTCACCATCGGGCCGGCCACGGCCAACTTCAGCTTCAACAGCTCCAACATCAGGAGCCTGGAGCACATGACGCTGCGCGCCATGCAGGGCAAAGCCGCCAGCATGATGATCGGCAGCCGCTACCCGATTTTGAACGCCAGTTTCTCGCCCATCTTCAACACCCCGGCCATCGCCCAGAGCATCCAGAACAACACTTTCGTCTCGGCGTTTCCCTCGGTCAGCTACGAAGATTTGGGGCTGACGGTGAAGGCCACGCCATCGGTGCACGGCGAGTCCGACGTCACTCTGGATCTGGAGACGCAACTGCGTGCTCTGACCGGCCAGGCCCTCAACGGCGTGCCCGTGATCTCGCAACGGTCTTACAAGAGCACCATCACGGTGAAAGACGGCGAGACCGCGGTGGTGGTGGGTTACATCAATCGCACAGAACAGCAGTCGCTCGCCGGGATGCCTTTTCTGGGCGCGATTCCTGACGTCGGCTTGGCGGTGGCCACTCAAAATAAGACCGACGAGGACGATGAGTTCCTGGTGGTGATCACGCCCCATATCCTGGAGCCGCCCGCCGCCGAATCGCAGGCCGTGTGGGTGCCACCAAGCAGGTAAGGAACGATCTACGGCCGGGGACTGGATATGCAACCAACTGAGAATGCGGGATTACCGCCCGGCCACCAATTTTCCCCTCTCAGTCCCCGATGCCTCCAAGCGGCGATCCAGGCGTTGACAAGCCAGGCGGCCCGTCCTAGAATACATACAGAACTAAATTAGTACTGTATCTCCAGGGCGAGGCTGGATCTCGCCGGGAGTGAGAAGCCCATGTTCAGGCTGAATAAATTGACTGACTACGGCATCGTTCTGATGACTTCGATCGCGCAGCACCCAGAGCTGCAGAACGCCCGCGACCTGGCGGCGGCAAGCCAGGTTCCGCTGCCCACAGTGTCGAAGCTCCTGAAGGAGCTTTCGCACAGCGGGCTGCTGGTGTCCCATCGCGGTTCGAAAGGCGGTTACAGCCTGTCGCGCAGCCCCCAGCAGATTTCTGTGGCCGAGATCATCGGCGCGCTGGAAGGCCCCATCGGTTTCACCGAGTGCAGCGTGGTCGCAGGTAGTTGCGATCTCGAGCCCTCCTGCCTGGTACGACGTAATTCCAAGGTCATCAGCCTGGCGCTGCTGGGCGCGCTCGAGAACCTCACCTTGGGCGATCTGATGCAACCCATGGAACTGGCCGGACTGAAGCCGCGCAGCAACATCGTCTCTACCATCAATTTGATCAGCGGGGGAGTGCAATGACCACACCAGCCAACGCCATTCAGGATTTCACCAACCAGGAGTACAAGTGGGGCTTCGTTACCGAGGTGGAGGAAGACCGGATCCCCAAGGGCTTGAATGAGGACATTATCCGTCTTATTTCTCAGAAGAAGCACGAGCCCCAGTTCATGCTGGATTGGCGTCTGAAGGCCTATCGCCATTGGGCCAAGCTGGAGCAGGCCGAGGCCGAGCCCAAGTGGGCCAATGTCCACTACGATCCGATTGATTATCAAGCCATTACTTATTACTCGGCGCCCAAGCAGAAGCCCAGCCTGAAGAGCCTGGACGAACTGGACCCCGAGATCCTGCGCACCTACGAAAAGCTGGGCATCCCCTTGGAAGAACAGAAGCGGTTGGCCGGGGTGGCGGTGGATGCGGTGTTTGACAGCGTCTCGGTGGCCACCACGTTCAAGGAGAAGCTGGCCGAGGCGGGCGTGATCTTCTGCTCGTTCTCCGAGGCGGTGCAGAACCATCCCGAGCTGGTGAAGAAGTACCTGGGCTCGGTGGTCCCCTACAGCGATAACTTCTTCGCGGCGCTGAACGCGGCCGTCTTCAGCGACGGCTCGTTCGTCTATGTGCCCAAGGGCGTGCGCTGTCCCATGGAACTTTCGACCTACTTCCGCATCAACGCGGCCGAGACCGGACAGTTCGAGCGTACGCTGATCGTGGCCGAGGCGGGCGCATCGGTCAGTTATCTCGAGGGCTGCACGGCGCCGATCCGCGACTCGAACCAGTTGCACGCGGCGGTGGTGGAGCTGGTGGCGCTCGACAACGCGCAGATCAAGTACTCGACGGTGCAGAACTGGTATCCCGGCGACAAGCAAGGCCGCGGCGGCATCTTCAACTTCGTCACCAAGCGCGGGCTGTGCGCGGGTGTGAATTCGAAGATCTCCTGGACGCAGGTCGAGACCGGCTCGGCTATCACCTGGAAGTATCCGAGCTGCATTCTGAAGGGCGACAACTCGGTGGGTGAGTTCTACTCGGTGGCGCTGACCAACAACTATCAGCAGGCGGACACCGGCACTAAGATGATCCACATCGGCCGCAACACGCGTTCGACTGTGGTCTCGAAGGGCATCTCCGCCGGACACGGCCAGAACACCTACCGCGGCGGCGTGAAGATCCAGAAGAGCGCGGTGGGCGCACGGAACTACACGCAGTGCGATTCGCTGCTGATCGGCGACAAGTGCGGCGCGCACACGTTCCCGTACATCGAGGTGAAGAACGCCAGCGCGCGGATGGAGCACGAGGCCTCGACCTCGAAGATCGGCGAAGACCAGATGTTCTACCTGCGGCAGCGCGGCCTCAAGACCGAGGACGCCGTGTCGATGATCGTCAACGGATTCTGCAAGCGCGTTTTCCGCGAGTTGCCCATGGAGTTCGCGGTCGAGGCGCAGAAGCTGCTGAGCGTGAGTTTGGAAGGCAGCGTGGGCTAAGCGGGAGGGCACGGCTTCAGCCGTGCCGCAACGGAACTGAATAAGAGGGGCTTCAGCCCCTGCGATACAAGAGGAAAACGAACGAATGAGTCTCCTGGAAATCAAGAATCTGCATGCAACTGTGGAAGGTCACGAGATCCTCAAGGGCATCGACCTGAGCATCAACGCCGGCGAGGTGCACTCCATCATGGGGCCGAACGGTTCCGGCAAGAGCACGCTGGCGCAGGTGCTGGCGCGGCGCGAGACCTACAACGTCACCGCCGGGGAAGTGCTCTATAAGGGCAAAGACCTGCTGGCCATGAAGCCGGAAGAAGCCGCCTGCGAGGGCGTCTTCCTGGCCTTCCAGTATCCGGTGGAGATCCCCGGCATCTCGAATGCCTATTTCCTGCGGTCGGCCGTCAATGCGGTGCGCAAGCACCACGGCGAAGAAGAAATGGACGCCTTGGACTTCATCCCCTATTACAAGGAGAAGATGAAGCTCCTGGAGATGGACGAACGCTTCATGAACCGCTCGGTGAACGAGGGCTTTTCGGGCGGCGAGAAGAAGCGCAACGAGATCGTGCAGATGGCGGTTCTGGAACCGAAGCTCGCCATCCTCGACGAGACTGACTCCGGCCTCGATATCGACGCCCTGAAGATTGTGGCCAAGGGCGTGAACGCTATGCGCTCGCCCGACCGCGCCATCCTCGTGGTAACGCACTACCAGCGCCTGTTGAACTACATCGTGCCGGATTTCGTGCACGTGCTGGTGGATGGACGCATCGTCAAGTCGGGCGGTCCGGAGCTGGCGCTCGAACTCGAAGAGAAGGGCTATGCCGGGGTGGAAGACGAACCGGTGAGGGCGTGAGGCAATGTCGCTAGCAACCACGACCCCGGAACTGCAGAGCTATCTCGAAACCTTCACGCGCTTCGAGAAGACGGCCGTAGGCCATCAACGCGGATGGCTGCGCACACTGCGGCAGGAGGGCTTCGCGCGCTTC
>DATKLD010000173.1:0-4973 GCA_035542595.1 Terriglobales bacterium
GTGAGACCAAAACCGTCGTATCAAGTCCAAGTCACCGTCCTGCAGTGCGTCGTAGCACCGACCGACGATTACAACGCAACCACGGACGACGACACAATTCTGGTTAGCGATGAACCGGCCGGCAAGCAGGTCGTCCTGCCGGTCACCAACGTTGCCATCGGCAAGGTCTTCGTTATCTCCAACGCAGTCGGCTCGAATGCAGTGGTCCTTACCACCGCCGACAACGGTAATTCACTGGAGTTCGGCGCTGCCACGATGAACCCCGGCACTTGGGCGTCGGTGGTCTGGACTGGCACGCAGTATCGTTACGTCACGGAGAACTTGTAGAGAGCTTAGAATCCACGAGGCGGTGGTCTTCAGTCCCCGCACCGTCTCAGTGGGGTCTAATCCATGGGTTGCCATTCGTTTCGGTGTACACTTGCGGGTTACTCTTAAGCAGTGGTTAGAGGGGATCCAAGAACATGGGCCCCGCACAAAACCCTGAAACACAGAGCCCCGCCGTACGAGCCTTCCTGCGGAGCCTGAACACTCTTCTGAAATCCGCACGAATCTATGGCACAGCGCACGCGCAGACAGTCGCCCAGTCCGGCGATGCCTGGAAACATCTTCAGGCCGTGTTTTCCGATGGAAGAAAGAATAGCCTCCAACTGGCGGTTTCAGAAAACCGGCTGCTCATTGACAGCTTTCCTGTGAAGGGCGGGCCCACTGAGCAAGCCTTCGCGCAGTTTCTTGCCGCGGCCGATCTGGCCAGCGTGACGTTCACCTCGCAGGCGACCGAAGAGGCCTTCCGGGAGATGGTGCGCATCTTCGGGGAAAGTGGATCGAAGCCGGAAGGCTTGGCGGAGAAACTGAAAGAGGCCCTGGGAGACGAGACCAGGAGCGGAATTCGCATCAATGAAGTCCGGTTTGTGCCCGCGGATTCGGAGGGGCCGGAAAAGAGCATTGCCATCCAGCTCCTCGCCCAGACCCTGGGGGGCGACCCCTCACAGATGCAGGGTCTGCTGGATGATCCCCTCAAGCTGCTTGAGCTCATTACGGCGGCGGAAAGCGACACCGGGCCTGCGGGCCCGCACTCCACAGCCGGCGCCGAAACGGGTCCGTCTGCCGCCCCGGAAGCAGCAACTGCGTCAGCCGGTCGCCCCACGGCTCCGGCGGAACAGACGGAAGAGGAAACGGCGGCGCTGATTCACCTGCTGGGCGAACTGGCACGGGTGGGCAAGGGAGAGAGCGTTGATCCCGCAAAATTGCGGGGTGAGTTTTCAGGATTGCCTCAATCCAGCCGGGAGACGCTGCGTCAGGTGCTGGCCGAGTTCGCCCAATCGCTGCCGAAGAAAGCCGTGGGAACTCCCTTGCTGTTGCAGCTGGCCGAGCACCTCGCCGTCCAGCTCGCCCTGGATCGGTATCAGAAGGGCGATGCGCGCGTGGATGCCGTGACAGAGATGCTCAACCGGCTGAATCGTGAGGTCGATTCTCTTCGCAAGACACTTGGTTCCTACGAGGAGAAATTAGAACAAGCGCGCTCTGAGACCGCCCGGCCGCCCGATTCCCTCGAGGAACAGTTTTGGGGCGGCGTCCCCGAATCAGCCAGGCTGGATGTCTTGCTTTCCGATCAAGCCTGGCGGGTGCCCACTCACTGTATCCGCCAATACCTGGACCGGCTGGCTGAACCGAGTGACGCGGAAAAGGTCCAGCAGATCCTGGTGAACTACGCGAGCTGCATTCACAATTCTTCCCCGGAGGCGCAGCAGAAGACGGCACTCGGCCTCAAGGACCTGGCCGCGTACTACCCGCGGCCGGAAGGTCCGGCGCTTCGAATTGCGATCGGCCACGTGGGGGAGGAACTGGCCAAGGAGCACGACCCCAGGTTCCAGAACCTGATCAGCGCAACGTTTGTTCTGCTTGCCCAGGACGCTGCCACGCGCCGCCGCTACCCGGCCATCCTGCAAATGATGTTCGCCCTGGAGTCCGTGGAGAAGGTCCACCCGGAGGTGGCTTCCAGCCTGCGGGCGCGGGTCGGGCTGGCCAACCGCGTTCCGGATTTTCTGGAAGAGATGCTTCGCGTGGGCGAGCCGTCGGGTGATCTGATCGAGGTGTTGCGCCGCATGCCTCAGGCCGCGGCTGAGCATCTTGCCGGGAAAGTCAGCCGCTGCGCGCAGCGGCGCGAACGCGATCGTGTGGTGGCACTTGCTGAAGAGCTTGGTCCAGCGGCCGCGCATGCCTTGCGCGACGCCTTCCGCCTGCGTCCCCCTGCCGCGGCGGTGATCATCGTCGGCCTGCTGAGCCGTCTCGATCCTGCCGCCCTGGAAGAAGTATTGCTCCCGCGTCTGCGCGAGTGGACGATGGTCTATCAGGACGCCGTGGTGCGGCACATCGCCGGCGCAGGTTCGCCCGGCCGTGGGCTCCTGCTGGCGAATCTCCTCGACGCGGTGGACCCGGTGGTCGTGCCCCTGGCGCTGGACGAAATTGGAATGAGCGGCGACAAGACCCCGGTCCCATTGCTTCTGGAAATTGCCGCGGGTAATGTGCCCAGGTTCGCGGCTCCCCTCCTTCGCATCAAGGCCCTCGAGGCGCTGGGACGCCTGCGCGTGAAGGATGCCATTCCCCTCCTGAGGCAACTGGTTGAATCGGAAGAATTCCTCGATGGCAGAGCGCCCAGGGAACTCCGGGTCGTGGCAGCAGGATCGCTGCTGAAAATAGATCCGGAAGGCGCGAAAGAGATTCTGTCCGGCGCCGGCTTTGAGCAGGCGGACCTGGAGCCGATGCCATTTGACCCCAACAAAAGCGCGCCCGGCATACGCCAGCGTTACTACCCGAGAGTGAAGCTCCCGCGCGCAGTGCCCGCCAGAATCACCACGGCGGATGGGGAGTTCTTGGCGTCTGTCCCGGAACTCAGCCTCGGAGGGGGCATTTGTTCCTGCGAACGTCGGCTGTTTCCCGGGATACCCGCCACCGTCCGCATCAAGAGCGGTCTGCGAAGCATTGCGGCGAAATCATTCCTGCGCGATGCTCGCTCCGAGCGGATTGCCTTCGAGATTATCGACATCGATCTTGAGGACCGCGGGCGGCTCCGCGCCTTGCTGCAAGCGGCTGGACGGTAGCCGAAGTCCCAGTGCCTTCGGGCGCTCAGCAACATCCGCAGGCTTTCCCCCGGATTGCCTCGCGCCCTTCCCATGCGATGAGCGGTGTAATCGCCAGAGCCGCGACCGGGTCCGCCCACGCTATATGCCAGATGGCGTTGAGTCCAAGACCGGCCAGAGCAATCACGGAGAGGTAGCCGCACAACGCCGACTCAGCCGCATCCGCCCGGAGAGCGGCACTGCCGGTGGCTGCCGAAAGTTTCCGTTTCTCGTGCGCGAGCCATGGCATGGCCATGGCGGCGGCAATCAAAACCGCGATTCCGAGGTAGGTGGGTTTAGGTTCGCCATATCCCAGCAACGTCGTGATGGAGGCCACGATCACATAGCCGGCAAGGACGAAAAGCAGTGCCCCGGCGATTTGGGCGGCACGCCGCTCGGCGTGTTCGCGCACGCCGTGCCGCCGAAACCTCCCCATCACAACCATCGCTGAGACCAGTTCAATGGCACTGTCACCGCCAAAGGCGAGCAGGGCAGGGCTCTTCGCCATCCAAGCGGCTGAGAGGGAGACCGCGGCCTCGATGCCCATCCAGGCTATCGTGAAGGCTTGAATCCGCTGAACGCGACGGGTCGCATCTGAGGTCGAAGGTGGAGGCGCCGCCATCGCAGGCATTATGCTACTGGCCGCGGATTTTGTCTTTTCCCAGCCAATCTTGTAGTATCCGCGTGCGTCACTCTCAGGCCCCGGCGTGGGCTGTCCTCCATAGGTCATGATGCACGGCGGTACAATCCGGTCAGTTTTGAAACAGAAACGCAGCGAGATGGTCTGGTCGGTGACCCCCGATCAACTGGTCTACGAAGCGATCGAGAAGATGGCGGAGAAAGGGGTGGGGGCGCTGCTGGTGATGGCCGAAGGCAAGCTGGTCGGCATCATCTCGGAGCGCGACTACGCGCGCAGCGTGATCCTGAAGGGAAGATCCTCTAAGGAAACCCCGGTCAAGGAGATCATGACCAGCCCCGTAATCTATGTGACCCCGAATCACAGTGTGGACGAGTGCATGGCCATTATGACAGACCGCCGTCTACGCCACTTGCCGGTCATGCAGGACGAAAAGGTGGTCGGTGTGGTCTCGATTGGCGACCTGGTGAAATGGATCATCTCGGAGCAGGCAGAGACCATTCAGCATTTAGGGAACTACATCACTGGAAAATATCCCTCCTGAGGCTTCTCTCCGGGTCTTTGAGGAAACTCAGAACGGGTCCGAATTCGGCGGTTTGTCTTGATGTGAAATCGCCATCACGGTAATCCCCATCCCACAGCTAATCGCGGATGGCAGTTTCGCCACGTGGCACGATGGACGCCATTTTTCCCCGTCCCTATAATGACGTGATGGGAGCGCCGCTGGACCTGAAATCGACGCTGAACCTGCCGAAGACCGACTTTCCGATGAAGGCGAACCTGCCGCAGAACGAGCCCAAAATGCTCGCGCGGTGGGAAGAGTTACGCCTCTACGACCGCATCCGGCAGGCCCGCAAAGGCGCGCCCATCTGGGTGCTGCACGACGGCCCGCCGTACTCAAACGGCCCTATCCACTTGGGCCACGCGCTCAACAAGTGCCTGAAAGACTTCATCGTGAAGTCCAAAACCATGGCGGGCTACGACTCGCCCTACGTCCCCGGCTGGGACTGCCACGGCCTGCCCATCGAGATCAAAGTGGACGAGTCGCTGGGCGGCAGGAAGCTGCAGATGGCGCCCAGCCAGGTGCGCCAGGCCTGCCGCAAGTATGCCGAAAAGTATCTCGACCTGCAGCGCCAGCAGTTCAAGCGCATCGGCGTCTTCGGGCGCTGGGACCGGCCGTATTCCACTATGACGCCGGAGTACGAGTCAGTCGTGCTCGA
>DATKLD010000174.1:0-8237 GCA_035542595.1 Terriglobales bacterium
AGGACCTCGCCGACCAGTTCGCCACCGCCTTTGGCGATGCCGACTCGCTGTTCGTGCTCGACATCTATGCCGCCAGCGAGCCGCCCATCGAAGGCATAACCGGCGAGCGGCTGGCGCGGCACATCGCCGATCTGGGAAAGCGCCAGGCGACCTACGTGGCTTCCTTCGGCGACGCCATTGAAAAAGTCACCTCTCTCGCGCGCCCCGGCGACATGATCCTGACGCTCGGCGCAGGCAGCGTATCGCAGCTCGGGCCGCAGATTCTCGAACGGCTGGAGGCACGGCGAGACCGGGAGCAGTTGGCAATTGGCAGTTAGCACCTAGAGCAGATTCATCTCTCGTCGCCTGGCAGCGGCGCTGGATTTTTTTCACAGAAAACTCGCGCACGTACCCAGATCTGCATCTGCAATCTCCGGAAAGGACGTTATATTGATGCTTCGGCGATTCCTTCCGACAACATGGCCTGATGGCGCGCGCAAACCTCACGCAAGAGGATGAAACTCTCTTTGAGCCGCGCTCCGGCGGGGCCCGCGGGGCGCTCGCCGAAGATGATTCGCCTCGCATCCTCGACCTCGATCCCGAAGAAGAATCGCCTTTCCTGCGCGCGCAGAGGCGTGTACCGGTGCGGCGCGGTCCTCTGGCCAAGAAGACGGCGAACCGTCTGAAGGTCGTTCTCGTCGCGCTGGCCTCTGTGGGCGTGCTGGTGGTGTGCGCGTCGGTGCTGTACAACTACGGCGAGCACTCCTGGCGCTTCCGTATCCGTTCGGCAAGCAACATTGATGTCGTTGGCACGCAAACCGTCTCCCGCCGGCAGGTGATGGAGGCGTTCGCGGCCGACCTGGGGCGGAACATCTTCTCCGTACCGCTGGAGGAGCGCCGCCGGCGACTGGAGGCCATTCCCTGGGTGGAATCGGCCGCAGTAATGCGCCTTCTGCCGGACCGCTTGCGGGTTGACCTCGTCGAACGCACGCCCATGGCCTTCGTACGTCTAGGTTCGCGCATCGCCCTCATCGACCGCAACGGCGTGATCATGGAGCTGCCGCGCTCGCGGAAGTATTCCTTCCCCGTGATCAAGGGCATGGCCGACTCCGAACCGCTCTCCACTCGGGCGGCGCGCATGCAGATGTACAGCGCGCTCATGGGTGAGCTGGATTCCGAGGGCGCCCACTATTCCCAGGATCTGAGCGAGGTGGACCTCTCCGATCCGGAAGACGCGAAGGTAGTGGTGGCAGACCCCGGCGGCGCGGTCCTGATCCACCTGGGGAGTTCTGATTTTCTGCGCCGGTATAAGACCTATCTCGCCCACCTGCAGGAGTGGCGGCAGCAGTTCCAGAAGGTGGAGTCGGTGGACTTGCGCTACGAGCGCCAGATCATCGTCAATCCGGACTCCGGCGCGCATGCCGCGAGCCCGCATCCGGTGCCGGCGATTCCGCATAAGCTTGTGGCGAAGCCGGCAGCAGCCAAGCCGGCGGGCAGGAGCAAGGCGGCAGCCACTCGCTCAGTGAAGGCCAAACCGGCGGCGACCGCACAGGCAAAGACTGCTAAGTCTGCGGCGCCGGCTCCGCAGTCGACGGCTAAGCCGGCAGAGACAGCCCAGCCGGCGACCGCCAACTCCGCCGCGATAGCGCAGCCAACGACGCCCAAGCCGGCGACTGGCAAGCCAGCGCCGTCAGCTCAGGCAAAGAACCCAGTTCGCGTCCGCAAGCCTTCACCACGGATGCCGAAGGACACGAGTACAGGGACCCAGTAGGCCCATGGCAAGGTTCGAACAGAATTTCCTCACCGCGATCGATATAGGCAGCGCAAAAACCTGCGCGCTGGTGGCCGAGCTTACGGAGAACGGCCCGCGCTATTGCGGACACGGCATCAGTGATGCACGCGGATCGCGCAAGGGCGTGATCGTTGATCTGGAAAAAGCGGTTGCCAGCGTGCAGCGCGCGGTCGAGCAGGCAGAGCAGATGGTAGGCGCGCCGGTGGAGCGGGCGCTGGTGGGGGTTGCCGGTCCGCACGTGCGCGGGGTGAGCAGCCGTGGCGGCATCAGCCTGGGCTCGCGGGTCCGGGAGATCGGCCGTGAAGAGATCCGCCAGGCTGTGGACCGGGCCCGCGCCTTCAACATGCCGGAGGACCGCCAGACCCTTCACCTGCTGCCGCAGCAGTTCATCCTCGACGCCCAGGACGGCATCCGCGATCCCGAAGGCATGGTGGGCACTCGGCTGGAAGCTCAGGTGCACGTGGTGACCGCATCAGCGACTGCGGCCCAGACCGTGGTGACGGCGCTGAACCGCGCCGGCATCCACGTGGACGACACCATCTACGAGCCGCTGGCCTCTGCCGACGCCATTCTGCGTCCGGATGAGCGCGAGCTGGGCGTCTGCCTCGCCGATATCGGCGCCGGTTCTACGGACTTGATCGTGTACTACGAAGGCGCGGTCGTGCACAGCGGCGTGGTCCCCATCGGCGGCGACCACTTCACCAACGACGTCGCTGTGGGCCTGCGCACGCCGCTGGCGGATGCGGAGAAGATCAAAAGATCCTTCGGCTGCGCCGTGGTCACGAGGATCCCTGAGACCAATGAGATCGAAGTACCGGCCGTCGGCGAACGGCCCTCGCGGCTGATGCCGCAGCGTTTCCTGTGCGAGGTGCTGCAGGCGCGCGCGCAGGAGCTGTTCGAGCACGTGCGCGAAAACCTGCGGCACGCCGGTGTGCTGGAACTGTGCGGCGCCGGCGTCGTTCTGACCGGCGGCGGGGCGCGGCTGAATGCTATCGCTGAAACCGCAGAGCAGGTGCTGCGCCGCCCGATTCGGCTTCCCCTGCCCGCTCCGGTGGACAAGATGCCCGCCGAGCTGGCCGCTCCCGAATTCGCTGCCGTGATCGGCATGATTTTCTACGGCAACCGCATGCGGCTGGCCCGCAGCGCGCAGGAGCAGCGTTTCACCGCCCGGCTGCGCGCCCTGTTCGCGAAGAAAGCCGGATGGCAGGGAACCAATGCTGTCACTAGTGACCATCGATAAAGCACTGCACATTACCCAGAGAGCACACCATGAGTGAAAAGAGCGACAAGAAAGACATCCGCATCCAGTTTCACGATGACGCGCGCAACCAGGCCAAGATCAAGGTGATCGGCGTGGGCGGCGGTGGCAGCAACGCCGTCAATCGCATGATCGACGCCAAGGTCGAAGGCGTGCAGTTCGTGGTTGCCAACACCGACTTGCAGGCGCTGCAAATGGCGCGCGCCCCGGTCAAAATCCAGCTCGGCGTGAAGCTGACCAACGGCCTGGGAGCGGGCGCCAATCCCGAAGTCGGACGCAAGGGCGCGCTCGAAGACGCCGACAAGGTCATCGAGGCGCTGGAAGGCGCGGACATGGTATTCGTCACCGCCGGCCTGGGCGGCGGCACCGGCACGGGCGCGGCGCCGATCATTGCTTCGCTGGCCAGCGAAATGGGGGCGCTTACGGTCGCGGTGGTCACCAAGCCGTTCGCCTTCGAGGGCAAGCGGCGCATGCAGCAGGCGGAGCGCGGACTCGCCGAACTGATCGATTCCGTGGACACCACCATCGTCATCCCCAACGAGAAGCTGCTGGCGGTGGCGCAGAACGCCGGGTTCTTCGAATCGTTCCGCGTGGCGGACGACATCCTGCGCCAGGCAGTGCAGGGCATCTCCGACATCATCACTATTCCCGGCATCATCAACCGCGATTTCGCCGACGTGAAGGCGATCATGGCCGGCATGGGTTACGCCGTCATGGGCACGGCCACCGCGAAGGGCGAGCGCCGCGCTGTGGAAGCGGCGCAGAAGGCGATCGCTTCGCCGCTGCTCGAGGCTGGCGCCATCGACGGTGCCCGCGGCATTCTCATCAACATCACCGGCTCCAGTTCCCTGAAGCTGGCCGAGGTGAACGAGGCTTCCACCATCATCCAGAACGCCGCCCACGAGGACGCCAACATCATCTTCGGCGCTGTGCTGAACGAGCAGATGAAGGAGGAAGTGAAGATAACGGTCATCGCCACCGGCTTCAAGACCGACAATCCGCAACGCCGCGAGCGCACGCTGAGCGCGAGCACAGCGCCCATCTCCAGCACGCGCAGCCCGGGCGCCTTCGTACCCGCCACGCCGACGCCACCACCCAGCGTGACCGTTACTAGCGTGCCGATGGATCGGGCGGCAGCCGTCGCCGCGGCGCAGCGCGATGCCCTGAGCGCGTTGCCGGAGATGCCGCCACCGCTCCAGGACGAGGACCTCGACGTGCCGGCGTTCATTCGCAAGCGGGGAGAGATCCAGTAGGCCTCCAATCCTGCATGTAACTAAGAGACGGCGCAATACTTTCGTTTCCCCCTCCGAACCATCCCCGCCAATTGGCGGTAGCCGGGTTCGCGCCTAAGCTCATGGGCGATGAGCCTGCGAGCCCTGCTGGTCAGCCGCGACGCGGACGCGCTTGACGTCCTGCAGGGGGTGATGCGCGACCTCGACGTCGAAAGTGAGGTGTGTGCCGACATCGGGCCCGCGGTGGAACGGCTGGCGCGGGGCGACACCTCCGCCGTGGTAGTGGACTACGACGTCGAACACGCCCCCGAGCTGTTAAAGCTGATTCGGCAAAATTACGCCGGCACCTGCGTGGCGCTGGCCATGGTCAAAGGCCTGGCCAGCATCGAGGCGGCCTATGACATGGGCGCGAATTTCGTTCTGATCAAGCCGGTCAGCGCCAACGCCGCCTTTCGCAGCCTGGGCGAGGCCACGGCGCTGGTGGAGCGCATGCTGCATCGCCCGGCACGCCTGGTGGTGCCGACCCTGGCTTACGTCAGCTTTGACGGCCCCCTCGACCCGGCCATTATTTTGGACCTCAGCGAAGGCGGCATGGCTATTCAGGCCTTGCAGAAGGTGCAAGCGGAAGGGCCGCTGCGCCTGCAGTTCGACCTCCCCGGCTCGCTTGAGACCATGATTCTTGCGGCCGAGATCGTGTGGGCCGATTCCTCCGGACGTGCCGGCTTGCGCTTCATCGATCTGTCGCAGCACGACCATCAACGGCTGAGCGACTGGGTGCGAATTAATGGCGAGCGCCAGCGGCGAGCAAGCAGGCTCTCACAAGCGACAGCTACGTCGCGGCTGGCGGATGATGGCGAGAGGGCTCGCCAGGTCGAGCTGTGGCCGGGGCCCGCAACCGTGGCGCAACGCATCCTCTCCACCCTGATCGACGTGGGGATCGTGCTGCTGGCCAGCCTGGTATTCTTGGCGGTCTTCCTGGTTTGGGTGCGCGGCCTGCCCGCTTCGCATTGGGCCTGGGCCGTCGGTCTGGTGGTGCCGTTCGTCTTCTGGGCCGCGTACCTGTACCTGTTCCTGCCGCACCCCCGGGGTACACCCGGCATGCAGATGGTGGCAAGCGGGAGGGCACCTATGGACAAGCCGGAACTGTTCGACCTGGTGCCGCCCTCGCCGCTGGTCGCGGCCAGTTCCCGAGTCCTGACCTGGTTGGAAGCCCACTCGGCCCGCGCGTCGGGAATTCATCGCGCTGCGACCATCGCCATCCCGCCCGCTGCAGTTGCCTCTTCGGTTGCCGAGCCTGCGCACCCTGAGGATCGTTTGTCGCATTCCTGAATCGGGTCACGCCGGCCTGTTACCAAAGCCTTTGCCCGGCTTGCATCTAACCTGTAGACATTCGCTTGCGGTATTTTCCGTACCAGTGACTTCGGTCAGCGCGAGGATGACTCTGGTTAACTAAAAGGGTGACCTCGGAGGCAAAAATTCGAAGTTCTGGAGTTGAAATGGGGGCGGTGCTCTCTTACCATTGCGGCAGTTCCCCTCGGGAATGGCGCGGCCCCAGCTCCGGCATGGCCGAAGAGCGCTGTCGTTTTTTACTGGCAATCTGTCGAAATCGGGTATTAGGGAAAATGTTGAAATCTGGATTTATCGCTCACCTCGTCCTGATCGTTGGCATCGCCATTCTGCTGCCCTTGCGCTCGGCGGCCCGCTCCACACGCACCAGCAGGGGTCCTTCTTCCTCAGGCATCACCGAGACTCCGCAAGCGCAGAAACGTATCGCGCATTTGCGGCATACCCGCGCTGCCCGTAGAACGTCCAGGCGCCGCCGCCGGCGGTCCTATGAGCGCTTTTACACCAGTTCTTACGCCGACGGCGTCACCGAGGGTGACGTGATCACGGGCGAGGACCCAGTGGTCCGCGCTTCCGCCATCGATGCGCTGGGCAACATGAACGGCACGGTGGTGGCCATCGACCCGGACAGCGGCCGGGTGCTGAGCATGGTCAACCAGAAGCTGGCGCTTTCCGGGGGCGCGCAGCCCTGCTCCACCATCAAGCTGGCGGTGGCGCTGGCGGCGCTGAACGAACGCATTGTCGACAAAGAGACCGAAATTACGCTTGGGCGCCGCTCACGCATGAACCTGACCGAGGCACTGGCGCATTCCAATAATGCCTACTTCGAGGCCCTCGGCCGCCGGCTCGGCTTCGAAAAGGTGAGTTATTACGCGCACGAGTACGGCCTGGGAGAACTGGCCGGCTACAACATCCCCGGCGAGCACCTGGGTGTGTTTCCCAGCCGCGAGCTCGCGGCCAACGCCGGTGGCGTAGCCAGGATGTGCTCGTTCGGCGAGAGCATCTCGATGACGCCGCTGCAACTGGGCGCGCTGGTAGCGGCGATGGCCAACGGCGGAACACTCTTCTATCTGCAGCATCCCACCCAGCCGGAGGAAATCGCCGGGTTCGTCCCCAAGGTCAAGCGCCAGCTCGATATCGCGCCGTTGGTGCCGGCGATGGCAGACGGCATGGCGGGCGCGGTCCAATACGGCACCGCGCGCAGCGTGCGCTACAACTTCAGCGAAGAGCCGGTGCTGGGCAAGACCGGCACCTGCTCGCACGACGGCACGCGTTTCGGTTGGTTCGCTTCCTACGCCAAGACGGACCGCGGACAGATCGTCGTGGTCGTCTTCCTGCAGGGCGGGCGTCCTACCTTCGGGCCCAAGGCCGCCGAGATCGCCGGACGGATGTACCGCAATCTCTACGACCGCAATTTCTTCGCGGCCACACCGAGCACTCACGCCCAGCGGGACCTGGGGATACGTAGCGTCGGCGTTTCGCAGTAGTTGCCACTCCTCTTCTTCATAGCCTCTCTGCGAGAAGCGTTTCGTTGCGCGCCACGGTTCTGCTTCTTTTTCCGGGAAAACCGTGTGTCAGCAAGGTGGGTTATATTTGTCCTGTAGCCAGTGACCTGTTCTCATCTACAGCACAAAGCCTCGATAGCAGTGTGCGCGCTGCTGTGCTTGCTGGTAGCAGGCTGCAGCAAGAGCAGCGGCAAGCCGAAGGAGTACGCCTACGTCTCAGCGCCGGAAGCCTCTCTGCGCGACCAGCTCGCGACCGTTTACAAGAAGGTTGGCAAGGTGCAGAACGGCGACCGCGTTGAGGTGCTGGAAAAATACCGGCGCTTCGTGCGCGTACGCAATGAAGCCAATGAAATAGGCTGGATCGAGCAGCGCTACCTGACCAGCGCCGAAGTCTATGAACAGTTCCAGAAGCTGGCCGCTGAGCACGCCGCCGATCCGGTGCAGGCTCCAGCCACCACGCGCTACGCCACCAACCTGCACGTCACGCCCGACCGCGAGGGCGAGCACCTCTACCAGTTGAAGGAGGGGGCGAAGATGGAAGTGCTGGCTCGCGCGACCTCGGAGAAGCCCGTACCCCAGGGGGCTCAGGCCAAGCCGGCCCCCGCCAGAAAGGGCAAGGAGAAGCGGGAGACTCCACAAAAGCCGATGGAGGACTGGTGGCTGGTGCGGGTGCCGGCGGCCGCTGGCGGTACCACACCTGCGCGCGCGGGATGGGTGCTGGCCCGGATGGTGGACTTGGATGTGCCGGTCGAGATCGGGCAGTACGCCGAGGGGCAGCGCATCATGGCGTTCTTCGTCCTGAACCAGGTGGAGGACCTCAACAAACCGGTTGCGCAATACCTTGTCGCACTGAATGAGCCGCACGACGGCATGCCCTTCGACTACAACCAGGTCCGCGTCTTCACATGGAACCTCAAACGGCACCGCTATGAGACTGCCTATCGTGAGCGCAAGCTCCAGGGTGTGCTGCCCATCCGCGTCGGCCAGCAGGATTTTGAAAAAGAGGGCAAGCTGCCGATCTTCGTGCTGCGCGTGAAGGACGATGCCGGCAATGTTGACGTCCGCACTTACAAGCTCAACGGCGTGATGGTGCGCCGCGTGCTCCCTCCCGGACAGGAGAAAGCGGC
>DATKLD010000175.1:0-5940 GCA_035542595.1 Terriglobales bacterium
GTGGTTCAGCTACAAGGGCGAACGCATTGGCCAGGGACGCGAGAACGCCCGCCAGTTCTTGAAGGACAACCGCGACATCACCCGCAAGATCGAGGACGAAGTGCGCAAGAAGCTGGGCATGCCTGCTTTGGGAGGCGGCGAGAAGACTCCGGTCCAGATGCCGGCGCCGGCCGACAGCCACGCCGCGCGGGTGACGGTGGGGGCGGGAAGGCGGTAGGACGCTTCTTCCCGTGGGGCGATTGGGTCGTCGCGGGGAGCGGGGTCATGCGGATATGACACTGCAGGTTTTGGAGATTTGTGCTGGCGGCGGCGGACAGGCCACCGGGCTTGAGGCAGCTGGTTTCGATCTCGCCGCCGCAGTGGAGATTGACGCCAAAGCGTGTGACACTCTTCGCACAAATCGGCCGAACTGGAAAGTAATCCAAAGCTCCGTGACGGAAGTAGACGGCGCAGACTTCCGCGGAATCGACCTTTTGGCTGGCGGAGTTCCTTGTCCTCCATTTTCGATCGCGGGAAAACAGCTCGGTCACGAAGATGAACGCGACCTGTTTCCCGAGGCGCTTCGCCTTGTGCAAGAAGCGAGGCCGGCCGCAATCCTCCTCGAGAACGTTCCCGGTTTTGCCTCGGACCGATTCTGCGTATATCGCCGCAACCTGATTCGAAGGTTTGTCGGCTTAGGCTACGAAGTGCAATGGCGTGTACTGAATGCCTGCTGGTTCGGCGTTACGCAGCTCCGTCCGCGCTTTGTGCTTGTGGCGTTGAAAAAATCGCTTGCCGATTCGTTCGTCTGGCCCGAACCAAACGGACATTCTCCTTCGACGGTCGGAGAGGTGCTGATGGATCTAATGTCTTCGCGGCATTGGAAGGGTGCCGAGAAATGGCGACGAAGAGCATGCGGGATTGCGCCGACGCTTGTGGGCGGGTCCAAGAAGCATGGAGGGCCGGATCTCGGCCCGACGCGGGCAAGGCGGCAATGGGCTGCGCTTGGAATTGATGGGCTCGGAATTGCAGACGAGCCGCCCGGCCCCGAGCGCCCGGCCAACTTTACTCCCCGTCTCACGGTACGGATGGCCGCACGAATTCAGGGATTCTCGGACTCTTGGAACTTCTCGGGCGGTAAGACCGCGGCTTACCGCCAAGTCGGAAACGCGTTTCCTCCGCCGGTCGCCCGGGCAGTAGGCGATGCCATCCGCTCCGCTTTCCTTGGCATGCCTGCGCGACCTCGGCTGCAGATACCACTCTTCGAGCTGGCCGCTGATGGCTAAGATTCCACAGGAAGTCGGCGGCGGCTCACGGGCGCGCGTTCTCCAGTTCCTTCTCAGGAACATGGGCCGGGTCGTCACCAGCAACGAAATCCGCCGTTCTTCGGGAGATGCATCCGAGTGGGCCAGACGCCTGAGGGAGCTCCGCGACGAGTTTGGGTATCAAATTCTGTCCCACAAAGACAAACGGGAGTTGAAACCCGGCCAGTATCTACTTGAGACTGACGTAAGGCTGCCCGCGCTCCCGCGTGATATTTCAAAAGAGACCCGGGCTTTCGTTCTCGAGCGAAATGGCTACACCTGCCAGATGTGTGGCCTTGCTGCTGGCGACCCAGACCCATTGCATCCCGGGTTGAAGATTCGTCTCACGATGGGCCACATCATCGACAAATCCAAGGGCGGCACGGACCGGCCTGAGAACCTCCGCGCTGTCTGTACAAACTGCAACGAGGGCCTTCAGAACGTGGCTCCCCCGAAACCCGATCGGATCGAATTACTGAAGCAGGTTCGCCGCGCTACAATCGAGGACCAGATGCACTTGCTCGATTGGCTGGAGAAGAAGTACGGAAAGGTCAAACCACCGGAAGAGCGATAGGGCAAGCAATGGCGGACTGGCTTTCTCGGGAACAGCGCTCGCGCAACATGGCGAGCATTCGGTCGAAAGGGAATCGCACCACTGAATGGGCATTCCGCCAACTTCTGGGGGAAGCCAAAATTTCAGGGTGGCGCAGGCATGTGGACCTCCCCGGCAAGCCGGACTTTGCTTTTCGTTCACAGCGGCTCGCCGTTTTCATCGACGGATGTTTTTGGCATGGTTGCCCCCGATGCTACAGGCTACCTGAGGACAACCGAGGGTACTGGAAAGCAAAGGTCGACTCAAATCGCGCCCGTGACCGGCGCCGCACAAAGGAACTGCGGTCACTCAACTGGCGAGTCTTGCGCATATGGGAGCACGCGTTGGAGTCTCCGTCTGGACGTCGGCGAGTCGTGGCGAAACTACTTGAGTCGTTAGGACGGCTAGCTTCGGGGGTGGCTTTCACCGATGGCCGGCTGATTGTGAAGCTGGCCGATGGCCGTGAGCTTTCTGTCCCGTTGGATTGCTTCCCGCGACTGCGACGCGCTTCGATGCGGGAACGCAGGAAGTGGGAACTGATCGGCGGCGGTCTCGGCATCCATTGGCCGCTGATCGACGAGGACATCTCGGTCGAAAACCTGCTGGCGCCTCGTCCGCAGCGACGCCGCAGAGCACCTAGTCGTTAACCTCTGCCCAGCTTCCGATTGCGCCTGCGCGCTCCACAGCTTAGAATCGCTCTGCCAGCGCACTTCCGAAGGCATCCCGAGGGGCTTTGAAAGGCGTCATTGCCATTTATCCCGGCTCGTTCGATCCGCCCACCAACGGGCATCTCGACCTGATTGAGCGGGGCAGCAACATTTTCAGCAAGCTGATCGTGGCGGTGCTGCGCAATCCCGGGAAGGACGAGCCCTTGTTTACGGTGGAAGAGCGCAGGGAGATGCTGACGACGCTGGTTCGGCCGTGGAAGAACGTGGCGATCGATGCTTTCGAAGGTTTGCTGGTGGACTACGCGCGGCGAGTGGGCGCGCATGCGCTGCTGCGTGGCATTCGCGCCATCAGCGATTACGAGTACGAGCTGCAGATGGCGCTGATGAACCGCAAGCTGGAGCCGCAGCTCGAAACCGTGTTCATGCTGCCCGCAGAAAAATACTCCTACCTCAGCTCGCGGCTCATCAAAGATGTGTTCCAGCTTGGGGGTTCGGTGCGCGGGCTGGTTCCGCCTCTGGTCGAACAAAGGCTCCGCCGCAAGGTGAACGGCGGCCGCCGGCCCGAACTGGTCAGGAAAACGGGGGAATCGTTATGAGCACAGTCGCAGAAGCCAGAAAGATGCTGACCGACCGCATCCAGCGCATCGAAGTCTCGGCCACCATGGCGGTGGTTAATGAAGCGGAGAAGCTGCGCGCCTCGGGCGTCGATCTGGTTGACTTCGGCGCGGGCGAGCCCCACTTCTCGACGCCGCAGCACATCAAGGACGCTGCCATCCTCGCCATCCAGCAGAACTTCAGCAAGTACACCCCGGTGCCGGGCACGGCCGAGCTGCGCGACTCGATCGTCCATCGCCACAACGTGGACTTCGACTCCGACTACAAACGCGAGGAAGTGATTGCCTCCACCGGCGGCAAGCACGCCTTGTTCAATGCCATCCAGGTGCTGGTGGACCACGGCGACGAGGTCATTCTGCCGGTGCCTTACTGGGTGTCGTTCAAGGACATGATCCGCTACTCGGGCGGTGAGCCGGTGCAGGTCGCGGCCGACGAAGAGCGCGACTTCGCGCTCAGCGCGGCAATGATCGAGCGCGCCGTCACGCCGCGTACCAAGCTCATCATCCTGAACTCGCCTTGCAATCCCTCGGGCGCGGTGATGAGCCCCGAGGACATGGCGGCCATCGTGCGCCTTGCCCACCAGCGCGGCATCTACGTGATCTCCGACGAGTGCTACGTCTACCTGAACTTTACCGGGAAGCGGTTCTCGGCGGGCTCGCTGCGCGATGCCAAGGAGCACCTGCTCATCGTGGGCTCGCTCTCCAAGACCTATGCCATGACCGGATGGCGCCTGGGATACACCATGGCGCCGGCGCCCATCGTGGCGGCCATGAGCAAGCTGCAGGGCCAGCAGACGTCGAACCCCACGTCGATCGTGCAGAAAGCGGCGGTGGCCGCGCTGAAGGGCCCGCAGGAGTGCGTGGACCAGATGCTCGCCGAATATATCGCTTTGCGTGATCACGTGCTGGATGGATTGCGGACTATTCCTGGGTTGCGCTGCGTGAAGCCGCAGGGTGCCTTCTACGTGTATCCCAACGTCTCCAGCTTCTTCGGACGGAACGGACTGAACACAGCCGCGGACGTTGCTGGCAGGCTGTTGCGTGAAGCGCACGTAGCGGTCGTGCCCGGAGAAGGATTCGGGACGCGGGAGCACATCAGGATCTCCTACGCCACGTCGCGGAAGGAGCTCGACCGTGGCGTGGAACGCATGCGGCGGTTCTTCGCCGCGGTGTAATGTCCGCATTGTATCCATTCTTATTACGGCCGGAGTTCGTCGAGCGTCCCTGGGGTGCGCGCGACCTCTCGCCTATTTACCCTGAGCATCCCTGCGGCGAGCCAGTGGGAGAAGTCTGGCTGACCGGCGACGACAATCGCGTTGCCAACGGCCCGCTCGCCGGCCGGACGCTCGGTGAACTCTGCCGCCAGTACGGCCGCGCGCTGGTGGGCGAGTCGGCGCGCGAGACCGACCGATTCCCGCTCTTGATCAAGTTTCTCTTTTCGCGCGAGAAACTCTCGGTCCAGGTGCATCCCGACGACGAAACTGCCCGTCGCGCCGGGTTGCCCTGCGGCAAGACCGAGTGCTGGTACGTGGTGACGGCGGAACCGGGAGCCCAGGTGGCCCTGGGATTGAAGTCAGGTGTCACGCGCGAGCAGTTGGCGCGTGCGATCCGCAGCGTGCAGGCAGAAGAGTTGTTGAACTGGGTGGACATTCACGCGGGCGAGATGATTTACGTCGATGCTGGCACAGTGCACACCATTGGGCCGGGAGCCGTCCTGCTCGAGACGCAACAGAACTCGGACACCACATATCGGCTGTATGATTACGGCCGTCCGCGCGAGATCCACGTTGAGCAAGGTTTGGCCGCGACCAAAGAGCGCACGCGGGCGGGGAAGGTGAGACGAATCGGGAGCACGACTGCGCTGGTGGCATCGCCGAGCTTCGTGGTCGAGAAATTAGGACTGGGGGAGATGCGCCGCTTCGAGGCCGCGCACTCGCCGCAGATTTTCGTGACGCTGGAGGGTTCGGGCGTCGCCGAAGGCCCATCGCCCGCCAGCTTCAGTCGTGGGGAGGTGCTCGTGGTTCCAGCCAGCGCCGCGCAGGTCGGCATCCGGCCGCATCGGAACCTGCAGGTGCTGCGGATGACGCTGCCGGTGGGAGCGACGCCAGAACCCGAGACCACTTCGGGATGAAACCGAGCTTCTATCCCGTGATTCTTGCCGGCGGCCGCGGTACCAGATTCTGGCCGCGCAGCCGACGCGCCACGGCCAAGCAGGTCCTTGCGCTCGAAGGCAAGAAGACCATGATCCAGCGGACAGTGGCGCGTCTGCTACCGCTTGCGTCGGCCAGCCGCTTCTGGGTGATCACCAATCCCGACCTCCGCAGGGCGATCCGCCGCCAGCTTCCGAAGATTTCCGCGCGCCAGATCATCGCTGAGCCCGTGGCACGCAACACCGCTCCGGCGATTGGGCTGGCGGCATACATCCTGTTGCGGTCCGATCCCATGGCGGTAATCGGGATGTTCCCGGCCGATCACGTGATCGCGCACGAAAAGGCCTTCCGCAGAGCAGTGCAGCATGCGGTGGCGATCGCCGCCGCCGGGGAGAACATAGTGGTTATGGGCATCAAGCCCACCCGGCCGGAGACCGGCTACGGTTACATTGAGGCCGGTGAGCGCACACGTGACGGCGTCTATCGCGTGAAACGCTTCATCGAGAAGCCAAACCTGGACAAGGCCCAGGAGTTCGTCGCCGCCGGCAATTATTACTGGAACAGCGGCATATTCATCTGGAGTGCGCGCACGCTGGTGAACGCCTTGCGCGAGCATTTCTCCGAAAGTGCGCC
>DATKLD010000176.1:0-2714 GCA_035542595.1 Terriglobales bacterium
AGCGGCCGCTCCCGGATAAATTCCAGCACCGCTCGCGCCAAGCTGGTTTTATCTGCCTCCGACCTCATCAGAGTGCTGGTGTAGCGCACTGCGCTCCCCTCGACTTTCGGGCCGAGGGCTGAATCTCGCTGGTCGGCGATCAGCAAGTCGAGGAAGTCGGCGTAACAGCGGGCCACCCCGATGATCGAAACCGGCAGACCCTGGGTCCGCATCAGTTGGCCGGCAGGGCCGGAGACCGCCGCGCCTTCGATGATCGGGCTGATGGCTGCCACGGGGGCCGCGGTCTGCTTAAGCGCTTCGCGGATGCCCCGCACGGCAAGGATGGGTCCAATGCTGGTGATGGGATTGCTCGGCGCGATCACCACCGCCTCCGCCCGCGCGATAGCCTCCAGCACTCCTGGCGCCGGCCGCGCCTGCTCCGCGCCCTCAAAGCGCGCACCGTGCACCGCGACCTGGTGGCGCTCACGTACGAAATATTCCTGGAAACTCAGTTCGCCATCGGGGGTGAGCACTCGGGTCTCGACACGGTCGTTGGACATCGGCAGGATCCGCGCCTCGATGCCCAGTCCGCGTGCGATCTCCGCGGTGACTTCGCTCAGGGTCTTGTTCTGCGAAAGCAGCTCGGTGCGACGCAGGTGGGTGGCGAGGTCACGGTCGCCGAGTTGGAACCACGCCGGCTCGCCCATCCGACGCATGGCGTCGAGACAATGAAAGGTGTCGTCCTCGATGCCCCACCCACGCTCCCGGCTCAACATTCCAGCAAGCGCGTAAGTGATTGAGTCAAGATCAGGCGAAACGTGCAGTCCCCACCAGGTCAGGTCGTCACCAGTGTTGACGATTACTGTCAGCTCGCGCGGGGGTACGACTGCCGCCAGGCCCTGCACCAACTTCGCGCCCCCGGTTCCGCCTGTAAGCGCCGCGATCATGCCGCCCTCGCCAGTCCTTGCTCGTCGGCCGCCGCGCGCAACCTGTCCGGCATGAGGCCGGTACGTGCCGCTACCTTATCAACGAACTCTGGATAGATGCAGAGCCGGTGTTTCAGCCGCTGCCCCGCAGCTTGGGTGCAGCGTTCGAGTTCGGCCAGTTGCGGCCACGGGGCTTCTGGATTGATGAAGTCCGGCGTCAGCGGTGAGACGCCGCCCCAGTCATTGATGCCGGCTGAAAGTAGTCCGCCATAGTCAGGCGACGACAGGTTCGGCGGCGCTTGGATATTCATGTCACCCAGCGCCAGCCGCGCCACGGCCACCGTGCGCAGCATCTCGCCGCGCGACGGCTCAGGCCACGATGCCATAGGGATCGCCGGCTTCACGCGGAAGTTCTGCACGATCACTTCCTGGATGTGACCGTAGCGGCGATGGAGGTCGCGGATCGCGAACAGCGTATCCACACGGTCTTCCGGCGTCTCGCCGATGCCGATCAGCAACCCGGTAGTGAATGGAATCTCATGCTTGCCAGCATCCTCGATGGTCCGCAATCGCCGCGCAGGGATCTTGTCCGGTGCGCGGTCATGCGCGGCTCGGGGGCGCAGCAGGGCGCGGCTGGTCGTCTCCAGCATGAGGCCGAGGCTTGGGCACACCGCGCCCAGTCGCCGCAGCCACTCCGCGCTCATCAGGCCGGGATTGGCATGGGGAAGAAGAGATGTCTGGCGCAGCACCAGTTCGCACATGGCTTCCAGATAATGCAGCGTGGATTTGTATCCCAGCCGGCCCAGCGTGGCGCGCATTTCGGGAAACGCCAGCTCCGGCTTGTCGCCCAAGCTGAACAGGGCCTCGCGGCAGCCCAGCTTCTCCGCAGCCTTCGCGCCCCGCAGCACTTCCTCGGGCGTCATGGTGTGGGTGCCGGGATCGTCGGGATCGTGGCGGAAGATGCAGTAGCCACAGTAATCGCGGCACAGGTTGGTCAGCGGCAGAAAGACCTTGCGGGAGTATGTGACGACGCCGGGATGAAATCGTTCCTTGATGGCCACTGCCGCCGCGAGAAGTCCTGGAAGTTCGTCGTCGGTTGCACGGATGAGCCGGCACGCCAGCTCGCGCTCGACGGCCAGGCCGTCGCACAGCTCATCCCAAAGCGATCCCAGGTCGGAAGAACGCGCGCTCGCTTGAAGGGTCGAGGACATTCGGATCAAACGCCAGCCGCAAGGATATATGAGACGGCTTTTCCCCCGGGCGGGCCGATTTTTTTCTCTCGCTGCATGGACAGAGTAGAATGCCTTCCCGTCCGTCGGCTAGCCCATGTCCCCTGCCATTCCACTAACAGCCGGATACCACGACATCCTTTGCGCAATTCGAAGCCGGCGGGGCTGATGAGACGATAAGCCTATGGCCATGAGATTCACCGGTGACTTCGTGGTAAAAAGGGGCCGCGACGACCTAAACGACTGCTCGCCATCATGAAGGATGACCGGCTTGAGTTAGGTGTGTCTGGACTTGGTTTGGAGTGAAGGCAGCCCCTAAGACAAACTTAAATGAAACTCGGATGATTCCCGGTCACAAAATCATATTGTTCGATCATGGCAGCCACTCCGGTTCTGCCGCCGTTGACGCCGCTCACCACACGGACCACCTTGCCCCGACATCGCACTAGAATGCTCTCAGTGAGTGTGATCTCCGCGGGAAGCGTGAGAATCAGTTCGATCGGGGTGCCCTCCGCCAGGTTGCGATCGAGATAGAAAAATGCGCCCCGTGCGCTCACGTCTCGGGTCAGCGACGATTGTT
>DATKLD010000177.1:0-12795 GCA_035542595.1 Terriglobales bacterium
ATCGAATCGCTATTCAAGGCGTTTGCGCGGGCGCTGCGGGCTGCGTGCTGGCGCGACCGCCGTCTGGCGGGCATGCTGCCCAGCACCAAAGGACTGCTGTGATCGCCATCGTCGATTACCGCGCCGGCAATCTGGTCTCGGTGAAGAAGGCTGTGGACCACCTAGGCTTCACGTGCGCGATCACCTCCGACCCAGCCGTGGTCGAACGAGCGGAGAAAGTCATCGTTCCCGGCGTCGGGCACTTTGCCGCGACTTCTACTCTGGACGAGACCGGCCTGCGCGCCGTCATCGCCAGTGCGATCGAGCGCCAGACGCCGTTCTTCGGCATCTGCGTGGGCATGCAGTGGATGTTCGACTCGAGCGAGGAAGCGCCGGGGGTCCGCGGGCTGAGCGTGTTTCCTGGAGAGTGCTCGCATTTTCCGCCTGAAGTGAAGTCACCGCACGTGGGCTGGAACCAGCTCGAGATCAAAGACGGCTCGCGCCTGCTGCGGGGGCTCTCCTCGGGTGCATTCGTCTACTTTACGCACTCCTACCGTGCGCCTGTTGTCGCCGAAACAGTGGCCTGCTGCAATTATGGCGGAGCCTTTTCTGCGGCGGTCGAGCGCGAGCATCTGTTCGGCGTGCAGTTCCATCCGGAAAAGTCGGGAGACGTCGGGCTAACGATTCTGGGGAATTTCTGCCGGCTCTGACATGTTGACCAAACGCATCATCGCCTGCTTGGACGTGGACGCCGGACGCGTGGTCAAGGGTGTACGCTTTCTCGAGTTGCGCGACGCCGGCGATCCCGCCGAACTTGCGGCTGCGCACAGCCGCGCCGGGGCGGACGAGATCGTCCTGCTCGACATTTCGGCCACCCACCAGAACCGTGCCATCCTGCTCGACGCGGTCCGCCGCGCCGCCCGCCAGCTGTTCGTGCCATTCACGGTGGGCGGTGGCATACGGTCGCTCGAGGACGCGGCCGCGGTCTTCGACGCCGGCGCCGACAAGATCTCCATCAACTCCGCCGCCCTGGCTGATTCAAGGCTGATCACGCGCATCGCCGAGCGCTACGGCTCGCAGGCGGTCATCGTGGCCGTGGACGCCAAGCGGCTTCCCGACGGCAAGGGCGCTCGCTGGGAGGTCCGCTCCGCTGGAGGCCGCAAGCCCACCGGCCGCGACGCGCTGGAATGGGTAAGGGAAGCCGAGTCGCGCGGCGCGGGCGAGATTCTGCTGACCTCGATGGACCGCGACGGCACTCGCGATGGCTTCGATTGCGAGTTGACGGCGGCGGTCGTGGGTGCGACCTCGATCCCGGTCATTGCCTCCGGCGGCGCCGGCGGTCCTGAGCACTTCGTAACCGTCTTTCGCGAAGGGCGCGCCGATGCCGCCCTCGCCGCTTCCATCTTCCACTTCGGTTTGAATTCCGTCGCCGAGCTGAAACAGCATCTCCGCGCCGCCGGGATTCCCGTGAGGTGGCCGTGCTGATCCCCTCCATCGACCTCATGGAAGGCAAGATCGTGCAGCTCATCCAGGGCTCGAAGAAAGCGCTGGAAACGACTGATTTCGAAGCCTGGATCGAGCGCTTTTCGCGCTACCCGCTGGTGCAGCTCATCGACCTCGACGCGGCCATGGGCAAGGGCAGCAATCGCGCGCTCGTGGAGCAGTTCGCGGCGCGGCTGCCCTGCCAGGTCGGCGGCGGGATTCGCTCAATAGAAGCCGCCGAGAACATGCTGCGCGCGGGTGCGCGGCGGATCATCATCGGCTCGGCCCTGGTTCGCCACGGGCAGATTAACCGCACTTTTGCAGAGGAGTTGGCGGGGCGTTGTGCTCGCGATCATCTTGTCTTTGCCGTGGATTCTCGCGGCGGTAAAGTGGCGATCGGAGGCTGGAAGCAGGCGACCGAACTCACTCCCATCGAGATGATGCAGGCGCTCGAGCCCTGGTGCGCCGCCTTCCTCTACACTCACATTGATACCGAGGGGCTGATGCAAGGTATCCCCTTCGACGTGATCCGCAATCTACGGGGCGCAACTACACGCCAGCTCATCGTCGCTGGCGGCATCACCAGCACCGCCGAGATCGAGCAACTCGATGCCTTGGGCGTGGACGCGGTGGTCGGCATGGCCATCTATACCGGCCAGGTTAATGCCTGAATCACGGCAACGCCGGTACACATTGCAAAACTGAAACAGGCGAGACCCGCCGACATTCGTCGAACTGGTCTCGCCCGCCTCACTCGAAATACCTTGCGTCAGGGTTAGTGGTGTTTGTGGCCATCCTTGTCATGATGGCCGTCATGATCGTCGTCACAATCGTCGTCATCGTCGTCGCGACCGTGGCGCCCTTTTTTGACATGCTGCGGATCAGTGATGGCCTCGGATGCCTGCAGGGCCTCTCCTGAAAGCAGCTTGCCCTTCAGGTATGCCGTAGTGTCTCCGGGAACGAATTTCGCAAGCGGCATTCTGAAGTGGCACACAAGATCCGGGAGTCCGTCTCCGTTGACGTCCCAGCCTTTGTGATTGCAGTACGCCAGGCTCTTCTCGTCACCCATATGGCCAAAGGTGAGCGAGCTCCGATCCACGTCTTTCACCGCATTAAAGTTCTTGCTGGAAAGGATTGCTACCCGCACCTTGCCCGGCCCTTGAGGATGAATTAGCACCGGCGGAGTTGCCGGCGGCTTGATCATCATCTCTACGGTCTGGTCAGACGGTGCAGGCGGGGCGCAGACTGCCGGGGGAAATGCAGCCAGCGAACGCAATCCGCCGAACCCGGATGCCCCGGTGGGGAACGGCGACCCGGCTACCTCGGTCGGGGTCCCATCGGCGGCCACCTTGAACACCGATACAGTGTTCTTGAAGTTGGCTACATAAAGGAAATGTCCATCGGCGCTGGTCGCAATTCCAGACGGAGTCGACGGGTTGAACATGGTGAAGGGCGATCCGGCGAGGAACGACAGACTTCCATCTCCCGCGACGCTCGCTACAGCCAACGTTCCCGGGATCAGGTCGCTCACGAACAACGTCTTATTGTCGGGACTGAGCAGCACCGCGGCGGAGAAGACGCCACCCACGCTGTACGGTGAACCGGAGATGGCGTTCAGCGTCCCGCCAGAGCCGATGCTGTACGCATCGACAATGGTACCCGTCGTATTGTACTCACTGGCGTAGAGCATGTTGTTGGCGCAGTTGATGTCAACATCTGCCATCTCTGCAGCGGAGTTCCCGGAGCCGGGAAATGTTCCCAGGGAAGTGAGCGATCCATCCGCAGCAATGCTGAACATCTCGACTACGCTACTGTTCCATGGCTCGGCGACGCCCAGGAATCTGCCGTCCGGGCTCACCTTGGCTGCGTCTGGCGTGTTGGCGGTCGGAAACTGCGCTGTCAGCGTGAGCGCTCCGTTGGTGGCAACGCTGAACACGGAAACCGTATTGGCCCCGGTGTTGGCCGCCATCAGGAATTTGCCGTCGGGGGTCGGCGCCAGCGCGCTCGCGCCGGCCGCAGCGCCGGTCTTGAACGGCGACCCGGGCGCCGCGGTCAAAGCGCCGCTGGTGGGATCAATGGTGAAAACGCTCACATCGCCCGACACCGCATTGGAAACGAACAGCAGCTTACCGTTGACCACCGCGCGATTGGTGGCATAGAACCCCCCGCCGTCTCCGGTACCACCGGTTGGAAACGGCGAGCCCGCGATCGGCGTCAGCGTGCCATCCGTACCCACCGACAGGGCCGAAACCGTGTTGCTCCCTGGAGCGCCGGAAGGGTTATCGTTCGTATAGACGAAGTTACCCTGCGCCCAGAGACTGCCGGGGGCGATTGCAACCACGAAGATCAAGAAGCTGTGAAGGAAATCTGTGATAAAGCGGGTGGATTTCATCCGTTCTCCTCTCCGAGTCGTAAGCGGGTAGGGGGTTGCCCGAGATTCACTTGGGGATGGGCTGTAAGTGGTTGCGGTAGAACACACTGGTTGCAGGACGCCGCTCGCCCTATGGAAGCCGTCAGTGCTTCGGATCCCGGCCTGCTTCCCGTCTGCACGATTGCTCCAAGATGTTGCTCGGAAAATCGTAGCTGCCGGAATCAGGTTGGAAAACTTACCGAAGGGCAGGAGGGCCGCTGAGGTTTCGTAACGTTACGCACACGCTGGTCTTGGCCGCATGATTGCTGCCGAAACTGAGCATTGTTACTTTTTGTCTCACTCGTGCGGCGGCGCCGCTGAACCGCACGAGCGCGTCGATGACGTGTCCGGCCCTCGCACTAACTGGGGCCGTCAACGCAGTCTGGCGACTGTCTCCGCACACCCGACTTTTCCACAGTTTTGCCGCTTTACTATTCCTCTCTTCTGGGTAAAGATTTGCTCAAACGGTGCAAATTTTGATTTCGACGCGGTCTAGAGGGTTATTTTCAGAAGTTGAGTTGTCTTTGGCACTCCTCCAGCCTCGTTTTGTCCGCGTTTCCTGCCCCCTTCGTCCGCTGGGGCTCCGCCACGCCCCTTCTTGCAGAGCCATCCCCGAACGCCACTGCCTGGACGGCTATACACGATGAGAGACATCAACGAGGTCCTCAGAAGGAAAGAACTGGATTTGCAGCAGCTCCAGAGAGAAGTGGAGGCATTGCGCGTCGCAGCGCGCCTGCTTTCTGAAGCAAGCGAAGCCGACCCTGCATACTCGCGGCCGGCGACGGCGAGCGCCTATGCTCCGCCCGCGCGGCCCGCGCCACCGCCCGGGTCGGGAGCCGGCGACGCAGGCTACAGCGCCCCCTGGGACGCCGCGGCCAAGAAATTCCCTTGATGGCTGGCTGCTTAAGCGCGCGACTGCGCGCACCACTGCACCCGCTGCGATTCTCGCAGCCCCGACGTGGCGCGTGAAGTGGGAGTAGGGAGGTAACTGTTCAATGTCGATTTCACCAACCCTGCAAGAAACAGGGACGGCGCCCTCTCAGGAGCGGCGCTCGTCTGTGCGCAGGAACGTCATGGGTCGGCGGCTGGTCACCGTCAACCTCGACAAGAAAGACGCGGGCCTGATGGTCGACATCAGCGAGTCGGGAATGGCGGTGCAGGCGCTGGCCCGCATCAAGCCAGGCGCGGACACGTCGCTACAGTTCGAGTTGCCCGACACCGCTGCCCGGATCGAGGCCAGCGGGACCGTCGCCTGGGTGGACGAGGCCTCGGGGCGCGCCGGTATCCGATTCCACGACCTTCCCGAAGCCGCGGCGGCGAGCCTGAAGGAATGGATGGGTTTGAAGGCGCCGCAAGAGCGCCCGATCTCTCCGGCCACTGCCGCAACCGCCGCTCCGGCCCTGCTCGGACCGGAGAGCAGGGTGGCGGAAATTGCGGCGCTGCAGCGCGAGATCACGAGCCAGAACCTCGACTGTGACGCTGCCCTCGCCCTCATTGTTCAGCGCGCCCGCGGCCTCACGCGCGCCGACGGCGCCGCCATCGTACTGGGGGATTCCAGGTGGATGACGTGCCGCGCCACGAGCGGCGCTGCCCCGCGCGTGGGCGCTGGTCTGCGGCCGGAATCGGGACTTTCCGGAGAATGCGTGCGCACCGGGGTGACCGTCCGTTGCGAGGACACGGAGCTGGATCCGCGGGTGAACCGCGAGGCCTGCCGCTCCATCAACGTTCGCTCTGCAGTGATCGTGCCGCTGTTTGCGCGCGGCAATGTCAGCGGACTGCTGGAGGTCTTCTATGCCGCTCCCCGCGCGTTCGATGGCCGCGATGTGCTCACCCTGCGGCGTATGGCTGACCTGATCTCGGCCATCACGGCCGCGCCGGTGTCACGGGAGCTGAAGACGCCGCCGCAGCGCACTGGCAGTCCCGCGCCCCTGATTCCTCCCACACCGCCGCCCCTTGCCCAGCCGGCCAAGGTGATTTGCGCTGTTTGTGGGCACGAGAACCCGCAGGCCGGCAGCGCTTGCGAGAAATGCGAGGGGCCGATTCCCGGGCGCGCTTCTCTGGAGACGAAAGAGCGGGCGGGCGCGGGTCGCGCCTTGCCGGACTCTCAGAGCGAGGGGCGAAAGCCCTGGCTGACCGTGCGTCTGAACGCCAGTCCGCGGCTCCTGGTCCTGCTTGCGGTGCTGCTGCTCCTGGCGGGTATCTGGGGATGGCAGGAATACAGGTCGCATCAGGCGAGCGCGGCCGCCCCGGCTAACACCACCTCTTCTATCGAGCAGCCGGTAAGCCGGTAGGCGAGCCCGCTGCAGCCCGGCTCATGCCGCCGCCGGCAGCTTGAAGTACGCGGGATAACGCCGTACGTACTGCTTCTTCGCGCGGTAGGAGCGAGCCAGCTCCATGTAGATTCCCAGATCGCGGTCGAGGTCGGACTGCGTGCCGTCGAAGTAGAAGTTGCGGATGGGGATGCCGCCGTAGTCCTTGCTGAGCTTGGGATACACCGCCTCGCTCACGATGCCGTTCATGCAGGTGAAGGGGCTGATGTCGATGATGCCGTCCGCGCCGTGGCGCGCCAGGTAGACGGCCTTGCCCACGCTGAGCGCCATCTCGCCTTCCACGCCGTGGTGCGGTAGGTAGGGCGCGCCCAATTCCAGGATTTCCTCGATCTCCGGCTCCTCGTAGCCGACCCAGTCTTCGCCGAAGGGCGCGCGCAGCGCGTGCTCGTCGCCGTGCTGCACGTGCTCGCGGAGCCTGGCCTTCAGCATTTCCAGCGACCATCCTTGTCCGCACAACCGCAGTTTGCGCCGGACTTCCTGGTTGCTGTAGCCGATCCACTCGGCGATGTCGCTCAGCCAGGCCTCGGCGCCGTAGCCTTCCAGCTTGCGCACCAGGTCTTCGTTGCTGAAGGTATTCAGGCGGCAGAAGATTTCGCCCACCACGCCGATGAGCGGCGTCTCCGGATCATAATGCGCGGGCAGGCGACGGAAGCGCTCGCGGGCGCGCCGCATCGAGTCCACCAGATCGCGCAACTGGCAGTCGGGCTCGGCGCAACTGGCCTCCATGGTCTGGCACAGATCGCGGATCGATTCCTGGAAGACCTGGTCGGCGGCGCCGGTCGAGTCTTCGTACGGGCGCGTTTGCAGCAGCGCTTTTTGCAGCAGGTCACCGCAAACCAGTGCCCGCCACGCGGCGCGCATGAACGGCGTAGCGATGTCGCCGATGTCCGCGTAGCCGTTCTTGCTGCTGGGAGAAAGGATCTGCACTTCGCCGTGCCCAACTTCGGAAAGCAATCTCTTCAGATACGGCGCGTATTGGCCAAAGCGGCAGGGACCATCGGCGGCAGCCATAAAGAAGACGGTGCGATGAGGATCGAAGCCCGGCCGTTCCATGATGCGCAGGAAGTCTCCAACCGTGACTTTGGCGGGATAGCACTCATCGCCCGCTGTGAACTTGCCACCCAGTTCGCGAGTACGCGCGTCCGAGGGGGGAGTCGGATGGGCCTCCACCCCCAGCCAGCGAAACACCGAGGCGAACGCCTCGGGATGTCCCTCCGACATCGCCGGCACGTAAACCACTTTGCCGTACAGCGGATTCTCCGGGCCGATCTTGCGGCTTACATGCTGGTGGCGCATGGCGCACATCGCAGAAATCCTTTGCTGTCGAGATAGGCTTCGCAACGGGTGATGAAGCCCGCGTCGTTGGAATGGCCGTCGAACTGGAGCACCAGCCCGGGCTTGCGGCCGGCCTCGTTCATAAACGACTTGATGTAAGAATCGGGCCCGCACTTGAAGTTGGAGATGTACACCACGTGCAGGTTGGGATAGCGGCGAGTGATGCGCGCCGCCGCCAAAATCCGCCGGCCCGAGTTCCAGTACATGTTGGGATTTACGTCGAGGATCTCCTCATCGTCGAGCGGGAGGAAATCCATGGGCAGCACGTTGGCGCCATAGAGCGCGCGCAGCTTGCGCGGGATGTCGCAGTTGATGCTGCGGTCATACATGTTGTAGGCGCGCCCGACCAGCACCAGCGCCGGCTCGCCGCTTTGCTCCAGACGCGCGAGAGCGCCGCGGCCGGCTTCGAGCACCGCGTCGGTGAACGCTCCCTGCGCCGCATAGGCGGCCATCACGGCCCGATTGCTGGCTCGCCGCGAAACCTTCAGGAGCTCATTGGCAAACGCCGCCAGCTCCTCTTCCACCTTCCTGCGTCCGAGACGGAAATGGACGGTAGGAGCGAGGATACGATCGCGCATCGCCTCCAATTGCGGCACAGCGCGCATGACGTAGGGCAACGTCTGGTTCCACGGACAGAGGTGCGACGCCGAAGTCCAAGCCGGCGCCTCGTAGTCCATCATGTTGGGAAGCAGGATGTAATCCACCTCCTGCCGCACCAGCTCCTGCACGTGTCCGTGGGCAACGATGATGGGGAAACAGGGCTGCGCGATTGCCAGCTCGTCGCCTGTGGCCGCGATCTTCCCGTCGGTCCGCGGCGAAACGACCACTTCGAATCCCAGCTCCTGGAGGTACGCGCACCAGAAGGGGAAGCGATCGTAGAAGTACATGGTGCGGGGCACGCCGACTCTCTTGCCGCGTCTCGTGGGCGGCCGCAAGACTTCTTCGAGCAGCTTTTCGCGATACTCGATCAGGTCTTCGATCACCGGCTGGCGGTCGGTGCGGGCGCGCTTGCGGAACTTGTCCGAGCACTTATCGCCCCAGTAGCTGCGCTGTCCTTCGATCGTGAATTCCTTCATGTCGCAGTAATTGGAGCAGGCGTGGCAGACGAACTCGCGGGTTGCGTAATCCACCTTGTTCAGGTCGTAGCCGCGGAACATGCTGGGCTGGCCGGGGTGCAAGTCCTGCATGCGGTCGCGCGCGATCAGCGCCATGCCGATGGCGCCGATCACGCCGTTGTGCGGCGGGACGATGATGCGCTTGCCCAGGATCTGCGAGAACGCCGCCGCTACCGCGTCGTTGTACGCCGTGCCGCCCTGGAAGTAGATCACGCCGCCGATCCTGCGACCTCGCACCACGCGGTTCAGGTAGTTGAAAGCCACCGAGTACGCCAGGCCGGCGCACAGGTCGCCGACCTCTGCTCCCTTCAGCAGCAAGGCGGTGACGTCGCGCTCCATGAACACGGTGCAGCGTTCGCCCAGGCGCGCCGGGCTGCGTGACTCGAGCGCCAGCCGCGCGAACTCGCCCTTGATCTGCACACCTAGCTTTTCCGCCTGCTCTTCCAGGAAGGAGCCGGTGCCAGCGGCGCAGGCCTCGTTCATGGTGAAGTCGACGACCACGCCGCGATCGATGCTGATGAATTTCGAGTCTTGCCCGCCGATCTCGAAGATGGTGTCCACCAGCTCCATGCCCAGCCGCTGGCAAACGTGCATGGCGCCGGTTTTGTGCGCAGTGATCTCGTCGCTGACGGTATCGGCGCCCACCAACTCGCCGATCAACTCCCGGCCGGAGCCCGTAGTCCCGACGCCGCGGATGCGAAGCTGCGGCCCCAGCACGGCTTCGATCTCCGCCAGGCCCTGGTTTACCACTTCGATCGGACGGCCCTGGGTTCGTAGGTAGATTTCATGCAGCACGTTGCCGGAGGCATCGATGGCCACCAGGTTGGTGCTGACCGAGCCGACGTCGATCCCCAGATAGGCGTCGACGGTCTCGCCCGGCGCGAGCTTGCGGGTGTCATCCATGCGATCGCGCAGCAGCACCACCTGGTCCATCAGGAGCGGGTCGGCGCAGGCGAAGCTGCGCTTTGCGGAGGCGTGCTGCTGCAACTGATGGATGCGCTTGAACGAGCGCTTGCGCGTCTCCTCAGCCTCGAACAGCGCGGCGCCCACGGCCCCCATCCAGGCGTGCAGCTCGGGCACAAAAAACTGCGACTCCTCGAGCTTGAAGACTTCGCGCAGCGCGTTGCGAACACCCTGGTTCAGCGCCACCGCGCCGATGAAGGCCACCGGCGGCGCAACCTCGCGGCCCTTGACGATGCTGGACTTGAAGTTGCGCGCCACCGCGTCGCACAGGCCACGCAGGATCTGCTCGGTGGTATAGCCCTTCTGCTGGGCGTGGATCATGTCGCTCTTGGCGAACACCGAGCAGCGACCCGCGATCCGCGCCGCGCAACTGGCCGAGGCCGCAGCTTGGCCCACTTCGTCCACCGCATACAGCAGCCGCGAAGCCTGCTGGTCGATGAACGAACCGGTGCCGGCGGCGCAATCGCCGCTGGCTGAGTAGTCCACGATTCCCAGGTACTTCGATTCCTCCGCCGGCTCCAGGTGCAGGTACTTGGAAGCTTCGCCGCCCATCTCGAAGACGGTCCGCACCTCGGGATAGAAGACGCGCACTCCCTTGGCGACGGCTCGGAACTCGTTCTCAAAATAAATGCCCAAGATCCTGGCGATGAGCTGGCTGCCGGAGCCGGTCACGCGGATGCCTTCTACCGCCTGCTCCGGGACGCACTCGTAGAACTCCTTGAGCAGATCAAAAGTAGACTGGATGGGGCTGCCCTGAATGCGGCGATAGCGCGAGAGTACCAGTTGACGTTCCGCCCAGGCGCTGGCAACAGGGAAGTGCCCGGGGAAGAAGCTAGCGTCCTTCTCGCGTGCCAGTGATTGAAACAGCCCGGTGTCGCCGGGTGTGCCGATGGCCGCCAGCTTGAGGCTGACCGCCCCGATGTCCAAGCCGATGTTGACGCTCATGTGCGGTTCAAGCGCAGACGTTCGCGCCAGGCCGGAATCCCCGGCAAACCCGCCTTCGGCTTGCTGGGGCGGAGGCTGGGGGAGCGCCGCCTGCCGGTTACGTTTCGTTCGAAAGGCCCTGGAAGACGACAGCAGGGTAAACGGACGGCTGGGGGCCTGGATGTGATCGCGGTCACACACCGGTGGTCTGTGCTCACAGCGGCGTTGCCGTGGGGCTGCCACCGTCACTTACTTGTGTGACCCAGGTCACTGTTAGGGGCGCCTTTTAGCAGCTACAAAACACTTGCACATCCAGAGATAAAGATATGATTTCGACTACCTCCCAATACGCCCTCCGGGCACTGATCCACATCGCGAGTCTTCCGTCCGGGACCACTGTCCTGAGCCAGGACTTGGCCGATGCCACGCTCGTCCCGCGCAATTACCTGTCGAAAGTGCTGCTCGCGCTGCGCAATGCCGGATTTCTGCGGTCCACGCGTGGCGCCGGTGGCGGCTACCGCCTCAACAAGCCGGCAGACCATATATACCTCATCGACGTCGTGGAGTTGTTTGAGGGATCAAAGGCCAAGCCCACCTGCCTGCTCAACAACCGGCCGTGCTCGGACGAGACGCCGTGCAGTGCGCACCGGGTGTGGCGGGAACTCTCCATGGTCTACAACGGCTTTCTGGTCACCACCACGCTGGCGACCGTCGCCGGCGTGACGAGCAGTAGCGCCTTCATCCCTGAGGCGAGCTGAACGGGGCCGCGGCGACGCTCGGCAGCCGGCATTCGGTGCTAGAATCTACGAAGCGCTACGGGGAGGGGAACATGAGGACAGCCTTCCTGTCATTACTCGTTTTGTTGCTCGTTTGCCTTGCGCCTTTTGCGGCCCTGGGACAGGAATGCACTCAGAAGCCGCCCGAGCCGCAGGCGCCGTGGGAACAATCCGCGTCACAGTCTGAAGCGGAACCAGCGCCACAAGCCCAATGGTTGCAGCCGGCACCCAAGCCAGGCCATCCGCTCGATCCCAATGATGTGGCCATCCTTACCGGTCACCCGGTAGGCGGATACGCCCGCTCGCCCTACCCGAACACGACCGTGTACGCCTACATGGATCCTTACTCGTATGGCTACTCGAATCGGTCCTGGTTCGGTTCCGGCTGGCGTTTTGGACGCAACGGGTTTTTCTTCTCGCGGTGGGGGCGGTTCGGCAGTCCTTTCGGGCGGTTCTCTTTTTCGGGAGTCGCTGCCGGTCCGCACTAAGAAAGAGGGCTGGCCGCAGCCAGCCCCGAAAATCTTCCTCCGCCACGAGCACCCGCCCACCGCTCACTGGGTGACAGTCTTCACCATGTCTCCGACTTTGAAGCCGCTGCCGGTGAGGACCTTGGCCACGCCCGAACCGTCGTCCACGTCGGTAATCTGGATGGTGCCCAGTTGACTGGTCATGCGGCGGATGACCGCGCCAGTGCTCGGATCCTTGATCTCGCGCGTGACCCGCTCCACCGCGAGCGTGTCTCCGGGCTTCAGTCCGGCCTTCTTGCCCACGTTGACCACCACCCCATTGGCGTCGATGAAGGCGACCATGCCTTGCACGTTGATGGTCCGCGCCTGCAGCTTGGGCGCATCGGCGATGATGCCGGCGCTCAATTGTTCCATGGCCTTCTTGACCGCCTCACCGATGATGGTCTCCTGGAAGTCGCTGGCGCCGAAGTCCACGTTGCCGCCGCCGAAGCCATGCCAGTTGCCGCCTCCGCCCAGCAGGGAAGTGCTCTCGCGCGATGATTCGCCCTTGCCATCGGCGACGCCGAGGATTTCCGCGGTATCAATGTCCACGAGGCGCGCATCCACGCTGACGATGGCCTTGGACTTCTTGTGGCTGAATCCGCCGATGCCGAATCCGCCCCAGCCGCCGCCGCCGCCACCGACCTTAGTGTCCTTATTCTCCCCGCCAAACTGGGTGATGACGCCTACGATAATGGCGTCCACGCCCAGGAGCTTGCCGATCTTGGCCGCCGACGTCGGATTCGCTCGGTCGCTGTTGGAAAAGTTCTGCTCGCCGAGGATCTTGTCCAGGTTCTTGCGCTCGATGACGGAGTAGGTTCCGTCCTTGACGAGCATCGTCACGAGCAGATCGCTGACGCCCCTGCCGATGTCGATGTCGTTGCCGAAGATGGCGCGGACGTTGGCGTGGACGGTGGCGTAGTCGAAGTCGAACACCGCCACGCGCTTCTTACGTGGGGTCGCACCGGCCCCGGG
>DATKLD010000178.1:0-27937 GCA_035542595.1 Terriglobales bacterium
GATTCGACCACCGTCCGCTGGCGTTGATCACGGCGCGCGCACGGAATGCACCCGCCGAAGTCGCAACGTTGAATGGTCCAGGGCCGGTGATCTCGCGGGCTTCCACCTGCTGGCGGCAATCGGCCCCGGCCTCGACAGCCAGGCGCCACAGCGCATGGTCCAGTTCATAGCGCGATATGGATACCGCTGCCGGAGAGAGCGTGGCTTCCGCTACCGAACGCTCGGCAAGGATGCGGGCATGCGCGATCCGCGGCGCACGACAAACCAGATCGTGAAGTCCCAGCGCTTCGAGCAGTGCCCCTCCCTCGGGCGAGATGAATTCGCCGCAGACCTTCTGGCGGGGGAAGCGTCCGCGCTCAAGGAGCAGCACACGCCTGCCCAAACGGGATGCGGTAATGGCCGCCGCCGTCCCCGCAGGCCCGCCGCCGATGATCGCCAGATCGAAGGTCATGATTTCCCACCCGTGGCAAAACCGGGCAACGCTGGGGCACTCCATGCGTCTAACGTGACTATCTCCACGCGATCGCCCCCATGCGGCACAGATAATGATTCCGCATCTCGAGGGTCGCGGCGCGCGACGCTTGCAACAAATCACGCATTTCGTCGATCGTGTAAGCGCGGCGCACCGAGGCGGGCGCGTCGTGCCGCGTGAACCGGCTGCGGTACAACGCAAAGCCGGCGTAGGTGAGCGCCAAGTGAGCCGGACTGCGACGCAAATCGTTGACCAGCGCCGCCACCCGCGCCACCCGCAACGACTCGTTGATGAAGCGCACCAGTTCGCCAGGCTCCAGGTGGTGCAGGAACAGAGACGAGGCCACCAGGTCGAAGCTGCCATTGCCGAACGGCAGGGACAGCGCATCCCCGGCCACCGCTCGCCGGGTCCCGTTCAGGTGCGCCACCGAGCGGTCGAGGACCACGAAGCCGACGCGCACACCTTCGCGCCCGAGTTCCCGGGCCACGCGGACGGGTATGTCGCCAGAAGCGCCACCCACGTCCAGCAGAGACAGTTCCCTTCTTCCCGTGCGCCGCGCCACTTCGCGCACCAGTTCGCACATCGTCGCCGCCCCGCCAAACCAGCGGTTGGCCATGCGCAGGTCGGCGAGCGCCGCCGTGATCTCGGACGGTGAGCCCGAATCGCTGTCGAACAGCTCGGGAATGAGGACGCGTTTCATGCGGATTGAGCCATTGATTCATTGAGCCGGCTGTCGCACCCGATTCAATGAACCAGTGAATCAATGAGTCAATGAAGCAATCCGCTACACCGTCTCCAGCTCTTCTTCCAGCAACTGTTTGTTGTACAGATCTGTGTAGTACCCGTTGCGGGCGATGAGCTCGTCGTGTGTACCCAGCTCCACGATGCGCCCGCCGTGCAGCACGGCGATGCGGTCGGCGTTGCGGACGGTCGAGACGCGATGAGAGATGAAGATGGTCGTCCGCCCCTGCATTACCTCGCGCAGGTGGTTGAGGATCTTCTCCTCAGTATAGGTATCGACGCTGGAGAGCGCGTCGTCGAGCACCAGGATGCGCGGATCCCGGATGAGGGCGCGGGCGATGGCCGTCCGCTGCTTCTGCCCGCCCGAGAGCGTGATCCCGCGCTCGCCCACCATGGTCTGGTATTTCTCCGGAAAGTCGGCGATATCGACTGCGATATTGGCGCCTTCCGCAGCACGCTGCACATCCGCGTCGCTGGCGGTCTCGGCGCCCAGTGCTATGTTTTCGCGCACCGTGTCGCTGAAGAGAAACGTCTCCTGGGGCACGAAGCCGATGGCGCGCCGTAGAGTGTCCAGCGGGTAGTCGGTGATGGGCCGGCCGTCGATCAGCACGCTGCCCGCCGGCGCATCGTAGATGCGCGGAATCAGGCTCACCAGCGTGGACTTGCCCGAGCCAGTGGCGCCCACGACCGCCAGGCTCGATCCGGCGGGAACCTTCAGGCTGATGCCGTCGAGCACGGGCACGCCGTTGTACGCGAACCTAAGGTTGCGGAACTCGATGTCACCGCGAATCTCGCCGGGCGCCGCATCCGGCCGCACATGGTCCCGGATCTCAGGCCGTTCCGCAAAGATCTCGTTGATCCTGCCCATGGACGCGCTGCCGCGCTGGAACAGATTCAGCACCCAGCCCACCGAGATGATCGGCCAGCTAAGCTGCACCAGGTAGGTATTGAAGGAGACGAACATGCCCACGTCCATCCTTCCCTGAAGGACCTGCCGGCCTCCTAGCCAAAGCACCAGCACTACCGCTGATCCGAGCAGCGTCTCCAGCGTCGGCCACAACATGCCCATCAGCCGCACCAGCTTGAGGCTGCGCCGGATGTACTCACGGTTGGCGTTCTCGAAGGCCTCGATCTCGGCCTGCTCTTGCACGAAGGCGCGCACTACGCGTGCGCCCGAAAAGTTCTCCTGCGCGCGCGCCGAGATCTCGGCAAACATCGCCTGGATGCGCTCGAAGCGTTCGTGGATCCGGCTCCCGAAGTACTGCACTACCACGGAAACCACCGGCAGCGGCAGGAAGGCCCAGATGGTCAGGCTGGGACTGATGCGGAACATGAAATACAGCGCGCCCAGCGTGTACACCAGCGTGTTGGCGCTGTACATGATGGCCGGTCCCAGCAGCATGCGCACGGCGTTCAGGTCGTTGGTGGCGCGCGCCATGACGTCGCCGGTGCGGGTGTGCTGGTAGTACGACCACGACAGGCTCTCCAGGTGGCGGAACAGGTCGTTGCGCAGGTCAAATTCGATGTCGCGCGAGATGCCGATGACCACCCAGCGGGTCAGAAAGCGGAAAATGCCCTTGACGCAGGCGATACCCACCAGCAGCGCGGCATAATAACCAAGTTTCTGCCTCGTGACCCCCTGGTAAAGACTCTGGACGGCCCTCCCCAGCACTAGCGGAAAGATGATCCACGTGCCGTTGTCCAGCAGCACGGAGATGGTCCCGACCGCCAGCCCGCGCCAGTACTTCGCCAGGTAGGGCAAAAGCGGACGCAGGTTCCGGCGCACGCTCTGCTTTTCTAGAGGAGCTTCAATTTGTGGCTGCACGGTGGCCGAGGTCATGAGTCCTTGGATGAGATTTTAGCAAGGCGGGACGCAGGATTGATCGGGCGGACCGACGCCATTTCTAGCCTGGTTTCCCGGCCGCTCGATTCTGATAGGAGAAGGCAGCCTTGAACACTTCGTCGACATTGATCAGTTCGCCGATCGTAGCACCGGCCTTGATCTTCTCCTGGACAATGTGTTCGGTCTCAAGTAGGTGCTGAGCTTTTTTCAGGACTTCTGCGCACTCTCCCTTGGGTACGACTACGACACCGTTGCCGTCCACGACAATGATGTCACCCGGCGAGACGGCGACGCCGGCGCACTGGATCGTGACGTTGACGTGTCCATACCCTGAGACGGACGCGACATTGGGAACAAAGCCCTTGCAGATCACCGGGAACTTGAGCTTCCTGATCTCCTCAATGTCGCGGCATGCGCCATCGATGACGGCTGCGACCGCGCCTCGGTTCATGGCTGACATGGTCATGTTCTCGCCCCAGAAGGCGGTGCTGGCCGAGCCGTGTGAATCGATCACCACGATGTCACCGGGGTGACAGAGATCGATGGCTTTGAACGCGGCCGCCAGATCGGAAGCCAGAGTTTTCACTGTCACGGCGGTGCCGACCAGACGGATACCGTCGAAAAGCGGCTTCATGTCTGACGTCATGGCATTGAAGCGGCCCATGCAGTCGGAAATGGCGCAGGTGATTGAGTCGTACTTGAGCAGGCTTTGGAAGCCGCTAAGGATGGGTTTCGGCGGCCTCTCGATTTTCTCGATGATCATGGACGCGTCCTTGCAAACAACTGCCAGGCGGGCGATTGTACACTGTGTCCGATCACCCGATCAGGTGGGTACCTTCAAGATCATGTACCCGCCCGCGAACCCGAAGATCACGTCCGGGGCCCAGGCGGCGAGCGCGGCCGGCAACTGGCTGACGTTGCCCATGGCCTCGAACAGCCCCGAGGCTACCCAGTACATCACGGCGATGCCGATGGCAGTCGCCACGCCCGCCAGCGCGCCCCGGCGTCCGGTCGATAGCGCAAAGGGAACGGCTAGGACGGCCATCACAAAAGTGATCAGCGGAAACGCAAACTTCTTCTGCAACTGCACGCGCAGCCGCACCACGTCGAAGCCGCTCTGCTGCAGGTCCTTGATGTAGCGGCTTAGTTCCTCGTAGCTCATCTCCGAGGACTGCTTCACTTCCTTCTTGAAGTAGGAGGGCGGCTCGGCCAGCTCGGCGAAGGTGGCCACGTCGAAGGTGCGGTACTGGCGAATAGCGGCGCTCTGGAAGTCACGCTCCCAGCCGTCCTCGAAGATCCACTTCTGCAGCTCCGGCGCCCAGCGCGCGCGCGTAGCGTACACGCGGCGGGTGAACTGGAAGGTGGCGGGATCGAACTCGAACACCGAGATGCTGCCGAAATGGTTGCGGTCGGGATCGAAGAACTCGTAGTAGTAAATGGCCGAGCTTTGACCGAAAATCCATTTGCGGTCGGGACGCAGATAGGTCTGCGGCGGCTTGCCCTTGATGGCGTTCCAGAGCTGGTCCTGGCGCTTGTTGGCCTGCGGTAGCCAGTATTGGTCGAACAGGAACATACCCACCGGCAGCACCGCCGCCAGCAGCAGTACCGGCACCGCGGCGCGGTAAATGCTGATTCCGGTGGCCTTCATGGCGGTGATCTCGTTGGCCTTCTGCATCAGGCCAAAGGTCACCAGCACTGCAATGAGCACGGCCAGCGGCGTCATCAGGTAGAGCATGCCCGGCACCACGTTCACCATGTAAGCGCCCACCGTCACCAGCGGCACGCGGTTGCGCACGATGTCGCCCAGCAGCTCGAAGAAGTTGAACACCAGGCTGAGAGTGAGGAACGTGGCCAGGATCAGCCCCAGGTAAATAAGGAGGTCGCGCAGGATGTAGTCGTCCAGGATCTGCGGGAAGCGAGTATTGAGAAAGCGCCGCCGCGAGACCGCCCGCTCGAAGGCGCCGTGGGCGCGGCGGGTGCGATGCTGAATGCGGTCCTTGAGCGCCTGATAAAGCGGGCGCAGCGACGCGGAGATCTCCATGGGCATGCGGTCCACGCGCCAAAGGAGCCAGGCGCCTGCCAGGAAGAAGATGATGTTGGCCATCCACACGCCCACCGCGGGCGAAACCCGCCCCTGCCTGGCCAGGACCTTGTCGCCCGTCAGCGATGCGAAGTAGTAAAGGAACACCAGCAGGATGGTCAGGATGAATCCTGTGGACTTGCCACCCTTCTTGGCCGACAGGCCGAGGGGAATTCCGACCAGCGCCAGCACCAGACAGGCGGCGGGCAGAGCGAAGCGGCGGTGCAGTTCGATCTCGAACCAGGGCGCAGTGGAATCCTTGGCGTGCGCCAGGCGCCACAATGCTGCCGTGGGCATCTCCGCGACGCGCGCCCACTGCCGCGCTCCCGCCGCCAAGTCGCCGGTGCCCACCGGCGTCTCCGGCTCGGGCAAGGGAATGGAAATGTCGCTCTTTTCGAACGTCGAGATCTGATATTGCTGCGGCAGCTTGGGATCGACGTCGTGCTCGGTACCGTTGCTCAGGTGCAGGCGAAGGGCGGTGGGCGACTGACTGCCGGCGATGCCGCGCTGAGCCAGGGTGATTTTGGGCGCGCCGGGGGTGCTGATGTCGGCAAGAAAAACGCCGTTCCACAGCGCTCCATTAGGGACCGCGCTCACATCCTGCACGTAGAGGACGTAGTTCTTGAAGTCCTCGTAGAAGACGCGGGGCTGCACTTCGTAGGACGCCTGCGAGCTCCTCAGGCGGTCCTGCAAGCGGGCCAGGGAGTCGGAGGCGCGCGGCGCGAGATAAAGCTGGTTACCCGAGGCCAGCAGCCAAGCCACGATCGCAAAGATGGAAACCACCTTCAGGAACATGCCCGCGCCCAGCCCGCTGGCGCGCATGGCGGTGACCTCGCTGTCCGCCGCCAGCCGGCTCAGCCCGATCAGGATGCCCACCAGCACGCCCATGGGCACCGTCACCGTCAGCGCCTGCGGCACCGTGAACAGAAAAATCTCGGCCACGCTGGGCAGCGGAGCGCTGTTGCGCACCACCAGCTCGAGGATGCGTCCTACATCCCGCATGAAGATGACGAAGGTGAACAGCGCCGTGCCGATCAGGGCATGCCACAGCACTTCGCGCAGGATGTATCTGGTGAGGATCCGCACGTTGCTGCCAGCCTAGCACAAGGATCGGGTCATCGGGAGATCGGGTGATTGGCCGGGGGGGGTGCATTTCTCACCCCTTCCATGGAGATCGGGCAGGGGAGAGGGTAGGGGAGTAGGGTGACCATCCCGGCTCTCCTATTGGCATTTTCTGCCGCTCAGGCGTTAAATACTATGGGTACCAGGCGACCATGCCGCTCGTCCAGAACCACGCCGTGCGCTATGACTTCTCGCTCTTGAGCGACTACGACCTCCATCTGTTTAACGAGGGCAACCACAACAGCCTCTACGAGAAGCTGGGCGCGCATGCAGCGACCGTCGATGGACAGCGCGGCACCTACTTCGCCGTATGGGCGCCGAACGCCTACTCGGTCTCCGTCATCGGCGACTTTAACGGCTGGAACAAGGACGCCCATCCCCTGCGCACGCGCGGCAGCTCCGGTATCTGGGAGGGATTCATCCCCGATCTTGGCCACGGCACGGTGTACAAGTACCACATCGCTTCGCGCTACCTGGGCTACAGCATCGACAAGGCCGACCCTTATGGCTTCGAACACGAGGTCGCGCCGCGCACGGCTTCCATCGTATGGGACCTGGGTTACGACTGGGCCGACCAGGAATGGATGCAATCCCGCCACTACCACAACGCGCTCAACCGTCCTATCTCGATCTACGAGGTGCACCTGGGCTCGTGGATGCGCGCCTGGGAACAGAGCAACCGTTGGCTGACCTACCGCGAACTGGCGCCCAAGCTGGCCGAATACTGCAACCGCATGGGCTTCACGCACGTGGAATTCCTGCCGGTGATGGAACATCCGTTCTACGGCTCCTGGGGATACCAGGTGACGGGCTTCTTCGCTCCCAGCAGCCGCTACGGCACGCCGCAGGACTTCATGTACCTGGTGGACCACCTGCACCAGCACGGGGTGGGCGTGATCCTCGACTGGGTTCCCTCGCACTTCCCCACGGACGCGCACGGGCTCGCCTACTTCGACGGCACGCATCTTTACGAGCACTCCGACCCGCGCCAGGGCTTCCATCCCGAGTGGAAGTCGCACATCTTTAATTTCGACCGCAACGAGGTGCGCAGCTTCCTGCTCTCGAGCGCGCTGTTCTGGCTCGGCCAGTATCACGCTGACGGCCTGCGGGTGGATGCGGTCGCCTCCATGCTTTACCTCGACTATGCGCGGCAGCCCGGGGAATGGATCCCCAACCGGTACGGCGGCAACGAGAACCTGGGGGCCATCAGCTTCCTCCAGAAGATGAATTCTGATGTCTACGGGAGCCATCCCGACGTGCAGACCGTCGCGGAGGAGTCCACGGCCTGGCCGATGGTTTCGCGCCCAACTTACGTAGGCGGGCTCGGCTTCGGCCTCAAGTGGGACATGGGATGGATGCACGACACGCTCAAGTATTTGTCGAAAGACCCCATCCACCGCCGCTTTCATCACAATCAACTCACCTTCCGCGGCCTCTACATGTTCACCGAGAACTACGTGCTGCCGCTGTCGCACGACGAGGTCGTCCACGGCAAGGGCGCGCTCATCGGGAAGATGCCGGGCGATGAGTGGCAGCAGTTCGCCAATCTGCGCCTGCTCTTCGGATATCAATGGGCGCAGCCGGGCAAGAAGCTGCTATTCATGGGCTGCGAGTTCGGTCAGAAAAAAGAGTGGTATCACGAGGAAGGGCTGGAGTGGTGGGTGCTGCAGTTCCCCTGGCACTCCGGGGTGCAGAAACTGGTGGGTGACCTGAACCGCGTCTATCGCGAGCAGCCGGCGCTCTACGAGCGGGAGTTCGATCCCGCCACCTTCGAATGGGTGGACGCCAACGACGGTGACACCAGCGTGCTCAGCTTCCTGCGCCGCGGCCACCATGAAGTGATCCTTGTCGTCGGCAACTTCACTCCGGTCGTGCGTAAAGGCCACCGCATCGGCGTGCCGGAAGGCGGCTGGTGGCGCGAGCTGCTCAACAGCGACGCCGAAATGTATGGCGGCAGCAACCAGGGCAACGCTGGCGGAGTCATGGCCGAAGCCATCCCGCAGCACGGTCGCCCATTCTCCCTCAAGCTCACCTTGCCGCCGCTGGGCATCCTGTACTTCAAACTGGAGCGCTAGCAAGTACTGAGTACCGAGTACCGAGAAAAAGCTAGTCTCACGACTCGGTACTCGCAACTCGGTACTCGGTACCCGAGGCGGCCATGCCCCACGGATACCTTGAGTGGCTCAGCCTCAAGGTCCACCATATCCGCAAGCCCTCCCCAAGCGCCCGCGCATCCAACCGAGGGGAATGAGCGACGAACACTTCGACGTGGTGGTGATCGGCGGCGGCATCAATGGCGTCGCCATCGCGCGGGAGTGTGCCTACAGCGGGAAGCGAGTAGTCATCCTGGAACAGAATGATTTCTGCTCCGGAGTCACCAGCCGCTCCACCCGTATCATCCACGGCGGCCTGCGCTATCTGGAACACGGCGAGCTGGGTCTGGTGCGAGAGTCGTTGCGCGAGCGCGAGCGCCTGCGCGCCGAGCGCCCGCACCTGGTGCGTCCGCTGAAGTTCCTGCTTGCTCTGGGTACCGGTGGAAACCACAGCGCGCTGGCCGTGCGCGCGGGATTGTGGGTCTACGCCACGCTCGGCGCCGGTCGCCCCTCCGCTGTCGATGGCGAACTCGATCGGCTGGAGCGCCTGCTCGATTCCGGGCAGCGCTGGTCCGTCTTCCACTACGACGACGCCCGCTGCGAATTTCCCGAGCGGCTGGTGGCCGAGTGGCTGCGCGAGGCTATCGAACACGGCGCGCAGGCACGCAATCACACGCGTGTGCTCGAGATCGAGACGCGCGAGGGCCGCGCCACAGGCGTACGCGTCCGCAATCTTCTGGACGACAGCGAGTATCGCACCAGCGCCGATTGGATCATCAACGCCAGCGGCCCCTGGGCAGACCGCGTGTGCGCGGCGTCGAGCATCCGCACCGGCTCCCCGCTCATCGGCGGGGTGCGCGGCTCGCATCTGGTGATGCGGCGATTCGCAGGCGCGCCGGAATCGGCCCTGTACACCGAGGCGGTGGACGGACGCCCCATCTTCGTGATCCCCTGGAACGGACAAGTGCTCGTGGGCTCGACCGAGGTGCGGGATGATACTGACCCGGGCGCTACTGCACCCGGTGCCGACGAGGTCGATTACCTGTTCGCATCCCTGCAGCGGCTGTTTCCGGGAGTGCGCCTCTCCTGGAGCGATGTGCAGGCTACGTTCGCGGGCGTGCGTCCACTTCCCTACTCGCCCGATGACAAACCTTCGGCAGTCACGCGCCGCCACTTTCTCCACGACCACTCGGATGAAGGCGCCCGCGGCATGATCTCAGTGGTGGGCGGCAAGCTGACCACCGCGGCGGCTCTCGCCCGCGAGTGCGCCCGCAAGATTGGACTCGAGGCGCCGGAACCGGCGCTCAACGTCGCTCCCTCCGCTCTGGACATCGAATCGGCGCTCGCCGGATGGTCGCGCGCGGTGGCGCAGCGGGCGCATGTGGCGCAGGCTTCCGCCCGGGCCCTGGCGGAATGGCACGGAGCGGGCGCGGCGGAAATCGCGCACGCGGCCGCTACGGACGAACGCCTGCGCGAGCCGCTCTGTGAGCACTCGCCGCACCTGGTCGCCGAAGCCACGGCCGCGGTGCGCCGGGAATGCGCCGTCACTCTCGGCGACATCCTGCTGCGGCGCGTGCCGGTGGCCCTGGGCGCGTGCTGGAGCGACCGGTGCAGCCGCACCGCCGCCCGCCGCATAGGCGACGTCATGGGATGGAGCCTGTCCCGTATCGCCCGCGAGCGCGATGCCTTCGAAGACGAGCGCGCAGGATTCCTGAAGCGCGTGGAAGCCATCGCGCGGTAACTTCTATTCGCCGCGGATCAAACGCCGATCTTCGCGGATCAGTGGTTCCGATCTGCGTTTACCCGCCCCTCGACTTCGCTCGGGGCAGGCTATCCGCGGCGTTGAAGTTGGTAGAGACGCAGCATGCTGCGTCTCTACCTATGGCTCTGAGAAAATGTTCTGACCAGCAGGGCCGTGTCATCGGAGACGATGCCGTCGACTCCCCACTCGGCCAGGCGGCGCATCTGGCGCTCGGCGTTCACCGTCCAGACGAACACCTTGCGCCCGCCCGCGTGGATTTCCTCGACCAGTTGGCGGTCCACCAGCTTGTGATGCGGGATTACGTACCCTCCCGGCAGGTCCTTCCAGCGCGCCAGCTCGCGCTGCGTGTCGCAGATGAATCCGGCCACCAGCCCGCGCTCGGCCACCGCCTTCACGACGCCTGAAAAAAAAGAAGACACGATGCAGCCGCGCCTCGCCGGGCTCTCCTGTAGGCAGGCAACCACAGCATCCTCAAGGCCCGCCACTTTTAATTCAATGTCCAGGAACGCGCGCGACGCGAACCGTGCCAGCACGTGCTCCAGACACGGTGGCCCTCCGGCGCGTGGATAGATCTCGGTGTAGGTGTGACACGCCACTTCGATGCCGGCCAGCTTGGGATCGTGGCAGATGATGGCACGGCGGTCAGCGGTCAGCCGCACGTCGAACTCGAAGCCGTCGCAGCCGTGCTCGAGCGCGAGATCAAAGGCGGGGAGCGAGTTTTCAGGGGCGTAGCGGCGGGCGCCGCGATGGCCCAAGAGCAACGGGCGGTTAGTCGAGGTCGATGTCACGCACGCGCGAGATATCGGGCGCTTCCTTGGCGCGCTTCAGGGCTTCCTGGAACTTCTTGTCGAGCAGGTCGGCCTTGTGCTTTTCGGCCTCGACCGACTGCCGGAAGATGGACTCCTTGCGCGCGTCCTGCTCTTTCATGGCGCGCGCGGCCTCTTCCATGTCGGCGAAGGTTTTGGGCCGTACCGGCGCGGTGTGCCCAATGACGGCCCCGGTGGCGCCGTCGACCTTCAGCACCGCGCTGCAGCACGGGCACGCGACCTCGAACTGTTTGGGAGCTTTGGCCATGCTGAAGCAATCATAGCGCGTTTTGCGGAGCGGCTCTTGGCTTTTAGCTCTTGGCCCTTGGCTTACTGCTCTTGCCTCTTAGCTTTTTCCCGATGCACCGGGTTTTAAGCCAAAAGCCAGGAGCCAAAAGCCAACAGCTATAAGTACACCACCTGGTGGTCCGGACACCCCGTCTTAGCGGCGTCGTAGAGCGTAAGCAGCAACTGCGTGCCGTAGCGCCCGAGGAACGACATGGCCCCGATCACGCGCTCCTGCGGCTCTTTATGCGGAAACAGCGAGTTGCTGAGCGAAGCAGCGTGCGCTGCCGTCTCCTCACTGCGGCGCAACTGGGCACGGGCGGCACGCTCGCGCAGGCGATCGAGTTGATAGTGGATCTTGGAGGCAGCGCGCTCGGCGGCCTCGACCAGCGTGGGGTCCAACCGTTCGAGCGACGCCCGAATGGTCGCCAGCGAGCCCGCGAGCTGCTGGGTCGCCGCATCGAAGCTGGCATTGATGTCGCCCGGCAGCGCGCGCTCAGCGATCAGCACCCGCAGATGTTCCGGATCGATGAAAGTCTCCGCTGGCGAAAGCCCATAACGCTCCAGCAGACGCTGGATGCGCGGCTCGACCAGCGTGGCGCTCAATCGTGGAAGAATGGGCGTTACCCGCCCGAGCAGCTCTTCGTACACCACCGCCGCCTGCGCGAAATACGCGACCTCCGCCGGCCCGCCGACATACGCCACCGTGGGCAGGAGGTAGTCCTCGACCACCGGCCGCAAGAGCACGTTGGCGCTGAATTCCTCCGGCCTCTCCGCGATGCGCCGCAGCAGCTCCTGCTGGCCGAGCTTCTCGCCCGCAATGGTGAAATCGCCGTTCGCCCGATGCACAGGCACGCGACCGCCGTCTTTCATCGAAAACAAGAGCGTGGAGGATGGCGTCACCTTCACCTGCGCGTGGTAGCCGGCGGCCTCCAATTCGCGGCTACGCTCGAGCAGGGCTTGATCGAGGTCGCTCGCGGCGACAACAGAGGCGCGGTACACCGACTCGGCTATCTCGTGCAGTTCCGGGTCGGAAGCGTCAATCAGGATCACTCCGGAATGACGGAACAGGCGCGAGAAAAGCCTGGCGAAAGCGCCGCCCAGCGTCTCGCCAGCGCGATAGCTCTCCCGCAGGAAGCCCGCGGCTTCGGGATCGCTCAGCAGGCGCGCCGCCTCCTCGGCCCGCGCTTCGATCTCGGGACCGAAGCGCACGGCGCTCATGGGTGCATCCTCGGGTCCGCGGGCTTCGGTGGCGAAGGAGGCGAGCGACCCGTCGGCGCCGAGCAGAGCCACATGGTTGACTTCCGCAAGATCGTGGTCTTCGGTAGCCAGCCAGAAGACCGGCACGCAGTCCTGGCCTGCGTGGGTGAACTCAGTGGCCAGCTTTATCGCGGTCAGCGCCTTGTAGATGGAAAACAGCGGCCCGCCGAAGAGCGCCACTTGCTGACCAGTCACCACGGCCGAGGCGCCGGCGCGGAAGCGGACAATATTGTCGAGCGTCTCCTGCGACGCGCCCCACGCTCGGTTCTGCCGCTCCAGAATGGCCGCCACGCGCTCGCGGCGAGCCGCGTCGTAGTGCAAACGTGAGACCTCGTCCTTCAGCCAGTCACGGGAGAAGGGCGCGTGCGGGAAGAATCGCCGCACGTTGTCAAAATGGTAAAGGTAGTCGAGAAACAGGCGGGTGCTGTGCGGGACCTGCTGGAACGACAAACAGTGAGATTGGACCACGCTTTTCTCGACCATCAGCAGTTAGACGAAGCAGCCCTGATATTGATGTCGCTCGGACGGGCACGATGCGGGAAATGTAATGATTCCAGCGAAGAAGCGGGGCATACGGCGGGCGCCGAAACTGCGCCCCGTGGGTGCTGGCCGGATGGGCCTCCGGCGGCCATCCCGGCATCCAATAGATAGTTGACTTCCAGCGACTTCGCTTCTAACGTGGAAGTAGTTCTTTGACCAGCCACAAGCGGCGCAGGTGCGCCTCTTTCTTCCGGGGTCCCCGGCAAACCCGGTTTTGGTTTGCTGGGGTGCAGAGCCGTGGGGGCGCCACGGTTTCGACGGAGATGCTTGCGGCCGAGAGGCATGCCGGGGTGCACACACCCGTAATCGCGTGCAAAACGATAAGTGCCAACACACAGCTGGCATACGCTGCTTAATTGATTAAGTAGCCGTCCTCCGCGGCCAGGTCCGCGGGTTGCGGAAGGGCGTCGCATAGCGGACTGGCCTGCGGCGCTCGGTCCGTGCGTCGTGGGTGAGATCATCGGGCTAGTGGCCCGCGTTTCTTGTCGGTTCTGAGCGCGGGTTGCGAAAGTTTCCGGTGAAGGCCGGAAGCGGGAACTCGACTAAGCATGTAGTCTCTTGGCCAGTAACATTTTCGGACGCGGGTTCGACTCCCGCCGCCTCCATGCAAGTCATTGATTACACAAAGCTTAACAACAAGACCAGGCGTCTGTCCCCTGCTGGCCTGGTGAATCGGCACGTCCTCAACAGCGTTCGGTCTCTTTTAAATTTTTTGAAACCCGGTCTGTTTTCACCTCTGCTTATAACTGACTCAATCAGACCGCGGGGCTCGGGCGGTTCACGCGACTGCTTCGTCTGTTGCAACAGCAGTGGGTAATTGCGCCTGCCGACTCACTGCCGTCATTAGTTTGTTAAAGATCACCAGGTGGATGGGATACAGCGCGTACCAATAGACTTCCCCGAAGAGACCTCTCGGTTGAAACCATGCGCAGCAGCGAAGAAGTGCACGACCTGACCCGTCAGGACGTAACTCGAAGTGTAACCAGGCGGCACCTGGAAGTTTCATCTCCGCATGTAACAGCACTGTACGCGACGCTTCTACCCGCTCGACTCGCCAAAAGTCAATGACATCACCGGCTCGCATTCCTTTCGGCCGAGACCGCCCTCGCAAGTTTCCCACGCCACCAATCAGCCCGTCCATCCACCCGCGAACTCGCCACAGCACATCAAAACTAAGCCAGCCGTGCTTGCCTCCAAGGTTTTCAAGGATTGCGAAAACTCGATCCGGGGATGCATCCACCACCACCTCGCGCAGGTCACATATCATGCCCTCTGTCCGTACGATTTGATGGACAGGCGGGACGAGGGAGGGCAGAGGCAGACAAGGGTCAGGGCGGCCGAGCGCCTTGCTGACGGCTGACTCGTAGGAAATTGGCCGAATTTCAGGAAACAGTTCCGAAGCCAGAGCACCGGTGCAGATGGACTCGCTCCTCAATCCTTCGATCAGCGGCCGCGATACCGCTGGCGGAAACGGTGTCACTAGGTCCAGCCAGTACGATGACAGCCGGGGCGTCAGCACCGGCACTCGAAACAGCCAGCGCTTGAGGCCGCGCTGACGCGCATAGCCAAGCATCATGCTTCGATATGTCTCGACCGTTGCGCCTCCGATCTCAATGGGTTTCTCCACACACCCGCCTACGTTAAGCGCGGCGACCAGATAGGCAAGTACATCGTCGATTGCGATCGGCTGAGTTCGTGTCACCACCCAGCGCGGGCAGATCATAACCGGAAGCCGCTCAGTTAGGCAGCGGATGATCTCAAAGGAAATGCTCCCGTTCCCGACGATGATGCCAGCGCGAAACTCAATCAGCGGGGGCCCGTACTTGCGCAGCACCGCTCCAGTGTTGTGGCGGCTCTTCAGATGTAAAGAGACATTTGATCCCGCTGCCGCCAGTCCTCCGAGGTAGATGACGCGCCGCACCCCAGCTCTTTTGGCCGCGACCGCAAAGTTGTAGGCAGCCTCGCGATCCCGCTGGTCAAATCCGGCTTCCCGGCCGGACATGGAGTGGATGAGGTAGTAGGCCACATCGATGTTTGCCAGGGCTTCGGGCAGCGTTTCCGCGCGCAGAGCATCGGCCGCAACGATTCGAGCATATGTGCCGGAGGGGAGCGACGCAGCAGACCGCTTACGCACCGTGCAGGTGACTTCGTGTCCTGACTGGGAAAGTTTGCCTGCAAGTTGCCGCCCGACGTAGCCGGATGCTCCCGTGACCAGGATTTTCATGCCGCACCCCGGTTGAGCCGCCAGAGCCCGAAATTCAAATACGTCGCGTATGCGACCCAGCCGAGATAGGGCGTCATGAGCCAAAACGCGTAACGTGAATGCCCCGAAAAACTTATCGTGGTCAGCACGATTGCCAGTAACAGAATGAGGATCTCGACCAAAGCGAGGCCTGGCCTTTGCAGTCTGAAAAAGATGAGCGACCAGGCAGCATTCAAAATGAGCTGGCCGAAGAAAAAACCCAGTGGCAGCCAAACATCATGGACATGGCGTTCCTGCCACACCAACCAGCCCGCTGTCCCCATCAGCAGGTAGAGGACGGACCAGACTGGGCCGAACACCCATGATGGAGGAGTGCCGGCAGGTTTCAGAAGTGCCGGGTACCAGGTTTTCACAGAGGAGTCGGTGAACCATCCCCCAACGGCCGCTGCTCCGAAACAGATGGCCACAAACACAACCCAACTCATCCATTTGCTAGACATGGGATCGCTCCATCCGTTCCACGTCGGCGATGTATCGCTTCGCATCGAACTTTCGCCCAGTGCTGGCGAGCGACATGTAACGCACCTGCCCGAATACCGGGCGATCGAACCACGGCCGATCATGCTTACCGACGATAGCCCAGGCGATGCCGGCGTATCCGTTTGGGTCCCGGCCGTCGAGTTCGTAGCGGTCATTCAGCCAGATCGCCCGCTGATAAGCCGACCCCACCGATGGACTCCACTCCAGGATTTTCTTGGCCCAGTACATGCGCAGGTAGTTGTGCATCCAGCCGGTCAGCACCATCTGCTTCTGGGCTGCATTCCACAGCGGATCGTGAGTCTCGGCATTGTCCAGCCGTTCAAGGCTGTATAGGATCGGCCGCCGGTCCGACGCATGTTGCGCGAAGGACCGGTCAGCCCACGGCTCCATGCACTCGACTGAGTCGTACAAGGAGTTGAACCGCACAAAGTTGATCGCCAACTCGCGCCGGACGATCAGCTGTTCGAGAAATGCTTGCTTGGCAGGTTCCGGCGCGTCCGCATCTCGGATCGTAATAGTGACGGTATGAGGCCCCAAATGACCGAAGTGCAAGTACGGAGAGAGTCGACTTGTGCTATCCGTTTCTGGGCGATTGCGACCTTGCGGGTAGGCCGCCAACTTGCTTTGAACGAACTCCGACAGGCAGCCCATGGCCGCGGTCGTACCGCCACGCCAGGCGTTCACTGCCGAAACCGTACGATCCAGCGCCCAGTCACGGGTAAAGTCGTCTTCCCAACTTTGCGACCGCAAGCCCCGTGGCGCAACCCACGCGACGTGGGCCTCCGTGTTCTCTGGTACCTTTAGAAACTTCGGCAGGAGTTCGAGCAGCCGAGGACGAATGGTGCGCGCTCCGAAGTGCTCCTTTTCGAGCAGCCTGGAAGGCACGATTACGTCTGCGTCTACAGTCCAGAATGGAACCCGCAGCCTATCGCTGACCCGCTGGCGCCATTCTTCCGGCTCCCGCAGCGGGTTCTCATCCCCCACCACGATCGCCGGGCGCACTTGCTCGCAAAACTTCAATAAACTGTGCTCTGGATAGTAGCGGAAGCAGAAGCCAACTCCGCGCCGCGCCAGTCCTTCGGCGATGTCCGGGACTCCCTCTGCTAAGAAACGAAGATTGCGCTGATTTGCTCCTGGATAAAACGGAACCGGGGCAAAGAAGGCCACCACCGGCTTGCCCAGTTCATTTCCCAGACGCACCGCCAGGTCCAAAGCGGCATTGTCAGCTGCCCGCTGGGAGCGCTGCATCCAGTACACCACGCACTGGCCATACGGGTCAGGCACACCCCGCCGCCGTACCGCCACCCGTTGGTCCGCGCTCAGTTTCTCAAGCGAGGTCATCTAGTGTTCCGTGGTGTGCAAAATTACGTTTCCGCCGCAAGCGGGCGTATTTCCGCGAACATTCGCCGGGTACTCAACCGGTGCGCCTCCTAAGCATCGGCAGGAAAGCCAGGATGCTCTCGACGCTCTCGCTGCTGAGCGATAAATTGGGGGTCAGCGAGCGGTTTACGCTGGGAGAAGAATTTCCTGGATAAGTAAGGAACAGGCTGGGTCTGGCCGCCAGGCCACGAGCCAGGTCCGGATTGAGGTTTGCCAGCCTCTGCGCGACTACCATGGCCTCGAAATCCAGGCACTCGGCTATGCGTTGCCCATCGGCCATGTTCTTTGCAGTCCACACCTCGTATCCGCGATCCTCCAAGGTCGATTTGAGCGTGTTGAGTTGAGAAGTGAAATCGTCTATGCAAAGAATGCGTAGTGGTGGGTTCATGGAAGTTCTCAGTTCCAGCACTTTGGCGTTATCCGGGCCAGGTCCGCGTAAAGCGGGGAGAGAGCCGACATCCGGCCGCTCTCCCCCTGCAACCACCGTGGTTAGCGGATGGGCGCCACGGCCGGCGCCGAGCCCCAACGCCGCTGGATGGCCTTAAACGACAGCGCCTGGTACAGCGCGGACAGGCCCACCAGAAGGTATACGGCCGAGCTCAATGCCGACGTCTCGCCAAACTTCATATAGAAAATCGTCGCCACCAGGTCAAAGTGGGCGATACCCACGAGACCCCAGTTCAGTCCGCCGACTACCAGCAGTACAGCCGCGATCAGGTCTAACGTTTTCATCTTTCATCCTCCTTCGAGAAAGTACTTATTGGTTCACAGGTCTAGTTGCTGTGGGGCAGGAGCACGGCATCGATCACGTGAATCACGCCGTTGGCGGCGGGAATATCGGCCTTCACGACGCGTGCATTGTCGACCATGACGTCGCCGCCGGTTGCCGTGATCTTCACTTCCTGACCGTTGACGGTTTTGACGGACGAGAGCGTGACCACCTTCGTTGACGGTACTTTGCCGGCAACGACGTGATAGGTGAGAATGGCGCGCAGCTTGTCCTTGTTCTCCGGTTTGAGCAGGTCGTCCAAGGTGCCTGCCGGCAGCTTCGCGAAGGCCTCATCCGTTGGCGCGAACACCGTGAACGGCCCCGGACCCTTCATCGTGTCCACCAGATCGGCTGCCTGCAGTGCCCTGGCCAGCGTCTGAAACGATCCTGCCGAGACCGCCGTATCCACAATGTCCTTATTGCCGGTATTGTTCTTTGGCGCTGCCACTGCGACCGTGCAGACCGCCAAGATCGCAGTCATTACCCCAAACTTGATCCGATTCATCTGAGACATCTCCTTTTCTGTTGACCTCTATTGGGCCTGCGGTTTTCTTGACTGTAGTTCAAATGATGTTGCACATTATGAAAAGAAGCGGCAAACTCAAACTCATGTGACCGACACTCAAACAACGCCCCGTTTCTTTGATTGGGAGGAAAACGCGAATGAACAAGACCATCACCGAGGGTCTAAAGCCCTATGCACTCGGGGAAAAGCTTCGCGGGTTGCGGCTGAAAAAGAGCATGGGCTTAGTACAACTCGGCAAGCACACCGGGCTTTCGCCGGCCATGCTATCGAAGCTGGAGCGCGGCAAACTGTTTCCGACCCTCCCCACCCTGCTGCGTATTGCCATGGTGTTCAGTGTCGGACTTGACTACTTCTTCACCGACGAACGCAAGCGGCATGTGGTGGCGATTGTGCGCAAGAAGGATCGAATTCGCTTCCCTGAGCGGCCAGGCGGCGAGATTTCCTACTGGTTCGAGAGTCTGGATTTTGCGGCGAACGACCGCAGACTCAACGCGTTCTTGGCTGAGTTCCAGCCAGTCGCCGCCGATAAGCAACGGCTGCACCAACACGCCGGAGTGGAATTCCTCTACATGATCCGCGGCAAGATCGCCCTTGTCATCGGCTCGGACACGCACACCCTCGATACCGGGGACGCGATCTACTTCGATTCGGGTGTGCGGCACGGCTATCGCCGAACTGGCAAGCAGGCCAGTACCGCACTCATTGTGACTGCGCAGTAATCCCTACTCGAGGGTGGGCCGACTCATGCGTGGTGTTTGCGCTCTAGCAGGATGCTGAAAAATGCGGCCGCGCTTGCTCACACGCCGCCAGATTCCTCTGATCTATCGTTTAGAAGAGTTGATCCCAGCAGCTCAAGTAGCGTCGATGGACAGAGCGGAGGGAGAGTGTGGGCGATGCCGTCGATCGAACGCCAGAGGGTTCTGGTTCGCCGGCCGTTTGCTTCGAGCAGTTCCGGGGTTTCGCCTCGGCTTAAGCGCGGATCGTCCGATGAGTTAGCCAGAAACAGCCAGGCGCGTTCCTGAACCTCGCGGCCCTTCCAGAACCAGATGTGATCAACCATGCCAAATGGTTGGACATTCGTAAGACTGACGTTTAGTTCTTCTCGTAATTCGCGGCGTACCGCTTGCTCTGGGCTCTCGCCCTCTTCGACACCACCGCCGGGCGGCCTATGAAGGATGACGCCAGTTTGCGGATCTGTGATTTCAGCGACAAGAAATTTATCCTTGTGCCGGATAATGCATAGGGCGGCTTGTCTGGTTTCGACTTCCATGTTAGCTCTCGCCTGTATGATTCTACGATTCCGTCTTGCCGAAGCGAGAACATGTGGTGATCCTTCGCTGGCCGCTAAGACAATACTCCCTCTTCCACAAGCCAGTCGTGTTAAGAGTGGAAGCATGACAGGCGTGGATCATCAGCAAAGTCAGATGTTCAGCTATTTGTCGCCGGAGACCCGGGTACGGAAGGCTCACCCGCTGCGGGCAATCCGGACGCTGGTAGACAAAATTTTGCAGGCGCTGTCGCCCGAGTTCGACCGCATGTATGCCCGCGAGGGACGGCCCTCGATTGCGCCGGAGAAGCTACTGCGAGGGCAGTTGCTGCAGATGCTGTACTCGATACGCAGCGAGCGGTTGCTGATGGAGGAGATCGACTATAGCGTGCTGTTCCGCTGGTTCGTGGGGTTGAACCTGGACGAGGATGTGTGGGATGCGACCACCTTCACCAAGAACCGCGACCGGCTGTTGGAGGCAGAAGTAGCGAAGCTGTTTTTGTGGCAGGTGGTGGAACAGGCCCGCAACCAGGGACTGACCTCGGACGAGCACTTCACCGTCGATGGCACGCTGCTGGAGGCTTGGGCAAGTGTAAAAAGCTTTCAGCCGAAAGACGAGCAACGACAGCCACCCGATGATCCCGGCAATCCCACGGTGAACTTCCATGGCGAGCGGCGCTCGAACGACACGCATGAATCCACGACCGATCCAGAGGCCAAGTTGGCGCGCAAAGGTCAGGGCAAGGAGGCGAAGTTGAGCTACAGCGGCAATCTGCTGGTGGAGAACCGTAATGGATTGATCGTAAATGCTATGGCCTGGGAGGCAACGGGCACGGCCGAGCGGGATACTGCGCTGCTGATGCTGGAGCAGGTTCCTGGCGATGGGCGAATCACCGTCGGCGGTGACAAGGGTTTCGACACGAAGGAGTTCGTGCGGGAATGCCGGCACATGAAGGTGATTCCACACGTAGCCCAGAACCACGGGCGAACCGGCGGCAGCGCCATCGATGGACGGACAGCCCGGCACCATAATTATCAGACGAGCCAGCGCAAGCGGAAATGTATCGAAGAATGCTTTGGATGGCTAAAGACGATTGCGTTGCTGCGCAAGGTGCGACATCGCGGGTTAGTGAAAGTCGATTGGATGTTCACCTTCGCCTGTGCGGCCTACAATCTGGCTCGCATGCGAAACCTGATAGTGCAGCCCGCGTAGCGCTGGGTCATAGTGTCCTTCTGGTCGAAAAACAAAACGCAAGACCTGCAGAACACCAGAAAAGCGAGCAGCGAACTCATTCCGGAGACCATCTGAGGAAGGAGTTTGCACATAATTAGCGTTTTTCAGCAGCCTGCTAGAGCTACGGCTGAGGTTATCGGTGCTGGCCAGTCAGACTGTCCCGTGGATTGTGGACGGCTTACAAGTGACGCTGCGACAGATGCAGGAACTGAACCGTGGTTTCCAGAGCGCCGTGGCCGAGTAAAGCCTGGATGGTCGGCCATTCGGAAGCTATCCCAGCGCCCACTCTAACCACAACGGCCATCAGGGCAACGATGTTTTCCACGCGTGGGTGTAATCAGCAGAAATCGTTCAGCCAGTTATGCCATGTTTCCGCTTCTTCATGTTGGGCCTCCGTGTACATGCCGTGTACACGGCACCGCCCAATTTTCGATTTTCAAGCGAATTGTGCGTATCGATTTTTCAGTGAGTTGCGTATTTTCAGTGTGGCGGAATATTCCGACTCCCGCCGCCTCCACCAGTTTGCCGTTCTTTTCTCAGATCAGCCGAAAGGTCCGCCATGCCGGTGGTTTCACGCCGGCTTGATGACCGCTTTCCGTGTCAGCCCAAGAGACGCTCCCTCCGCCGCGCCGTCCATCCCGATTCGATCTCCATGATTCCTTCACACCCGGTCGCCTAACGGCCACACGGTCGGCGATTTTTCTTGACAGAATATCGTTAGACTGCTATCGTTGTTGCAATTAGTATATCTTTATGAAATAACATCGGCGCGCGCCCCGAGCCCGGCGCAGGTCGTTTCCCCAATCATGTTATCCAGAAGGATAACTTGGATGAATCAACGCTCTTTGACAACCAGACCGAAGAACGCAGAAAAAACGCCGAAAATAGCACCTAACTGCTTTGGGGATGGGATCTTGCGGGTAAGTCCTTTGTTTGATTGGATCACGATGGGATTTCAATGGGATCACGCCACCTAACTCATTGATTCTCCTAGAGGGCGCGAGAGGGGGGTGGTAATGGTGTCGGAGTTAACAGAAGCCAGTGGTCTAGTTGCTTCCTGCTGGCTACGGCGTGCGAATTGGGACGGCGTATGCCGCCCTTGATGAAGGTCGCTCATGGCCGGTAGATGCCTCCACGTCGACTCTCGCCGCAGGTCGCGGGCCGCGACTGCCATCAGGCAGGCAACGTCTCCCAATCTGATACAATCTGCGCCATCCAGACCCACCGGTCGCTGCAAAGAACAGCCGTGCACTGGTTGAAATGCTTCTCCCCCGGGTGAGGTTGGGGAACATGGATGCTGGCACAGCGCGTCCCGAACGGCTCGGACAATACGAGGTTGTGGAAACCCTTGCGTTGGGCCCTATATGGCGGACTTACAAGGGTTTCGACCCCATGTTGCGGCAGAGTGTCGCGCTCAAGACCGTTGCCAAGCATGACCTCGACCGCTACGGCGCGGGGGTGATCTCTCGCATTCAGAATGAGGCGCGCGCGGCCGCCGGCCTCAACCATCCCGGCATTGTGCGGGTCTATGGGTATGACGAAGACTCCGACCTGGCTTTTATTGCCATGGAGTACGTGGACGGCCAGAGTCTGAAGGAGCGGTTCCGGATTCCGGTGGCGGATGCAGTCGCCCTCGGCATGCAGCTCCTGGAGGCTCTGGACTACGCGCATGGGCAGGGAGTCATTCACCGCGCGATCAAGCCGTCCAACCTCCTACTCACCGCGAAAGGGCAACTCCGGATCAGCGATTTCGGTGTGGCAAGGATCGGCGCGGGCGCGCCTGAGTACCTGTCGCCGGAACAGTTGATCGGGGCTGCCGTCGACCGTCGCTCGGATCTTTTCTCTGCCGGCATCGTCTTCTATGAGTGGCTCACGGGAGCAAGCCCCTTCCCGTGGCCGTCCCACGACCTGATCAACCGCGTATACAACGACAAGGAGCGTCCCCCCTCGCAGGTGAATCCGGACATTCCGCGCGGCTTCGATTCGGTTTGTGCCCTGGCGCTGGCCAGGGCGGTGAACGACCGTTATCCCACGGCGCAGGCGTTCTGCGACGGCGTTGGGAAGGCATTCGGGGCTGCTTTTGGGTCGCCTCCGAGCCGTGCGGTCTCGCATGGCACCGTGCTCGCGGCGGGCTCCCCGCGTGCTGAGGCACAGAGTGCCGCAGGCCCCGAGCCCGAGGCCAAAACCGGATCGATGTTGCCGGCGAGCCGAGCCGGCGCGAAGTGGAAAGACGAAACCTTGCGCGACGTAGAAAAACAACTCGCCGCCTTTGTTGGCCCGCTGGCGAGGGTATTCGTCCAGAAGGCTGCAAGCAAAGCGACGAACCTGGACCAGATCTACTTGCTCGCCGCTCAGAGTCTGGAACGACCGGAGGAGCGGCAGGCCTTCCTCGCCGGCAAAGCCGACCTGATCGGCGGCGGCACGCCGAGCCAGCCGCCAGAAATGCCGGCGCCGGTCCCCAGATCAGTTGCGCCCGCAAGCGCCGCGCCGGTCGAATTCACCCACGAACCCAAAGCGGCTGCCAGGACCGATGTGTCATCGAGTGGTCGGCCCGCTGCGGGGCCTGAGCTGAAACCCGGCGTTCAGCCCGAGGCCAAGCCCAGTACGAAGCCTGAGGCAAAACCTGAAACCAAGCCCAGTCCGGCCCCTGAGGTGAAACTCGAAGCCAAGCCCAGTCCAAAGCCCGAGGCAACGCTCGAAGCCAAACCGAGGCCAAAGCCTGAGGAGAAAACCGAGGCCAAACCCGGCCCAAAGGTTGAACCGAAGCCCGAGAGCAAAGCCCCTCTCAAGCCGCATGCGGCGCCGACTCCGCCGGCACCCGATGTTGCCGCTCGTCTGGAAGAGATGCTAGGCAAACAACCGGAGAGCCTGGCAGGTTACATGGAAGACGGTCCGCAGCAAGTCGAACGGGTCATCCATCCCTTCGTTGCCACCGTGGAAGCTCTGGCCGCGGTGTATGCCGCGAACTCGAAGATCGAACCGTTGAATCCGCAAAACATCGACTTCGACCGGATGGGGAAGGCTACCATTCGCGGCTCGCGGCCGGTTACGCACGGGACTGGCGGAGTGGTGAGTAATCCGCGCTATGCCGCGCCGGAAGTCTTCGCGGAAAAGGGCATCGGCGCGGAGTCCACCGCGTCCGCCGCGGATGTTTATGCTCTCGGCATCATGTTCTACGAAATCGTGCTGGGCAGAACCCTTTTCGCGAAGGCCTTCGCTGACGAGCAGACGGACCTCGATTGGCTGAGCTGGCATGCCGACCTGGAAAAGAAGGCGCCGTCCCTCAAATCACTGCTACCGGACTGTCCCGCTGCTTTGTCGGACGTGCTGGAGTCGATGATGGAGAAGCATCCGGAAAAGAGGGCGACAGATCTCGAGAACATCCTTTCGCGCTTGCGCAGCGTCGCCCAGCGGGCAAACAAAACCATCGTGCTGCCCAAGCCGGCAGCCAAGGGGACAGCGCCGATGAAGCCGCCCGTTGCGGCTGCAAACGCTAAAAGGTCGGCCGCTGCGCTTTCCGTTCCCTGGAAAAAAGCCGATAAACGGCTGGCGCTGGTTCTGTTCCTTCTCCTGGCGCTGATAGCGGGCGGAATCCTGGTGTGGGAGAATCCGGACTTGTACCGTGAACTGATCACCCGCTTCCATCACTTGGCGCAAACACTCTGAGCCTCCACGACCCGCCGGCAACTATTTCCATAGAAGATCCGATAACCAGGTGTAGGGAGGAGACTGCCAATGGGTTCCAGAATTGACACCAGTAGTCCGGGATCGACCTACGATCCAGGGGCTCCCAGGTTCTCGGGGACACAACCGTCCATGGTGAAGTAAGGGAGCACAGCCGGGCGAACTGGGGTCGTGCGTTTTGGTGCCGACACCTCGGCCTCCCAGAATTTGGGGCACCAGCCAGCGTTCGATCATGGGCGCTCGCGGAAGAGTAGGAACAGGCAGAGAGCCGACGGGAGGAGGCGCCGCTGCGAAACGATAGGCTAACTGAAGACGGCTATGCGGACACGACCTAGGTACCAGAAACCTGAGCATCAAGAAGGAGCAAGCAATGCGTCCGATCGATACCAACACCCAGCTTGATTCCACCGCCGGCATTATCATCCCAGACCTGAAGCCGGGAGCGGTCACCCCCCCAACGCCGGCGACGCCCGCTGTCGATCAGCAGACAGAGTCCATGGATCCCAAAACCGCCACCGGTAAACACGTAGAAAGGGATCTGGAAACCGCGTATTTCAAGGGCGAACTGGACAAGGCTCAGCCTCATCCCGACCCGGGAGTCCTGTACGACAACAAGAAAAAACCCGGAAAAGGCGGTGAGGCGGGCGAGGTAGCCAAGACCGCGCCTGTGAAGGTGGCTGGTCACACCAGTGATGACTTAAATCGCAGGGTCGCCACCGAAGCGGCCAACATGGTGGGCAAACCCGTGGTCGGCTCCGGCCAGTGCTACGACCTCGCAGACCAAGTGCTCAGAGACGCAGGAGCCAAGAGTGCACCAAACTATGGCAAGGTTACCAAGTCCGAGCAACAGAACTACCAATGGGGCACAAAACCAATTGATCCAAAGGATGTTAAACCTGGAGACGTAGTTCAGTTCCGTGACCACGAAATCACAATTCGCCATGTAACGAAAACGACAAAAACGCTTCCGGGTGGCGGGAAGTCCGTTTCCACCTCAGAAAAGGACGAGTCGCACTGGCGCGGACAACATACCGGGATAGTGTTGTCGAAGAATGCGGACGGAAGCCTGAACGTAGCCGAGCAGCATGTAAAGGATCCTTCTACTGGAAAGCTCTCGGAAACGGTACGGCAGAACAAGGTATACACGGAAGACACCGTCGAGAAGCACACTCCAAAACACTACACAGAGAAGGGAGGTATCGAGGTGGAGGAACAAACGACGGACACAATCACCGTCAAGGGTACCATCTGGCCATATCGTCCGGAGGAACAGGGCAGCTAATGGTCGTGGCACCGGAGGCTGGGCAAGCATCCCAGCCTTAGCTCGCAGGATGTTCCGCCCAAGTCGTACAGTTCATGAAGGCACGCACCAGAACTTACATACGGGGCAGACCTGATGGCAACCAACAACCGTAGCGATCCCAGTCAGGTTCATGCCGAACAGGTGCCAAGGCTTCCCAAGCCGTCCCATGTCGACCCGTCCGCCACGACGGCGGACGTGCAAGCGCTGGCCTCGAACCGGCAAACCCTCTGGCAGGCTTTTGCGCACAACCGCTTCCTCATCGTGCCGGATGCTTTGCCGCGCTCCCTGGTCGAAAATTGGCGCCAGCAAGCGTTACGCACGATCCAGCATGCGCGCGCGATCGCGCGCCACGATGGCGCCCATGATCTTGTTTATCGAGTGGTGACGGGGGAGGTTATTCGCGACCACTGGCCGGAGCTGTTCGCTTTTTACCAGGATGAGCAGACAGTCCGCTGGGTGAGGGAGGTCACCGGCGACGCCGGGATTGGTCCTTCCGCGCGAATCCTCTCGGCGGTGAACCTGAACATCATGGACTCCATGGAAGCAGTCTATCGGTGGCACTTCGACGCTGTGCCCTATACCCTCCTCATTTACCTTACCGACACCGCGCCGGAGGACGGAGGTGCACTGGAGATGATCCCGGGTTGCGGACCCCATGAGGCCCCCGACTTGTCTGTCGCGCAGATCGTCCGACATTTCCCAGCAGCAGGCACGGTTGTGCTGATGGACGGCACGCGCTGCTATCATCGCGTGGGACCGATGCTCCGCGCGGCCCTCCGCCTCAGCATCCCGCTGGTCTACTCGGCCAAGAATGCCTCCCAGCGGCCGGCAGGCCTCGATTCGTATCTCTATGAACAACCGCTATAGAGGGCCGACAGAAGCTGGGTTCCGACAGACCAGGTGCCCGGAACCTAGTCCTAGGAGGCTGGGCTGCCTGATACGGCGAGCGACTCACCTCATGATGCAAGATAGGTATACAGCAGCAGCAGTCCGCAGAGCCCCACCAGGACCAGAAACTTCTCTCCAAACGTAAAGGATCCGACGAAGCGGAGCACCTGATCAAACACGGCGGGAGGCTTCGCAGGCTCCGGTGTCGGTAAAGCTGTGGGGCTGTCTTCAGCGACCGGCTCCGGCAACCTGGCAAGGGCTTCCTCCGATTTCTCCGGCTCCTTCGCTGGCTGGTCAGCCGGCCGAAAGCTCAAGACATATCCCGGCACTTCGATCGAGTCTCCGGCCTGCACTCGGCTGGTGATCGATCGCCGCAGTCTGGTCCCGTTCAGCCAGGTTCCATTGCTGCTCAAGTCGGTAACGTAGAGATCGGTGCCGTCGGCTGTCAGCACCAGGTGTTCGCGGGAAAGATCGGGCCCTTCCAGCAAAACACCACCTTCCGCCCCTCGCCCTATCACCAGACCTTCGCCGATGGCGCTCCTTACCTCCCGCGCGCCCCCGTTCGTCTTCGAGCCGATCGAAAGCAGGATCTCCATGCCTACACCAGAACCTTTTGCAGATAGGTTTCAATCTGACTCCGGAACAGGGGATCTGCGGACAGGAAGTCCAGCAGCGATTCCCTCTCGGTGCCCGACAACGGTCCGGTCACGGGTTGACCAGAATCAATCAGCTCGGAGACGCAAGCGCGGACCATGGCCTGCCGTTTTTCCGGGTCTTCCAGGGCGATTCGGCTGAATTGGGATACGACTCGCAGGGCCGGAGTCACCGGCTCGGCGGAACTGGATGTTTGCAGCCTGTCCTTCGCCTCGGCAAAGTTGCTCTGCCGGGTCGGCCCTGAAGGCGTCTCCGCGGAAGGATCGACGGGCAGCCCAGCCCCCCCCGGCGGCTTGATGTTATCGATGCCCATGGTGAAGTATCAGTTCACGCAAACGTCACCCGGTCCGCCATTTCCATCAGCCGGCGCGCCAGGTTGCCGAACTCTCCCAGCGGGTCGAGCGTAAGGGCAGTCTTCAGGTGGGCGCGTGCTGCCTCTTTGTCCTTGCGGAACAAACAGGCTTCACCCAGATGGGCATAAGCAA
>DATKLD010000179.1:0-3630 GCA_035542595.1 Terriglobales bacterium
TTTGCGAGGCACTTATGCGGAAGAAAATCAGTATTGTCGGTGGAGGAGGGAATGTGGGCGCCACGTGCGGCCACTGGATGGCGTCCAAGGAACTGGGCGACATCGTGCTGATCGATGTTATCCCCGGCTTGCCCCAGGGCAAGGGTCTGGACCTGCTGGAGGCCATGCCCATCGAGAAGCGCGATTCCTTCGTGCTCGGCACCGAAGACTACAAGGACACCGCCAACTCCGACATCGTCGTCATCACTGCCGGCATCGCGCGCAAACCGGGCATGAGCCGCGATGACCTGCTTAACACCAATTACAAGATCATGCAGGATGTAGTGAGCAAGGTCGTCACGCACTCGCCTAACTGCGTCCTCATCATCGTTTCCAACCCGCTGGACGCGATGGCGCAGACCGCCTACAAGCTCAGCGGCTTCTCGCGCAACCGCGTGATCGGCATGGCGGGGGTGCTGGATTCGGCGCGCTTCCGCGCCTTCATCGCCATGGAACTGGGCGTGAGCGTGGAGAACGTTACCGCCTTCGTGCTCGGCGGCCACGGCGACACCATGGTGCCGCTGCCGCGCTACTCCACCGTGGCCGGCGTGCCTATCACCGAGCTGATGGAGAAGTCCACCATCGAGCGTTTGGTGCAACGCACGCGCGACGGCGGGGCCGAGATCGTCAAGTACCTGAAGACCGGCAGCGCCTACTATGCGCCGTCGGCTGCCGTGACCGAGATGGTCGAGGCAATCCTCAAGGACAAGAAGAAGATTCTCCCCTGCGCCGCGTATCTCGAAGGCGAGTACGGCATCCACGGCTTGTTCGTGGGCGTGCCTTGCAAGCTGGGCTCCCGCGGCATCGAGGATGTCTGGGAGATCCACCTCACCGATGAAGAGATGGCCGCCCTGAAGAAGAGCGCCGACTCGGTGAAGGAGCTGGTCGCAGTCGTAGGCGTGTAAGAGCGAATTAGAGCGAATTAGAGTGAATTAGACGGGGCCCCACGTCTGCCCGCCGTTGGCAGATGTGGGTTCTTTTTTATCGCTGATAAGGTCCCGGAACTAAGGCGACTGCACCTTTCCCACCAAAGGCTTTGTATACGTTCATCGTTTGGTTAGTACAGACGAACTTGCTCCGCTTATCCACTGGCACGACTTTCCCTGATACCGTGTCAAAACTAATGCCGATGATTACATTCTCTACACGCGACTTCTCGTTGGCATTCGAGGTTCCATAGTAGAAAATCGTGACCACCGTGCCGAGGGGGACATCCGCCGGAGTCATGGCACCCATTTTCCCATCCTTCATTGGGGCAGGGCACGGGACCTCGAACTTACCAGTGAATGTCTCCTCGCGACTGCCCTTTTTGTACTTAAGGGTCAGCACATCGAGGGGGCCGTCGACGACTTCGCCAGTGAAGGTTGCGCCAAAGTAATTATGCGGGTAGTACCCGCTTGGGGCTGTCCCTTGTTGCGCAAATGCAAGGAAAGCCGCGCCAACAACGATGGCCAAGAATACTGATTTCATATTTTCCTCGGGAGGTATCCATATTCTAGCCTCAAGCAAAGGAGGTTTCGTTTATAAATCTGCCCCTTGGAAAGCGCTCTACCGCTGTCCCCATTTCGATCTCGCGCGTTCAATCGGCTTTCTCCGCGTCCATGCCGCTTCAGCTGGCATCCAAAGGAACTATGCCGAAGATGCGTGCTGTCAAAGCCACCAGCCCTAACGGTCCACTGAAGCTTGTTGAGCGCGAGATTCCGCAGCCGGGCCCGCGCCAGGTGGGAATCAGAGTGCAAGCCTGAGGCTTGTGTCACACCGATTCGAAGTCCCCACTCTTCGAGAACCGCGAAGGGTGGGTACCCCCAACGTGGTGGAGGACAAACATGGACCTGCGCTATCCCATCGGCCCATTCAAATTCGAGGGCCAGCCGAGCCAGCAGCAGATCAAAGAGTTCATCTCTGACATCGAGCAGGCGCCCGAGCACCTTCACGCAGCCCTCACCGGCCTCTCCGAGCAACAGCTCGAGACGCCCTATCGGCCCGGCGGCTGGACGGTGCGGCAGGTGGCGCACCATGTTCCGGAATCACACCTGAACGCCTACGTGCGCATGAAGCTGGCGCTGACCGAGGAGAATCCCACCATCAAGCCTTACGATGAGGCGCGCTGGGCGGAGACGGCGGACGTACGCAACACGCCCGTCAGTGTTTCTCTAACGCTGCTCGAATCTCTCCATCAGCGCTGGGTCACGCTGTTGAAGGCGCTCGGGCCGGCGGATTTCGCGCGCACCTTTGTCCACCCTGAAAGCGGTTCGTGGACGCTCGGCAAATATCTCGCGTTGTACGCGTGGCACGGGAAACATCACGTGGCGCACATCACCAGTTTGCGCGAACGCATGGGCTGGTAGCGCCGGCGTCGCGCCGGCACATCACCCAAAATGCCGATCTCGCGGAGGCTCGGGCGCGATCTCGTACTGATCGTTGATCCGCTCGAGCAGCGACCGCAGAATGAGCTCGCGATCGAAGCGGCGGACGATCAGCAGGTCGGCGCCGAACATCTCGTCCCAGCCTTCTTCCCGCATGACCTGCGCAATGCCGCTGGGCGTGCCAACGAAATATGAAACGGTCCAGGAGTCACCCGAATCGCGGTTCTCGATCTGCAGAAAAAGCTCGTCGTAGAAGCACTCGGGGTCGGGCGGTCCGGTATCGGTATCGAAGCTGCGGAAATAATGATTGCGGATGCGCAAGCGCTCTTCCTCCCGTTCTTCTACGTCTGGGATCGGAGGAATCGGGATTTTGGCGGGCTCGATGCCGGCCGCGTCCACCGGCCGCGAAAGACGCCGCAACAGCACAAGCAAGCCGATGCCGCCGGCGATCAGCGCCACTGTGCCCAACGAGTGATCCATCTTAATTACAAAGCATGGCACAGGCGGCGGCCGGAAGGAAACCGCCGCTGGCTAGGGAGGGTTGTTCAGCAGCAGCCAGTACAGTCCCACTTCCTGCATCGCCTTCGCGAAGCCGGCGAAACCCACTGGCTTAACGATGTAACTGTTAGCGCCCAGTTCGTAACTGGCACGGACGTCGCGATGTTCTTGGGACGAAGTCAGGACCACCACCGGGATTATCTGCGTCCGCGGATCGCCCTTGATCCGCCGCAGAACTTCCAGGCCATCGACCTTGGGCAGCTTCAAATCCAGCAGAATCACTCGGGGAGTGTCTTCAATGCGGCGGTTTCCGTGCAGCTTCTGGCAGAAGAGAAAATCCAGGGCTTCTTCGCCATCCCGCGCGACGTGGACCCGGTTGAGCAGATTGGCTTTCTTGAAGGCGCGCAGCGCCAGTTGGAGGTCCTCTTCGCTGTCCTCGACCATCAGAACTTCGACCCCACGCAATTCCTCCATGGTTAGTTGTCTCCGCCCAGCGTGAAATAAAAAGTGGCGCCCTCATTTACCTTGGCGTCCGCCCACACCCGGCCGCCGTGGCGGTGGACCACCCGCTGTACGATGGCCAGGCCGATGCCCGTCCCCTCAAATTCATCGCCGCGGTGCAACCGCTGAAAGACGCCGAACAGCTTGTCGGCATATTTCATATCGAAGCCGGCGCCATTGTCGCGGACGTAATAAACTTCCTTTTTCCCCTCTGTCAGTGAGCCAA
>DATKLD010000180.1:0-16018 GCA_035542595.1 Terriglobales bacterium
GCGCTCCTCTGCCAATCGGAACCCCGCCAGCCTTTCGCGGATGTGCCACTCGCCGAGCAGGTGCTGGGCTCTGGTGTTGGAGGGCGCTGCCAGCAGGTCGGGTAAGTCGGCGGGCTCATCGATATCCACACCAACCCCGGCCAGTCTCAGCACTTCAACGGGCTTGCCCGTGGTTCGCGCAGCCGCCAGATGCGGCAGGAAACTGTCGTTCCCGAAGCGCAGCGGGAAGAGGGCGGGCGGCCGTCGAAGAACGGCATTCGTGCCGCGACCACTGGCTGAAGGCGCCAGCACCGTTCCCTCGAGTGGCGCTGCGGTGAAAATGTCGTCCACTTCAGCCGCCGTGATCAGAGGGATATCCGCCGGCAACACCAGCGTAAACTCGGCGCCGCGCTCGATCGCGGCGCGGGTGGCCATCTCGATGGCGCCGGTTTCGCCGGGATCGTCGGGATCATCGAGGATCCTGAAGCCGTATTGCCGTGCCAAGCGATGTGCTCGCGCATCCCCGGAGACGAGCGCGACATGCTCGCGATGGTTGCACGTATCGAGAGCCGCAAGTACGTCCTGCAGCATGGCCTCCGCCAGCGCAAAGCGTTCCGGCGGGCTGAGCAGCGGAGAAAGGCGCTGCTTGGAAGTTTCCAGGTGCTTAACAGGAACCAGGATCATGGGGCCGCCAACATACATTTCCGCATCGCGATGAGTCAATCGGCGCTGTGGCGCTACTTTACTTGTTGCGTGATGTCTCATCCGAGGCGCGCGCAAGGGTTGTACGGAAGCTGCGCGCAACAGGCGCGCCGCTGTTTACCCTGACGACTCGATCGATTGCGAGGAAGGTATTACTTCGCCGTTTGCAGGTCGAGCCGCCTGAGAATGCCGCTGGCCGGGTCGAGCAGGATCACGTAAGGCTGCGGCCGGTGGATCGCCCGGGGATAGAGCGCGATCAGGCTGCTGGAGATTCTTACGGCTTCATAGGCCCGCCTGCTGGTGTGGCTCCGTGTTTCGCCGCGCCGCATCCCGATGGCTGAAGTCTTGTTTGATGGCATGCCCCGAATTGTTGCAGAGCTTCCCCATGGCGGCAAGGAACCGCCGTAACCAGCGTTTCGTTACCGACGTGATATTTACGCGCAGTGCGAGCGGGATTATTGTGGAGTCGTTGTAAGGCAGTTCTGGGGGAGGGCTGCCATTGGCGCCCCGGATCTAAACGGATCCGGGGCGCTTTTAGTTTGGACGCGCCCCAGGATGTTATGATGCCTTGCTTTTTCCGGAGGACGCATGAGCTTGAGCATCGCGCGCGTGGTATGCATCCTGTTTTTGTTCGGTCTGATGATGTTCGCTGAATCGCAAGCAGGCGGTCCGCCGGCGGTCACCGGCAAGCCGGTCACGACTGCCGACGGCCTCAAGTATTGGGACGTCAAAGTGGGCACCGGCGCCACCGCCACGAGCGGCCACAAGGTGAAAGTGCACTATACCGGGTGGCTCACCAATGGCAAGAAATTCGACAGCTCGGTCGACCGCAAAGAGCCGTTCGAATTCAAGTTGGGCGCTGGCCAGGTGATCAAAGGCTGGGACGAAGGCGTCGCCGGAATGAAGGTCGGCGGCAAGCGCCGGCTGGAGATCCCCTCCGAGCTGGGATACGGCAGCCGTGGCGTGGGCAACGGTCTGATCCCTCCCAATTCCACCCTGATCTTCGACGTCGAACTACTGGACGTGAAATAGCCTGTTTTGTCGCAGGGTGGCAGGCGGTTTCTTGCGTGCCGCCCTGCACTCGCCTCTGGATTGACCGCCAGCTTCATCCGCGCCGACGAGTGCAGCCGATCTTGTTATCCTCGAGCGACTTCTCGCCAAGAACCGGCACGCCACCGGGGAGGTGGTTGCCAGACTGGAAAGCCTCGGGTAAAGTGTCAGGCTGCTGAGGGGCCAAAATGCAAACTCTGGCCAACAAGTCTCACACATTCGTGGACCGGAGGAAATCGATGAACACACGGCGAGATTACAAAAGACTCGGAAAAACCCTGGTCGCTGGCGCGACCCTGAGTGTGTTTCTGTTGTTCGTCGCGGTGCCGCGTTCGCAGGCGGACGGAAGGGGAAAGTGCCAGCGGAACATGGAACGGGCGGAGGCCAGGCTCGACCAGGCGATCCACAGGTATGGCGGAAACAGCCGGCAGGCCATTGACCGATGGCATGAACTGAACGCCGAGCGCCAGCGTTGCTGGAACCAGTATCACGCATGGTGGGGTGTACAGGACCATCGATGGCACGATGAGCGCGACTGGGAACGTTATGATAAGGACCGCGGCTGGCATCACGACTAAGATCACCACTAGCGCGTAATTCTGTTCAACAGAAGTGAGTCGGCGCCCCGGAGCCGGCCAGCCTGCCGGTAGGCGGGGACACCATTTTTGTCGCAGGGTGGCAGGCGGTTTCATGCGTGCCGCCCTGCGCTCGTCTTCCTTCATTGCTTCTCATTGACTTGGATTGAGCTATCGCCCTACCATGAGCGCTCTCATTTCCCCACTGCATTCATGATTGGCCAGACGATCTCGCATTACCGCATCATCGAGAAGCTCGGCGGCGGTGGGATGGGTGTGGTCTACAGGGCGGAGGACCTCAAACTGCACCGTCATGTCGCACTGAAGTTCCTGCCCGAAGGCGTAGCCCAGGACCAGCCTACCCTCGAACGCTTCCGGCGCGAGGCCCAGTCGGCCTCGGCGCTCGACCATCCCAACATCTGCACGGTTTATGAGATCGGGGAGCACGATGGCCAGCCGTTCATCGCCATGCAGTTCCTCGATGGCATCACGCTGAAGCACCGCATCACGGGAAAGCCGCTGGACACCGAGACCGTGCTCGACATCGCGATCCAGATTGCCGATGCCCTTGACGCGGCCCACAGCCAGGGGGTCATACACCGCGACATCAAGCCGGCCAACATCTTCCTGACCAAGCGCGGACAGGTGAAGGTGCTGGATTTCGGCCTGGCGAAGGTGCTGAAGCCAAAGGCGCGAGCTGCAGACATGGACGCGACGGCGGCGACGGCGGTGAGCGAAGAACATCTGACCAGTCCCGGCAGCACCCTGGGCACTGTGGCTTACATGTCGCCCGAGCAGGTGCGGGCCAAAGAGCTGGACGCGCGGAGCGACCTGTTCTCCTTTGGAGTTGTGCTTTACGAGATGGCAACCGGCACCTTGCCATTCCGGGGCGAGAGTTCAGGAGTAATTTTCGACGGGATCATGAACCGCGCCCCTCTGCCCCCGCTGCGGTTGAATCCCGACCTTCCGCCCAAGCTGGAGGACATCATCAGCCGGGCGCTGGAGAAAGACCGCGAGTTGCGCTATCAGCATGCCTCCGACATGCGGTCGGAGCTGCAGCGGCTGAAGCGGGATACGCAGAGCGGATTTGTGGCGACCGGCAGTTCGGGCGCGATCCCCATTGCAAGTTCGGGCACGGTGGCAGTTGCGAGTTCGGGCGCGGTGGCGGCAGCGGCCGCAGTGCCGTCTTCCGCTGCCGTAACCCCGCCCCCGGCTTCAAGGTCATCTCCTGCGGCCGTTTCTGCGTCTTCAAGCGCGGTCGCTCCGCTGCCTGTGCCGGGGACGGTTTCGGGCGGCAAGCGCTGGAAGGTTGTTGTGCCGGTGGCCGTCGTGGTTGTCGCGGGACTGGCCGCCGTCCTCTACCTGCGCTCGCGGTCGTCAGCACCCGCAGCCAAGGCGGCTGCGCTCACGGAGAGAGACACCGTCGTCCTCGCCGACTTCAACAACAGGACCGGGGACGCGGTCTTTGATGTCGCGTTGAAGCAGGCGCTGGCCGTGGAACTAGGGCAATCTCCTTTCCTCAATGTGCTGTCCGACCGGAAAGTCGACGAGACTCTGCGCATGATGGGACATCCCGCGAACGAGCGCATCAGTGTAGAAATTGGCCGCGAGCTTTGCCTGCGCACTGGAAGCAAGGCCTTGTTGGGTGGAACGATTTCCAGCCTGGGCAGCCACTATCTGATTGATCTCAATGCCGTCGCATGCAATACCGGCGACACTCTGGCCAAAGAGCAGGGCGAGGCCACGAGCAAGGAAGATGTTCTGAAGGCCCTGAGCCGGGCCTCTTCCAGCCTGCGCACCAAGCTGGGAGAGTCGCTCCCCTCGGTGCAGAAGTTCGACGTTCCGGTTGAGGCCACGACACCCTCTCTTGAAGCTCTAAAAAACTACAGCATGGGCATCACCGTAGGACGCCAAAAGGGAAATGCGCCCAGCATCCCGTTTCTGAAGCGGGCGATCGAACTCGATCCCAACTTCCCCCTGGCGTATGCCGCCTTGTCGGTTGCGTACGGCAATCTCCAGCAACCGTCGCTGGCGCTGCAGTATGCCACCAAGGCGTTCCAACTGCGCGACCGGGTGAGCGAACGCGAGAGACTGCGTATCTCGGCGAATTATTTCAGTGCCGCGGGAGAAATCGAGAAAGCGGCCCAAACCTATGAACTCTGGAAAGCAAATTATCCCCGCGATTCCATTCCCCACGGCAACTTGGGCGGGGTCTACACCAACACGGGGCAGTGGGAGAAAGCTTTGGCCGAATTTCAGGAAGGGTTGCGGCTTGCGCCAGACGCTGTCACCGGTTACTCGAATCTTGCACTCACCTACCTCAACCTGAACCGGCTGGATGAGGCCCAGGCCGCCTTCGATCAGGCATTCGCCCATAAGCTGGATGGCGGAGACTTGCGCGGGATCCTCTACCTTCTTGCCTTTCTGCGCGGTGACACAGCGCAGATGGAGCAGCAACTCGCCTGGGCCGCGGGCAAGCCCGGAGACGAAGACGGGCTGCTTTCGACCCAGTCGGATACGGAAGCTTTTTACGGGCGGCTGGCGAAAGCGCGGGACTTTTCCCGCCGGGCGGTGGACTCAGCGGTGCGCGCCGACTCCAAAGAAACTGCGGCCTTGTGGCAGGTCAATGCTGCCCTTCGCGAGGCGGAATTGGGCAACACTGCCGCCGCTAGACAAGGAGTCACAGCGGCTTTGGCGTTATCTCCAGGCCGGGACGTGAAGGTAGTGGCGGCCCTCACGCTGGCTCGCATCGGTGATGCTCCACATGCCAAGGCTCTGACCGAGGAACTGAAGAAGAGCAATCCCAACAACACCCTGCTGAAGCTCTACTGGCTGCCGACCATCGACGCTGCCACTGAACTCAGCCGGGCTAATTCCTCGCAAGCGATTGTGGATTTAGAACCCGCCGCCCCCTATGAACTGGGTCTGTCACTGGCATTCATCAACTACCTGTACCCTGCTTACGTGCGTGGCCAGGCTCACTTGCTGGCGCACAACGGCCCTGCCGCTGCCGCCGAGTTCCAGAAACTGCTGGATCATCGGGGCCTCGTGGGGAACTTCGTGACCGGAGCACTGGCCCGTCTACAGTTAGGCCGTGCCTACGCGATCGCGGGTGACACCGCCAAAGCCAAAGCGGCGTACCAGGAGTTCTTCAACATCTGGAAGGACGCCGACCCCGACATCCCCATCCTGAAAGAAGCCAAGGCGGAGTACGCAAAGCTGCAGTGACGCTGCTGCTGGTCGTGACCAGCCTTCTCCCAAAACAAAATGAGTTGACAAACGGCACGAGCGCCATCTCACTTTGTGCTTCACAAACCGTCCATTACGATAGGCAGTTCGGCCTGACAGTGGCCGACCGGAGGACAATGTGAGATTTCGCCTTGCCGCATTTGCGGCTATTTTCTTGTTCGCCTCCATGGCCGGCGCGCAGCAGCCCGCCGGCCAACCCGGTGCCCTGGTCGACAGAGTCGGCAGCACCGGCTTCGTTCAGCTCCACGCCGAAAGCTTCAAAGCTCTCGATCCCAAGCAGCAGGTCCTGGCCTATTGGCTCACGCAGGCTTCGATTGCCATCGATCCCATCATTTATGACCAGTTGTCTTCGTACGGTCTGCGGCAAAAGCGCCTGCTGGAAGAGATCGTCGCTCATCCGGAAGGCATCGACCCGGCGGCGATGGGCAAGATCACCGATTTCGCCAAGCTCTTCTGGGCAAACCGCGGTAACCACAACGAGAACACCTCGCAGAAATTTCTTCCGGCGTTCACCTTTGAGGAACTGAAGCAGGCGGCGCTTGCGGCACAGCGCCACGGCGCCATGAAAACTGCCTACGGCCACCTGCCACCGCTCGCCACCGCCGCGCAACTGAGCAGGGAGCTCGACGAGCTGAAGGCATCGCTGTTCGACCCCGACTTCCAGCCCATGATCACGGCCAAGAGCCCGTCTGGCGCCAGGGACATCATCCAGGCAAGCGCCAACAGCTTTTACGCCGGAGTGAGCCTGGCCGATCTGAAGGATTTCAAGGACAAGCATCCCCTGAATTCGCGGCTGGTGAAGGGCAAGGACGGCAAGGTCCGTGAACAGGTCTATCGCGCCGGCACGCGCGACGGCCGGGTTCCGCCCGGACTCTACGCTGCCTATCTGCGCCGCGCTACCCTATACCTGGAAAAAGCGCGCGCGGTCGCCGATCCTAAGCAGGCGCAGGTGATCGCCGACCTGATTCGCTATTACCAGACCGGCGATCCCAACGACTGGCTGAAGTTCGGCGCCGACTGGGTGCGGGACAACTCGCCGGTAGACTTCGCCAACGGCTTCATCGAAATCTACCGCGACGCGCGCGGCGCCAAGGGCAGCTCGCAGAGCTTCGTGAGCGTCACCGACAAGCCCGTCACCGACAGCATGGTGAAGCTGTCCGGGAACGCCGACTACTTCGAGCAAAAGGCGCCCTGGGAAGAAAAATACAAGAAGCGCGGCTTACGGCCGCCGATCGTGAAGGCGGTCGAGACTCTGGTCGAAACCGGCGACTTCCACGTCACCACCGTCGGCGACAATCTTCCCAACGAGAACGAAATCCGAGAGAAGTACGGCAGCAAGAATTTCCTGTTCACCAGCAGCACCCGCGCGCTGAACAATGCCACCGGCTTCAAGTCCCTGGAGGAATTCGCGGCCACGCCCGAACAGACCGCACGCGGCAAGAAGTACGGCAACGAGGCCGAAGATCTGATGACCGCGCTGCACGAGGTGATCGGCCATGGCTCGGGCAAGCTCAGCGAGCGATTGAAGGGCGGCTCTGAGCCGTACTTGAAGGAGTATTACTCCGCCATGGAAGAGGCTCGCGCCGACCTGATGGCGCTGTGGAATGCCTGGGACCCCAAGCTGAAAGAGCTTGGGCTTGTCTCCGACCAGGAGGAGGTCGCCAAGGCCATGTATGACCGATCGACTTTGGCCGTGCTCCTCCAGCTTCGCCGCATCACCCGGGGAGACACCATCGAGGAAGACCACGCCCGCGACCGGCAGCTTATCGTGCGCTACATTCAGGACAAGGTGCCCGGCTCGATTGAGCAATTTGACCGCGACGGCAAGACCTACATCCAGGTGAAGGATTATCAGAAGATGCATGAAGGCGTGGGCATGCTGCTGGCCGAGCTGATGCGCATCAAGGCCGAAGGCGACTACGACGCCATCAAGGCGCTCATCGACCGCTACGGCGTTCACTTTGACCCCGGGCTGCGCGACCAGATAGTGGCGCGCTACAAACGGCTCGACATGCCGACGTACTGGGCAGGGATCAACTCGCGGCTGGTGGCGCGCTTCGATGGCAAAGGCGGAGTGAGCAGCGTGGAGATCGAGTATCCGCAGAACGCCGTGCGCCAGTACTTGAGCTACGCGGCCATGTACGACAGGGGACTGCCGCCGCGGAGGGCGAAATCCGCGGGCGCGGTCAGGAACTCCCGATCAGCACCCCGGTGAGGAAGACCAGGATTCCTCCCAGGCCCACCTGGACCGCGGCCGAGAACACGGGTGTTTCCATATAGCGATTGCGGATCCACGTGATGGAGGCCAGCTCCGCCAGCACCACCACCACCGCCACTGTCGTCGCCACATTGAATGCGGGAATGAGAAAGGGAAGGGTGTGGCCGATGCCGCCCAAGGTGGTCATCAGTCCGCAAACCACACCGCGCAACCATGGATGCCCGCGGCCGGTGAGGCTGCCGTCGTCGGAAAGCGCTTCCGCGAAGCCCATGCTGATGCCCGCTCCCACCGAGGCCGCGAGGCCAACTGCGAACGCCGTCCAACTGTTGCGCGTGGCGAAGGCGGCGGCGAATACCGGCGCCAGCGTGGATACCGAGCCGTCCATCAGTCCTGCCAGGCCAGGTTGCACGATTTGCAGGACCAACAGCCTCCTGCGCGCCTCTTCCTCTTGGCGTCGCACGTCAGGCTTGAGTTCGGCCTTCTCCAACTGCTCGGCACGGGTCTCGTGCGAGCGCTCCTCCTGGGCCAGATCATCCAGCAGTTGACGAATATGGACGTCCGTCGCGCGCGCCGCTGCCCTCTCGTAGAATCGGCGAGTTTCCTCCTCCATGGCTGCAGCCTGGTTGCGGATAGCGTTCAGCCGCAGCGGGCGCGCCAGCCAGATGGGCCGCCGCTGCACGAAGCCTTTCACGTCTTGTCGCCGGATCAGCGGAATGTGCTCGCCGAATTCCTGCCGGTACAACTCGATCAAGCGCCTCCGATGCCCGGACTCCTCCTCGCGCATGCCGTCGAAAACCTTGGCCGTCGCCGGATACTCCTCGCGCAGACCTTCCGCGAAGTCGGCATAGATCCGCTCGTCTTCCTCCTCCAGCGAAATGGCCAGCGCCAGCACTTCCTTTTCGGACAGCGTGTCGAACGTTCTCATCCTGCGGGCTCCTTCGCAGCGCGGTCGTCTCGCCCGCGCTTCGGGCCGGCGGGACGCCGGCGCTACGTCGGCCCATAATACAAAAGGGGACTTTCGTCCCCTCTGGTGTTCACGAATTTATTTCCTGTTCAGGCCGATTTCTTCTGCGCCTGCATCTGAGCCCAGAAGGCCTGGGCTCTCTGCTCGACCTCCTGCGGCGTCAAAATTTCCTTACGGGTGGCGATCGACCAGCTATGGCCGAACGGGTCCTGCAGCTGGCCGAAGCGGTCGCCCCAGAACATGTCAGTGACGGCCATGGTCTCGCGGCCGCCCGCCGAGATCGCCCGCCGGAAGGCGGCGTCGACGTCGGGAACGTACAGATGCAGGCTGGCGGTGGTGCCACCGAGGGTCTGCGGCGATTGGGTGGTTGCGCCGGGGAATTCGTCGGCCAGGAAGATAATGGAGTCGCCGATCTTCAGTTCGGCGTGGCCCACTGTGCCGCCCGGACCGTCCATCCGGCCCAATACCTCCGCTCCAAATGCGCGCTTATAGAAATCGATCGCAGCGGCAGCGCCCTTGATCACGAGATGCGGCGTCACCGTGTGAAAACCTTCCGGTATCGGCGTTACAGCCTTCGCCATATAGTCTCTCCTTGGAGTGGTGTTATGGGTTCTTGCCGAGGCGTTCCCTCTCCTCACCCGGGGAACGCCAGAGAGGTTGCGGAGCAACATTATACGAGACGCGGGCCGCGGAAAAACGCGAGCACCCTGTTTTCCACATTTGCACTAATCACGGGCATTGACGCCAGCAGAGTGCGCGTTTAAGGTGAGCAGCGTCGACGGCTGAAAGGGTTGGCTTCCTGATAAGTCGCCAGTCCGAAGTAGGCTGGGTGATCAGTCTGGCGGGGTGACCCGCACCGACTGCCAGGCCCGAAAAAACCGGCGAGCTTGCGAGAGAGCGCTGGGGCTTGGAACTGCGAAAGCAGTGATCGCATCAGGGGCTGTGACGGTGCATGTTTCCATGTCGTTAACTCCCTCGCAGGAGCTGGCGGCTAGAACATAACCAATGTCGCAGCCCTTTCTGTTTGTGCAGGAGTCTCGTGGCCGTGAAGGAGCAACTGGAAAGCCTCGTCCTGCAGATGGTCCGCAGCGGCATCCGCTACGGGGAAGCGATACGCGAATTCAAGAAGGCTTTCCTCACCAAGGTGCTGGTGGAGCATCGCGGAAACCAATGCCAGGCGGCCAGGGTCCTGGGCATGCACCGCAACTCACTGGGCCGCACGCTCGCCCATCTTAAAATGGACGCGCGTGCCTTGCGCACTCAGTTGCGCCGGCCTCCGCGGAGTGAACGTCCCGCGCCTGTGCGTCGTACCGCCTCCGGGCGCTAATCCCTCCGACCAGATGGCAACCCTTCGCTGCTTGTTTTGGGGTGATTACTGCTCATATTGCGATTTTTCACGGTTGCCGGTTGACAGCGCTGCCCGCGGGATATACTAGTCCGACTGGGTGAGGGTGGTTGCGTCGGCTGAATAGGCGTGGCCTGGATAGACTCTGTTTCACCAACAATACTCTTGAGTGTGGGAGAGCTGATGAATGCTCTGCTGGTTTACCCGGAGTGGCCTGACACCTATTGGAGCTTCAAGCACGCCCTGCCCTTCGAAGGCAAGCGCTCGGCTTACCCTCCGCTGGGCCTGCTGACCATCGCGTCGCTGCTTCCCGGCCACTGGAAGAAGCGCCTCATCGACACTAACGTCAAACCGCTTACCGACTCTGACCTGCGCTGGGCTGACGTAGTGATGCTGAGCGGCATGCTGGTCCATCGCCGCGAGATTCTCGAGGTGCTGGGGCGCTGCCGCGCCCGCGGCGTGCGGACCGTGGTAGGAGGCCCCATCACCAGCAGCGTGGAAGAACTGCCGCTGGCCGCCGACCACGTTGTGGTTGGCGAGGCCGAGGACCTGATGGCCGAACTGGTGACCGATCTCGAAGCCGGCACCGCCAAGCCGCTCTACCAGGCGCACACCCTGCCCGACCTGAGCAAGACCCCGCTGCCTGACCTTGATCTGGTCAACCTGAGACCCTACAGTGCGGTCGGAATCCAGTACTCTCGCGGTTGTCCCTTCAATTGCGAGTTCTGCGACATTATCGAGATCTACGGTCGCCGTCCGCGCACTAAGTCGCCGCAGCAGGTGGTGGCCGAACTGGAGCTGCTCCAGGAGCGCAGATGGCGCGGCTCGGTCTTTCTGGTGGACGACAACTTCATCGGCAACAAGAAGAAAGTCAAAGAGCTTTTGCCCGTGCTCGCCGACTGGAACGCGCAGCACGGCCGCCCCTTCACTTTCTTCACGGAGGCCTCGCTCAACCTGGCCGACGATTCCGAGTTACTAGAGATGATGAAGGCCTCGGGCTTTATCCGCGTCTTCCTCGGTATCGAGACTCCAGTCGAGGCCAGCCTGAAGGAAGCGCAGAAGCTGCAGAACACGCGCCGCAGCCTGCTGGAAAGCGTGCAACACATTCAGAGCTACGGCATCGAGGTGATGGCCGGGTTCATCGTCGGCTTCGACAACGATCCCGACGACGTGTTCGACCGTCAGGTGGAGTTCATCGACAAGAGCGCCATCCCGATGGCCATGGTGGGATTGCTGCAGGCGCTGCCCGGTACCCAGCTCTACCGCCGGCTAATCAAGGAAGGACGGCTGATCACCGAGGGCAGCGGCGACAACATGGAGACTCGGCTGAACTTCATCCCCAAGATGGACCCGCAGCGGCTGATCGACGGTTACCGCTCCATTCTCAAGCGCATTTACGAGCGCGACGCCTACTATGATCGCGTACGCCGCTTCCTTAGCCAGTATCACCCGGCTAACCACGTGCGCCACCAGGTTTCCGATTACCTCGCCTTCGCTCGCTCGATGTTGAAGCAGGGAATTCTAGGACAGCAGCGCAGCAGCTACTGGAAGTTCATCTACGACGCCGCTACCCGCTACCGCCACGCCTTCGGCACCGCCATCACTCTGGCCATCATGGGTTACCACTTCGAGAAGATGACGGAGAAGGTCTTGCGCCCTGACCCGGCTGGCGAAGCCAGCTTGCTCGGCGTCCTCGAACCCGGCATGGAACAGAGTGTGTGATGCGGGGCGGGCGCCCCTTCGACTTCGCTCAGGGCAGGCCTCGCCCGCCATGGGCCACTATCGCATTCCTCTATTGATCACCCCGGTTCCATCTGAGATGCCGGCAGGCGATAGCGCACTGCGGCGGCTAATCCCAACACCATGCCCACTGCCGCCAGCAGGAAGGCCGCCGGGAGGCCCAGGTGTGTCGCCACCGCGCCCCACAGCGTGCTGCCGGCAGCCATGCCGCCCTGCAGCACCAGCAGGTACATGGAGAGAGTCCGCGCGCGAATCCACGCCGGGCACATGATCTGTGCCGTGACGTTCAGGGTGGCGATGATGGCGATCCAGCACATGCCGCCCAGGAAGAGGACCGTGCACAGCCAGCCGAACGCCGCTAGCCGCGCCACCGCGAAGGTGACGGCGGCGAACAGCACAGTCGCAGTCATCACCAGCAGGTCGGAGGAGAGCGCCCGCCGCAGTCCCGGCAACAGCACTGCCCCGGCGAGCGCGCCCAGTCCAAAGAAGCCGAGCAGCAATCCGTATCCCACCGGCCCGTGGGGGCGTGCTACCAGCGGCAGCAGCGCCCAGATCACGCTGGCGAACAGGCTGAAGACGCCCGTCCGCACCAGTACCGCGCGGACCGTCGGGACGCCGCGGGCGTAGCGGAGTCCCATGGCCAGGGCTTGGCGCAGGCGCGTGGCCGGCTCTGGCACGTGGTGCGGCACGCGCTTCCAGCGATATAGAAAAACGATGACGCCGAAGAACGAAGCCGCGTTTAGCAGAAAGGCAAATCCCGAACCGGCCAGCGCGATCACCAGGCCGGCCAGCGCCGGTCCGACCGCTCGCGCCGCGTTGTAGCCGGCGGAATTCAGCGCCACCGCCGCCGCCAGCCGCTGGCCGGAAACTGTCTCCGGCGTGATCGCCTGCCACGCAGGGTCGTTCATTACTGCGCCGAACCCTAGCGCGAAGGTCAGCAGCACCAAACTCCACGGTCTGACCATGCCGAAGACGGTGAGGATGCCCAAGGCAGCCGCGGCGGCAACCATCCATGCCTGACTCAACAGCAGAAAGCGGCGGCGGTCTACCATGTCGGCGAGCGCCCCCGCAGGGAGAATCACCAGGAAGACCGGGAGCGTAGTCGCGGCCTGCACCAGTCCCACCATCATGGGCGAGGGGTTCAGCGAAATCATCAGCCAGCCCGTGCCCATGTTCTGCATCCAGGTGCCGACGTAGGAAACAACGGAGGCGACCCACAGCGTGCGGAAGAGCGGCTCGCGCAACGGGCCCCAGGCCGACTCGGCAGCCGGCTGCTCCCGTGCCATCACATGCATGGTTCGTTCGGGTTCGGCCATGCTGATAGGAGAGCCCCCAACGCGCAGGAACACGATGCTACCTCATCCCTTGAATGACTGACTGTCAAAAACCGAAGCGGTGAGCAGAATTTTTTGCGGACGTCCTGGGTGAGAGATCACGTCTCAGGGCACGAGTTCACTCGTGCCGTTACTCCCTCATTTGAGTCCAGGCTTTAGCCCCTGTGGGCGCAATCCGGTCTTGGGAATGGTTTGGAGAGGACTCTCGTCTTTTTCAGGGGCTAAAGCCCGTTCCGTATGGCAACATGGCGGCACGGCTGAAGCCGTGCCCTGACACGTGATCTCGCACGAGGTACTTTTCTCATATCCGCCTGAAGGCGAGTCGCCCCGACCGACCTCATGAGTGATCTGGCGGCCCCTAGTGCACCCGGTATTCTTTGTACAAGTCCAGCCGGTTGATGACCCCCAGAATCACCCGCGTGTACGCCGCATATTCGTCAAGGCTTTCGTCGGAAACCGACAAAAGCGCCGCCCGCCGCGCCTCACGCACCGTTCCCAGATCATCGGCGTTGAGTGAGGCGATAGCGCTGCGGACCAGCGGCTCATCGTTAGCGATGCCCAGCACCGGACTCTCCTTTTTGAGCTCTGTTTGCATCTGTTCTGCAGTCCGCGGCAGTGTGCGCAGCCTCGCCAGCACTTGTTCACGGGTGTAGGCCGGGATCTCCTTGTCGGCGGGCGCGTGATAAGCGAGGGCTGCGATCACCTGTTTCTGCGCATAGCCGGGCAGCCCGTCGAGACCGGGCAGTGCGGCGAGGGCGCGATAACTCTCATACGTCATGTTGAGCGCAAGCTGCAGCGCGGCCGCGCCACGGACGTCCGCCTCCTTCGCACTCAGCAACGGGACCAGAGCCTGGTCGGCGCGCTCCGGAGTCATGCTGCCATAAAGGAAGATGGCACCGGTGGCCCGGTCCACCGGAAGCGAGTGCTCGGCGACGTAGCCGTCCACATTGGGGTACTTCATGTATTTCTCCGCAAGCGGGCCGGTGTCCACGCCGTGCCGCGCCAGCTCCAGCACCAGTTCGACGTAGCTGACGGGGTCGATCTCTCTCAAGTCGCTATGCCCAGCGGCGTTGCTCACCACAGCCAGCGATGGTTGCGAATCATCCAGGTGTAGCAGCAGCCTGGCGCCGTCGAACAGGAAGAAGGAATCATTGCTTTCCGATTTCAGCATCTCACGCAGGCACCGGACGCCGCGCTCGCCCTGCGATTCCGCCACCCTCCGGAAGCGGTCGATTTGGCTTTCTTTGGCTGTTTGCTGCTGCTCGGTGAGCTTGGTCGGATGGAACCCGTAGGTTTCCTTCTTGAGTGCCTGCAGCTCGGAGCAACCCGCTTGCTGTGCGGCGGCCGGCATTGGCAGCAGCATGAGAGACAGGAAGATCAGAACGGCAGGGCGTGGCTGGAGCGTCGACAACATCCGGGCAATCAGGTCAATGTATCACGCCTGTTTGCTAGAATATCGCCGTGGGGGAGCTTCTATCAGAGCGCAGGATCGAGAAGCGTCCTGAGCGCGTGCGCCTGAAGGGACGCATTTTTTTTCTCACCGAAGATCCCGAACTGATCAAGCGGCAGCTTGCAGGTGAAGACCTCCCCTGGGACACGGCGAATCCCGGAAACAATCCCAAGCTGCGCGACGACATTTCCACCGACGAGATCACGCCGGCCCATATCTGCTTCTACTTCGACGAGACCCTGGGCGAGTTCCCGTACACCGGGCTGAAGTGCGGCAGCGAGCTGCCCATCAAGCGCGGCGACGTCAAGCGCGGCGGATTCGTGTGCGCGGTCAGCGGCAAGCGTCGCGGCAAAGGCTCGAGCCGGGAGCAATCGCCCTATGCCGAGCGGGCTGCCGGCATTCAGCTCGTGATCGCCGAAAACATCGAGCGCATTTACAAGCAGAACTGCCAGAACCTCGGCGTGCTGACCTCGACCGACTTCGGCCTGATCGAGCGCATCCGCCTTGGAGAAGAAATTGCGCTTTCGGAATTCACCAAAGGCGAAGACGACATCACCCGCCAGATCATCGAACACGGCGGCCTGTTCCCCTTCAACGTGGCGCGTCTGCAGAAGAAGGTCTTTCTGCCACCCATTGCCACGGCGAAGCGGCCGATGACGCTGGCGGAAAAGATCTTTGCCCGGCATATGGTGGACGCCCAGGGCCACGTCGGCGTGTCCGCAGTCCGACCAGGCGACTCGGGCTTCGCGCGCACCGACCTCCGCTTCAGCCACGAGTACGTCACGCCCATGGCCGCCATTTTCTATGACCACCTGGTGGGCAAGGACGTTCCTCTGAACGATCCGTCGTCCATCCTCTTCTTTCGCGACCACTTGACGTTTCTGGACGAGGTGATCTCGCCGGAGAAGCGCAAGATGGGGCTGCTCGACCTCGCCGGCCAGCTCAAGTTCAAGCAGGAAGACTTCGCCCGCGAACGCGGCATCAAGCTGCATGGCGAGCTGAAGGACCGCAAGGGCTCGGAGGGGATCTGCCATTCCATCATGCTGGAGAGCTACGCGCTGCCCGGGCAGTTGATCGTCGGTTCGGACTCGCACACACCGCACTCGGGCGCCATTGGCGCGGTGGCGTTCGGCATCGGCACCACGGATGTTTTCAATTCCTGGATCACGAAGGATGTCCGCGTGAAGGTGCCGGAGTCGGTGAAGGTCATGGTCCGTGGGAAGAAACATCCCAACGTTACCGCCAAAGATTTCATCCTGAAGATCCTCAGTCTCGACTACGTGCGCAGCGGCAAAGCGCTGGCCAAGGTGATCGAGTACGCTGGCGAGGCCATCGAGGATCTCAGCGTGGATGAGCGTGCCACCATGACCAACATGGCGGCCGAGATCGGCGGGTTCACCGGCATCGTCGCG
>DATKLD010000181.1:0-6565 GCA_035542595.1 Terriglobales bacterium
TGCCGTTTTTGGTGTAAGGTGTCCCGTTCCACTTGGGCCGGCGAACCTCTTGTGGCGCGGTTCCGCACCGGGGCTACCGTCTCCCCACGCCCCACCGCACCCATCGCTTGCAGTGATAGGAGAACACCACATGGAAGCCCGCATCCTCGATGAATTCCGCGCTATTGTCGGCGCACCGGGCTTGATCACCGAGCCCGAGCAGCTCAGCACCTACGAATGCGACGGCCTCACCATGTTTCGCGTGCTGCCGCTCGCTGTGCTGCTGCCCACCTCCACCGAGCAGGTGCAGGCGATCGTGCGCGTGTGCCATCGCGAAAAGATTCCGTTTGTGGCCCGCGGTTCGGGTACGGGACTCAGTGGTGGTGCCTTGCCGGTGGCCAATGGCATCGTCATCAGCCTGGCGCGCATGAACCGTATTCTGGAAGTGGACCTTCCCAATCAGAGGGTCATCGCGGAACCCGGGGTGATGAATTTGAACGTGACCATGCGCGTGGCGCCCGACGGCTATTTCTATGCCCCCGATCCTTCCTCGCAGCAGGTCTGCTCCATCGGCGGCAATGTGGCGGAAAACTCCGGCGGCGCCCACTGCCTCAAGTACGGATTTACCACTACCCACGTTCTGGGGATGGAGGTCGTGCTGCCCGATGGTTCGCTCGTCCATCTTGGCGATCGGACCGCGGACCGTCCTGGTTACGATCTGCCGGGGGTTTTCGTGGGATCGGAAGGCACGCTCGGCATCGCCACCAAAGTCATTCTCCGCATTATCAAAAGGCCGGAAGTCATCCAGGTGCTGCTGGCGGCCTTCAATTCCACCAATGAAGCGGGCGCGGCGGTGAGCGGCATCATCGCCGCCGGCATGCTGCCGGCCGCCATTGAGATGATGGACAACCTGGCCATCCAGGCCGCGGAAGCCGCGGTGCAGGCCAACTATCCCAATTGCGGCGGCCTGCTGCTGGTCGAGCTGGATGGCCCCGCCCCCGAGGTCGAGACTTTGATGGAAGAAGTGGCTGACGTCTGCACCAAGTGCGGCGCCTGGGAAATCCGCGTGGCCCAGACCGACGCTGAGCGTGCCCGCATCTGGACGGGACGCAAGGCCGCCTTCGCCGCCGTCGGCCGCATCGCGCCTGCTTACATCGTCCAGGATGGCGTGATCCCGCGCACCGCGCTGCCCCACGTCATGAGTGAGATCGACCGGCTCAGTTCCGAGGTCGGGCTGAGAGTGGCCAACGTCTTCCATGCCGGCGACGGCAACCTCCATCCCCTGGTGCTCTATGACAGTGCGGTCCCGGGGCAGGACAAGCTGGCGGAGAAGCTGGCCAACGACATTCTGCTCCTCTGCGTCAAAGCGGGCGGCTCGATCACCGGCGAACATGGCGTTGGGGAAGAAAAGAAGATGTTCATGACGGAGATGTACTCCGAACCCGACCTCGCAACCATGCAACTGGTGCGCTGTGCCTTTGATCCCGAGAACCTTTCCAATCCCGACAAGGTATTCCCCCGGCCCCGGTTGTGCGGAGAAAAACCCGGGGTCTATGAACCGCACCCGCTGGAAGTCGCGGGCGTGGCGCAACGGTTTTGAGGGCAGTCAATGTGCTTTGACAATTTCGTGAGCGAGGAACGTGTCAGGGCACGAGTTTACTCGTGCCGTCACAGCTTGCTTTTGGGCCGGGCTTCAGCCCCTGTGCGGTTGAGAAAATCTGCGGGCCGCTCCCCTGAGAAGCAGTCTTGTTTCTCCTCAGGGGCTAAAGCCCGTCAATTTTCTCCGCGCCATTGGCCCGACTAAAGTCGTGCCCTGACACGTGAGGTCTCACGATAGTGGCTGTTTGCTGACTACGACTGAAGTCGTGTCCTCACACGTATTCCGGCCCAGAACAGGAGGTAGGCCTATGCCCTCAGCAAGCGGTGTTATGACGCAGGTCTCGTGGCCGGAACTGGCCGAACTTGTGGGGAAGGAACATCTGCGCGCCGCCACTGCCGCGGACGCCATTGACGGCGTGCAACCGCAAATGGTCGCCGAACCCGCCACGGCGGAAGAGCTGGCGCGCGCTCTGGGCTGGGCACACGGCGCCGGGCTGAAGGTCGCGCCGCGCGGAGGAGCCACCAAGCTGGGCTGGGGTAATCCTCCGACCGCTTGCGATCTGGTGCTCTCGACCGCGCGCCTGAATCGCGTCCTCGAACATGCCTGGGCCGACATGACGGTGATCGTCGAAGCCGGATGCACGGTCTCCGGCTTGCAGAAAACGCTGGGGCAGCACCGGCAGCGGCTGGCCCTCGATCCGCTGTGGCCGGAGCAAGCCACCATCGGCGGCATCCTCTCCACCAACGACAGCGGCGCGTTGCGCGCGCGCTACGGCTCGCTCCGCGACCTCGTCATCGGCATCACCGTGGCGCTGCCCGACGGCGCGCTCGCCAAGAGCGGCGGCAAGGTGGTAAAGAACGTTGCCGGCTATGATCTGCCGAAGCTCTTCACCGGGGCGCTGGGCACGCTGGGCGTGATCGTGCAGGCGATCTTTCGTCTCCATCCCCTGCCGCGGGAATCGCGCAGCCTGAGCTTCAGCGGCACTCCGGAATCATTGAATCAACTGCTGCTCGCCATTACGTCTTCAAAGCTGACCTTCACCGGCCTGCAACTGCGCGCGGCGGCAGGAAGCGCGCAACTCGATATTCGCTTTGACGGCACCGCACCCGGAATCCAGGCGCAGGTCACCCAGGTGCAGCAGATCGCTGGATCGCTCGCCCCGTCTGATGCCCCGGCCGATGTCTGGACATCGCACCAGGCCGTTTGGGACGGCGCTACGCCAGCAATGGTGATGAAGTTCAACGTGCTCCCCACTAACTTCGGCGCTGTGTGCGCGCTGCTCCAGCGCGCGGCTGGAGCGCAGTCGCTGGGGTGGAAAGCAGTCGTGCAGAGCGTGGGTACCGGTTACGCGCGCCTGGAAGGCAACGAGCAAGCCCTGCGTACGGCGCTGCTCACTCTGCGCGATGAGGTTGGAAAGATGGGTGGCACACTGGTCGCGCTCGGCTGCCCGGTCACGGTCAAGCGCGGCCTTGATGTCTGGGGACCGACTACGGACGCACAGAAGATCATGGTGCGCATCAAGCAGCGCTTCGATCCCGGCGGGATTCTGAACCCGGGACGCTTCCTAGGGGGAATCTGATGGCCACCGCTGAAACCACCAATCCCGCCGCCATCTTCGATAACCACAATCCGCCGCCGGCGGAGATTTATAACAAGTGCGTCCATTGCGGCTTTTGCCTGACCACCTGCCCCACCTACGCGCTCTGGGGCGAAGAGATGGACTCCCCGCGCGGGCGCATTTACCTGATGAAGATGGGCGCCGAAGGCAAAGCCAGGCTCACCGACAGCTATGTCCAGCATTTCGACAAGTGCCTGGGCTGCATGGCCTGCGTCACCGCCTGCCCCTCGGGCATCAAGTACGACCGGCTGATCGAAGCCACCCGCGCCCAGCTCGAGCGCCAGTACCGGCGCTCGCCCGGTGAACTCATCCAGCGCCAGATGATTTTCAATCTGTTCCCCTATCCCGAGCGGCTGCGGGCGGCGATGTGGCCGGCATGGGCGTACCAGGCTTCCGGATTGCGGGCGCTGGTGCGCGGCACCGGCTTCGTCAAGCTGCTTCCGCGCAAGCTGCGCTCGATGGAAGCCTTGCTGCCGGCCATCACTTTGAGCGAGCTGCGCGCCAATATGCCGGAGCGCATTCCCGCCCAGGGCGCGGTGCGCAAGCGCGTCGGTCTGCTCACCGGATGCGTGCAGCGGGTGTTGTTCTCCGGCGTAAACGCGGCTACGGCGCGGGTGCTGGCTGCGGAAGGATGCGACGTTATCATCCCGCGCGAGCAGGGCTGCTGCGGCGCGCTCACAGTCCATACCGGACAAGAGCAGCAGGCGCTCGACTTCGCCCGCAAGCTCATTGAGGTCTTCGAGCGCGCCGGCGTGGACACCATCGTTATTAACGCCGCCGGCTGCGGCTCAACCATGAAGGAGTACGGCTACCTGCTGCGCAATGATCCGCAGTACGCCGAACGCGCCAAGGCCTTTGCCGCCAAGTGCAAGGACATCTCCGAAGTGCTGGCTCAGCTCGAGCCGCGCGCGGTGCGGCATCCGCTGCCGCTGCGCATCGCCTATCACGATTCCTGCCACCTGCAGCACGCGCAGGGCATCCGCACCCAGCCCCGGCAGGTCCTCAAGACCATTCCTAAGCTGGAGTTGCTGGAGATTCCCGACGCTGCCATCTGCTGCGGTTCTGCCGGAATCTATAACCTCGTTCAGCCCGACACCGCAGCCCAGCTCGGCGACATGAAGGTTAAGAACTGTCTCTCGACCAGCCCCGACCTGGTGGTCTCGGCCAATCCCGGCTGCCTGATACAGATCTCTTCCGGATTGAAGCGCGCAGGCAAGCCAATTCCGGTGCTGCACATGATCGAACTGATGGACGCCGCCATCCAGGGCACACCAGCCTCGGAGCTGCAAGCAAGGGCGTAGTGCCGACGTGATAGAGTTCCACCTTCATGGATTGCAAACGTACCGCCGGCGTCCCGCCGGCTGTCGCGGGGGCGGGCGGGGTCCCCATCGCGCCCGGTTTTGGCGAGATGGGGCGCAGGTCTCGCCCCCGCTTCGGAAGCGTAACCATCCGCGAGCGGGGGCGACTCCCTCACTGGGAAATCGACGCCGGTCTGCACTTCGTGACCTTTCGTCTTGCTGATTCGCTTCCGAATACCGTGCTGGAGCAGTTTCGCACCGAACGCGAGAGCATCATGGCCCTCGCCGCTCACCTCGGGAGGGAGTTGTCGGCTAACGAAAAGCAACGCATCGCAAAACTTTTCAGCACCAAAATCGAACGTCATCTCGATGCGGGTGCTGGCTCCTGTGTGCTGGCTAGACCCAACATCGCAGGTTTGGTGGCTGACGCGATTCGTCACTTCGATGGTGGCCGCTACAGACTGCTGGCATGGTGCGTGATGCCAAACCACGTCCACATCGTGGTTAGATTGTTTCCCGGACAGAAACTGGCAGCGGTAATACATTCCTGGAAATCGTTCAGCGCTAAAGCTGATCAACCGAAATCTGGGGCGCAGCGGCCCGCTGTGGGGCCGTGAGTATTACGATCATCTGGTTCGCGACGGAGATCAGTTGGATCGCATCGTTCGGTACGTAATCAACAATCCGGTAAAGGCGGGTCTGAGGGACTGGCCCTGGGTGTGGGGGCAAGATGCCCCCACGACAGCCGGCGAGACGCTGGCGCTACCTCATTATTGAATGGACGTCCTCAAGCAGCTCTTCGAGCAGCACTTCCATTCCCCTGTCGAGCGTGTGCAACCGCTGCAGGGACAGCTCGGCGGATCGGGACGCAAGATCATCCGGGTGGCCGGCGAAAAGCACAGCGCCATCGGCATCCTGTACGACGTGCGCGAAGAGAATGTCGCCTTCCTGGAATTTTCCCGGCATTTTCGCCGCCACGGCCTGCCGGTGCCGGAGATTTACGCCGAAGACCTGGATCACGGCGCTTATCTCGAAGAAGACCTCGGAAACACGACGCTCTTTGAATTTCTCTCACAGAATCGTACGGAAGAGAACATTGCGCCCCAGGCGGTCGAGGCCTATCGCAAAGTGGTGACCGTGCTGCCGCGCTTTCAGGTCGAGGCCGGCCGCGATCTGAACTACAAGGTGTGCTATCCACGCTCGAGCTTCGATCGCCAGTCCATCGCCTGGGACCTGAATTATTTCAAATATTATTTTCTCAAGCTCGCCGGCGTCCCTTTCAACGAGCAGGCGCTGGAAGACGATTTCAGCCGCCTGACCAAGTTCCTGCTGACCGCCGACCACAATTACTTTCTCTATCGCGATTTCCAGTCACGCAACGTGATGCTGCGCGACGGCCAGCCGTTTTTTCTGGATTATCAGGGCGGACGGCGCGGCGCGCTGCAATATGACATCGCTTCGCTCTTGTACGACGCCAAGGCCGATCTGCCGCCGGAGCTGCGCCAGCAATTGCTCGATCATTACCTCGACCGCCTCGCCGGGTTCGTTCCGATTGCGCGTCATCAGTTCATGCATCACTACTATGCCTACGTTTACGTCCGCATCATGCAGGCGCTGGGCGCCTATGGCTTCCGCGGCTATTACGAGGGCAAGGCCCATTTCCTGCAAAGCGTCCCGTATGCGCTCAAGAACCTGCGCTGGCTGCTTGCGCACGTGGAGCTGCCCATCGCTCTGCCGGCGGTGATGGACGCCTTCCGCAACATGGTGGACTCAGAGAAGCTGCACGGCCGGACTTCCGAGCCAGAAAACCTCACCGTGCGGATCTTCAGTTTTTCCTTTCACGGTGGCGGCGTCCCCAAGGACGAGACCGGCCATGGCGGCGGATTCGTCTTCGATGCCCGCGGCCTCCCCAATCCCGGGCGCGAAGCGCGCTTCAAGACTCTCACCGGCAAAGACGCACCGGTCATCGATTATCTCGAGCAGCAGGAAAGCGTGCATTGGTTCCTCGACCATGCTGCCTCGCTGGTGGACGCGAGCGTGAGCGACTATCAGCGGCGCGGCTTCAAGAAC
>DATKLD010000182.1:0-4375 GCA_035542595.1 Terriglobales bacterium
AGCGTAGAGAGTCCCCCTATCAATCTTAATCGGAGCAATCCCTTGGTCGGCGGCAAAGACAAGGACGCGGGCGTCTCTGCCGGTGAAATAGTCTGTGACCAGAATGAAATGGTTAGCAGCCCAAGCAACGGTGACACGGCGAAGATAATCGCAGAGTTTTCGCGACTCGCCTGTAGCTCGGTCTTCCACGAACAAAGAATGAAACTGTCCACTCAGCTCCGACGGTGCGGACGGTCGGTCTTCGCTACGAATCAGGAATCGCCCATCCGGGGATGCCCATGGTTCCTTGGCCGGATAGACGGCGAAGGCTGACCGTTGACCATAAGCAAATGCGTTACTCACGCCTGTCAGGGCTAAGGCGAGAATGATTGTGCGGATATTCACTCTGTTAGTTTCTGATTGACAGACCGCTGAATTTAGCACTGCTGCGGCAACTTTAGCCTTAATGGGGAGCCTACAAAGCGGCGGTTCTGCGGTCAACATTCCAACGGTAACCACTAGGATCGACCTAAAGATTCGAACTGGATATTTGGGTCCAGGATAAGAATGCTTTTCTAGTCGGCAACGCTCACACGCCACGGTGAGCAAAATCACTGAAATCCCGGGCTCCATAGCATTTGAATTTGCTTTGATTCGTCTCGCGGTGTTCCAGTTAGCGTCCCGCGCATGTCGATATTCGTGGGGCGAATCGCCGGATTCATACGGGCTCCTCACTAGAGCGGTTTTCGAGTCGGTCATTCACTGAACCAACCCACCGCCTCAACAGGGCGCGGTGCTGGGCCAATAAGTTCAGACTTCATAAAGAAGAACTCCTGATGCCGCCCGAGCGTCCGGGCGGCTTTTTCCGCTGCGGACGCCTGAGCAATGGCTTTGGTGTGCCGATTACTTGTTACTAAATCCCTTAAGGACATGCGGCCGGCGTTACCTCGGATGTAGCTCGAATCCCAGCCTGCAGATGTGTAATATGAAGGACAAGGTCCGCAGTGGCAGCGTCGGCAAGTCGCCAGCCTGTGCCGATGCCGAATCCAATCCGAGGTGGGGAGTTAGCCGTGAATCATAGCGATGGAGCCCGGCGGCGGGCGGCGCTCAAGGCGATCGCTTCCTATCTTCCGGCTGGCACCCTGACCAACGAAGAGCTGGCCCGACAACTCGGCGGCTGGGACGCGCCCAAGATCCTGGAGAAGACGGGCATCGCGGTGCGCCACATCGCGGCGCCGGGGGAGTGCTCTTCCGATCTGGGCGTCGCGGCGGCTGAGCGCCTTTTCGAAACCGGCGCCTCCGCCCCTGCCGACATCGATTTCCTCCTGTTCTGCACCCAGAGCCCGGATTACTTCCTGCCCACCACCGCCTGTCTGGTGCAGGAGCGCCTCGGACTGCGCCTGGATTGCGGCGCGCTGGATTTCAACCAGGGCTGCTCCGGCTTCGTCTACGGTCTGTCACTAGCCAAGAGTTTGATCGAGACCGGCCACGCAGCAAACGTGCTGCTCATAACCGCCGAGACCTACAGCAAGTTCATCAACCGCCGAGACCGCAGCGTGCGCACCATCTTCGGTGATGGCGCCGCCGCCACCTTGCTCTCCGCCGTCGAGTCGGAGAGGGAACTGATCGGGCCGTTCATCTTCGGTACCGACGGTCGCGGGGCCCGCGAACTGATCGTGCCGGCCGGCGGCTTGCGCCAGCCTGTGGGCTGCGAACAGACGGTCGAGACCGAGGACAGCCGCGGCAACTGGCGCTCCGAGCGCAACCTTTATATGAATGGCCCCGAAGTTTACAGGTTTACGGTAGAAACCGTCCCTCCACTGCTGGAGCAACTGCTTCAGAAGAGCGGCTGGGCGGTGGAGGACGTGGACCACTTCATCTTTCACCAGGCCAACAAGTTCATGCTCGACCGCCTGCGCGCGCGGACTCCCATCCCGGAGGAGAAGTTCTGGGTCGACATGGAGGACTGTGCCAATACCGTTTCCTCGACTATCCCTATCGCGCTAGAAAAGGCGCACTGCCGCGGAAGGATCCGCGCGGGTCACCGGCTGGCGCTGGTGGGTTTCGGCGTAGGTTATTCCTGGGCTGGGGCCATGATCGAGTGGGTTGGGCCATGAGCCGGGTGGGTCGCCGTTGCGCTAAGCCCGCGAGAGTCCAACCATGGCAGCCGCCTTCGCCGCAAGTTGCGGCCCGGCTATCGCTTCTCTCCGCCGTCCCCGTTGGCTCCCGAGCGAAAGTGTTCGCCCAGCAGTTTCGCGAGGGAATCCAGGTCCTGTGCGAGAGCCAAGCGCCAGCGTCCGACGGCGCGCTGCGCCGAGTCATCCATCGTCTTTTCGAAACTCCGCAGCGTCTCCGACGTACTGCTTCTCACTGATTCGGAGACTGAGGCTTCGGTCTCGGCCTGGAGGTTCTTCAAGCGTGCTGTGGCCTCCTCGAGTTGCTGTCCGAGGTCCCTGGCATTACGAGCTGCCAGATCGACGAAAAGGGAATCGGCAGCGCTTTCCAGTTGCGTGCGCGCCCCGGAGACGATCTCCGTGGACATGCGCACCAGGCGGGTGTGCAAACCGGACTCCAGGTGCTGAGTGGTCTCCTGCAACTCCGCGATGCGGCGGCCCAGTTCACCGAGCTGCGTCTCCAGGCGGGATGACTCCGCGGCAGCCGCGGCTTGGGCGGCTTCCAGGTCGCGATGGAGCGATTGCTGTTCCGCTTCCAGGCGGCGCATGAGGCTTTGCAGCAACTGCTCGCCCTGCTGCACGAGCGCGGCGCCTGCCGCCGACGCCCGCTGGTCGAACTCCTGGCCGGCGGCGCGCAGGTGCTGGCGCAGTTCGTCCGCCGTCTGCCCGGAGAGTGCCGTCATACGCTGCTCCAGGGTTTGCGTCTGGTCCCGGGTCCAGTTGCGGAACTCCTCCTGGACTTCGGTGATCTTCAGTTCGATGGCGGATTGCGCCGCCCCCAACACCTTCTCCGCCTGCTCGCGCGTCAGGCGCAGGGCTTGCGTTCCCAGATCCTCCCGCAGACGCATCCACACCTTCTCTTCGACTTCCGGGGGAATATGCGTCAGCGAGACGTCAAAGCGGTTCCGACGCTTCTGCTGCTCCAGGCGCTCTCGCACCTCTGCCAGTCCGGCGCGCAATGGCTCAACCTGTTCCGCGACCAGCGCGCGCAACATGGGCATCCTGGGCAGGGAGCCCGGGTTGCTGCCGACGATCGGCACGGAAGGCTCGCCTCCCATCTCCGTCAACTGCATCCAATCGCCCGGGCAGGAACTGAGTCCCCAGAAATTTCCCGGGAGGTCAAGTTTTGCCGCCACTTTCCACCCCACCTGATTGGCGCCGATGGGATGGCACTCCACCACGTGGGCGGTGGTCTGCCGTCCGTTGCTGACCCGGAATTGCAGCGGCACACCGGCCTCAAGTTTGATCGGTGAGCGCAACGCGCAGCCGTGGGCGCTGACCACCAGCGTCTCGCAAACCTCCAGGAATTGCGCTGCAGGCTCCAGGCTGGTGATGGTTACAGGCATGGTCACCGGCACACGCGAACTGCGCCGCAAGGTGGCTGGTCGGTTTTGAGCGTGCATTGGTCTCCCTCGTGGTGACGAGTACGTGCCCGCCAGGCTGATGAGCGGAGCTTCTGGCTGTGATGCTCTAGGTTAACCTCGGCGTGTCCTCCGGAGACGACCCAGAAGTATCGTCGGGAGTGTGCGATTGGACACTGGGACTGCTGCGCCTGTCGGGAACCCGTGCCCAACACCTGTAGGGCCTTCACAGGGACAGGTGGGCGGCCTGCACCAGAGGCTGGTCGCAGTTGCCGGAGTAGGCGTGTTGTTGAGCTGGGTCGGACCGCCTACCGCGGCTATTGCTGCAGCCGCACGTAATCCAGCTGCAGGGTCTGGGGCAGGGAGGAGTCCATGATGGTGCCGCCAGCGCTGCCCATAAAGATGTCCACCAGCAGGAACATAGGAGTGTTGGGAACGTAGCTTTTCTGGATGGTGCAGGTGGTAACACCATCAATCTTCCACACCAACAGCCCCGCCGACCACTCCAGCCGGTAGACGTGGAAGTTCTGGCTGATGTCCGTCGTGGTGGCCTTGCAACCATCATCGTGACCAGCGGTATGAATCTGCTGGTTGATGACCGTAGGATGGGCCGAGTCGGGCTGGTCGCCGGCCAGCACCTCGGTGATGTCGATTTCGTCAGAACCCGGCTGCGGCCAGTTGCAGGAGCCGCCGCCTCCGGTGGGCTGGCAGAGCGTGCCCAGCAGCCAGATTGCCGGCCACTCACCCTGGCTGGTGGGGAACTTGGCGCTATATTCGATGGCTCCGTAGGTGTAACCGAAGCTCAACCACGACATCATGCCCGTGGTGTAGGGGAAGGTGGAATTGTCTCCGGTGCAGGGA
>DATKLD010000183.1:0-8741 GCA_035542595.1 Terriglobales bacterium
CTGTGCAAGATCACGTCAAGCTTGCGCACGACTCGGCCGGCCACGCGCGGCATTGCCATCGACTGGACGGCATGGGGCGGTATCGGCATGGCCACTCGCGGGTCGATTCCCAGGATGATGGAGGTGGCAGGGATTGATACGCTGCCCCCCGAAGCCGGTGTGCCCGTGATTCGCCGCGAGCTGACTGCCGGCGGCACTCGCGGTGAAATTGTGATTGGCCAGCGCCTCGGCATTCTGCTGAACGAATGGGACGCAACCGCCGGACTCGACCTGCAGGCGGTGGAAGCATCCGCAGAGAAGCATGCGCCGGGACCGATGATCGGCAAGGTCGCGGGCCTCGGCGTCTACAGCGGCTTGACCATCGAGACAAGGCTGGACCCGAAGATGCAGCCCTTCCTGTACGACCATCAGATCGATGGCACGCCCGTCCTGCCCGGCGTCATGGGTATCGAAGCGTTTGCGGAAGCGGCCCTGTGGATGCTCCCCGGCTGGCACGTGGAGTCTGTCGAAGAGGTGAACTTCTTCTCGCCGTTCAAGTTTTACCGGAATGAGCCCCGCACGCTTGCCGTCGAAACGGCTTGGCATCCGGAGGGCGACGCCGTGGTGGCCGATTGCCGGCTCATCGGCCGCCGCCTGCTCCACAACCAGGCGGAACCGCAGGTTACGACGCACTTCACGGGACGGGTACGGTTGGTAAAACACCCGCTGGTTGCGGTACTCGGGCCGGCGCTGGTCGCGCCTTCCGGATCAGTCCTTGAAGCGGGCGATATTTACCGCGTTTACTTCCACGGACCCGCCTACCAGGTCCTGGAACGCGCGTGGTGGGAGGGGAACCGGGTGGTGGGCCTGATGGCGGCAAGCTTGCCTCCCAATCACCTTCCAGAGGAGAAATTGACGGTGCTGTCGCCGCGGTTGATTGAACTCTGCCTGCAGACGGCAGGTTTGTGGGAGCTCAAGGTGCAGGGCCAGATGGGACTTCCGCAGCATATTCGCCGGCTCTCGCTGGGGGGAACGGCAGATCGAGCAAAAGGCAGACTGTATGCTGTGGTGACCGCCGATCCCGGACAGAAGAGCTTCGAGGGAGAGGTTCTCGACGAGGCAGGAGAGTGTTACATACGCGTAAGCGGCTACCGCACAGAGGCGATCCCCAACAAGGTGGATGCCGAGCTGTTGAAGAAACTGCGGGCGGTCGCGTGATGCAGTGAAGGATTGCCTCCGCGGCGGCGAGGACTTCTCGCAATGGGCAGGTCTCCATGCAGGCGCATTGGCTGGAACAGGCTGAAGCCGATCTGCCGGCGCACGACGATTGGCTGAGTCCGGATGAAGCCGTCCTCTTGAGCCGCCTGCGGTTCGCGAAACGGCGCGCCGATTGGAGGCTGGGGCGCTGGGTAGCTAAACAAGCTGGCGCGGCATGCCTGAATCTTCCTCGCGATCCCCGCGCCCTCCAGGATATCGAAGTGCGCCCGGCGCGCTCTGGCGCGCCCGAGCTCTTTGTTGCCAGCCGACCCGCGGCTGCAACCATCTCGATCAGCCATCGCGCCGGAATCGCGGCCTGTTCTATCGCGATGGGTGGCGGGTCGCTCGGTTGTGACCTGGAATTGATCGAGCCCCGAAGCGGCAGCTTTCTTGCCGACTACTTTACAAGCGAAGAGCAGGAGTTGATCTGGCGCGAGCCCGAGGAGCACCGGGCCCGGCTTGCGGCCGTGCTCTGGAGCGCGAAGGAGAGCACGCTCAAAGCACTGCGTGAAGGGCTGAGGCTCGATACCAGGTGTCTGGCGGTGGCCTTCGATACGGAAGCGACTCACGAAGAGGCGGCTGCTGCGACCAGGCCGTGCTCCGGACTGAATCGCTGGCAGCCGCTGCGCGTTTGCTACGCGGGAAGTAAGATTTTCCACGGCTGGTGGAGCAGCACCGGCGAGCTGGTGCGCACCCTGGTCAGCGATCCAGCGCCGCTTCCACCGCTGTTCCTGAGAGCATGCGCCGCGTCTGAGGGCGCGCCCGCCTGAGGATCGACGGGTGTCACGCGTAGTCGATGGGATGTTTTGCCAGCCAATGTGCGTCACGCACGGAGCTGACGCTTCGTACCGCACCATCGACCATCTCGCCGGTCAACCGCCGCGTGCCTAGGGCCGCCTTTGCTCCAAATCCAAGGGCCGCCCCCGCCAGGCCAAACAGGAGCTGGTTGCGAATCGATTTCTGCTTCCCCGCCGAATAGACGGCCAGCAGTCCAAGGGAAGCGCCGATCGCTGCCCAAGGCAGCGATGCCCGCGCCGACCGAGTCAGCAGGACGCGCACCGGCTCCGTGGTGCGCGCATGCTCTTCGGCCGATCGTGCGCCTTCCACGGCCGAGTGAATCAAATCACGGCCGTATTGCAGTTGCGATTTCAACCACGGTTCGTGTCTCATACGCCACCCGGGCCCACTTCCAACGATACGGCCTGTCGCCCCCGCAGCCGTTCGGCCCTGCTAACGGTCAGTCTAGAACGAGTTTGCAGAAGCGAGGTGTGACGCTCGTCACCTCAGGCCTGTTACTTCCGAGCTGTCGGCCGCGCCGCGCCGCCAGTTCAGGCAGCGGCGCCGGGTTGTGACGGCACCGCAGCGTGGTCTGCGGGACGGCCGAGATACGCCTCAATGACTGCCGGATCATTGCAGATCTCATCTGGCTGTCCCTCGGATAGTTTCTCCCCGTAATTCAGCACCACGATGCGATCACAAACCGCCATGATCGCTTTGACATCGTGTTCCACATACATGATGGTAGTGCCGCGGTCGCGGATGCGCTTCAGCAGGTCGAGCATGCGACAGGTCTCGCTGCGGGTCAGGCCCCCGCAAATTTCGTCGCAGAGCAGGAGTCCGGGATCGCTGGCAAGAGCGCGGGCCAGTTCGAGCCGTTTCTGGTCGCCAAAGGGAATCTCGGCGGCCCCGCTGTTGGCACAATGACCCAGGCCGGCGTCATGCAAAACCTGCATGGCCAGGTCACGCGCAGCCGAGACACGCGTGATCTGCTTGCGCCCGAAATGGACTGCCACTTGTATGTTCTCCAGCACGGTCATCTCCCGCAGGGGGCGCACCAATTGATGGGTGCGAGCGATACCAGACTTGACGAGGCGAAACGGGGGCAGCCCGGTCACGTCCTTGCCGCGTGCGAAAATCCGTCCTGAAGACGGGCGGAGAGCTCCTGCAATCATGTTGAACAGGGTGGTCTTGCCGGCGCCGTTGGGGCCAATGAATCCGAATATGTGCTGTTCGGGCACTGCGAAGCTGACGTTCTTCACGGCCGCGAGTCCGCCGAAGTACTTGGTCAGCCCGTGCACTTCGAGAATGGGCCTCGTCATCGTCCGCCTCCGGAACGTGATCGAATTCAAAAATCACGTTTCGCGTCAAATTCGCTGGAGACTATTGGACCAGGTGCGAAGTTCCCGAGAGATCCCTGGGGCCCAGTTGCGCTTGTGTGAGCTGCGGAGTACACCGCATTAGCGGGTAGCCAAACACAGCTATGGGCTGCTAATTCAGGCGATCGCAGCCAGCGCGACTTCCTCCTGTTTCGCCGCGGGTTTCGACGCGGGCACGACGTTGAGCTTTGGCAGCTTGCGTCGCTGCCGCCGCAATCGGATGCCGACGGCCGTCTGCAGTTCCGCAAAGCTCAGGCTGAAAAATCTTTCCAACTGGTGGAGATGCGGCGCCGCCTGCGTGTCCCCGGTAAATCCGAAGTAGGCAGTACCGTTGTAGCTCATCATGGCGCAGTTGAGCCCCATCTCGCCGCCTATGGGGACATACGGGTACGAGCAGAGCATCTTGTGACCGAGTAGATAGAGCGGGGCCTGCGGACCGGGCACATTGGTGCAGATGGTGTTACACAGGCTGATCGGCAACTGGCTGGCCACCGGGCCGGCGAGAGCCTGCAGCGCGGGCAGAATCGTGCCCAGCAAAGTGCCTGCCAGGCTGACAAACTCGGCGGCGTGGGCGTTCTTGAGAAACTGCATTCGGAGGTGGACCGCTGCGAGCAGCCTCCGCGGATTTCGTACGCCCAGCGGCACTGATACCGGGAGGAATGAGATGCGGTTGCCGAGATCGCCGGCATTGCCGTTGCCGCGCATGTTCACCGGGACCGCGATCTTGAGCAGCCGTCCCTTCCCCTTGGCGCCCAGCAGTTCCGCATACCGCCGGAGGGCCAAGGTAATCACCGTGATTACAACATCATTGACTGTGGTTCCGGTGACCTCCCGGACCGCTTTGATCTGGGCCATCGGAATCTCGCCCCAGGCGAACTTCTGCGGCCCGTGGCAAACGGTGTTAAAGGGCAGTCTTTGGGCGGGAGCGGACACCTCCGGCAGCAGCCGGTTGACGTCGGAAAGCGACCACTGCGGGGCTCCGGCGATCGTCTTCTGGGCAAGGTCAAGGACCTCCGCCTGCATCGCCAGGATCTGCTGTACGAGCGAGGTATAGGAGTTCATCAACCCGTCCACCAGCAACGTTCCAGCATCGCGCGGCGGCTTAATGCGGAAGCGCGGCGTCCTCTTTGCGGGCCGGTGCACAACGGGCTCCGGATCCATCAGGACGTTCATCAGGGCGACGCCGGCGATGCCATCGGCCAGACAGTGGTGCACCCGGACCACGATGCCGGTACGATTGCCTTTCAACCCGTGCAGCAGCGTAACGTCCCACAGCGGATGGCGCCGGTCCATGGTGACACTGAGAATCCTGGCCGCCGCAGCTTTCATATCGGCGTCGGTCCCGCGCCTGAGTGTGACCTGGCGGACGTGGTTGCGGACGTCGAATTCCGGATCGTGCTCCCACGTGGGGAGGCCGATGTTCAAGGGAGGAGTTACGACCCGCTGGTAGTAGCGCGGGATAAGCGGGAGCTTGGAAGCGACAAATTCGAGGCAATCGGCGAGCGGAATCACCCCGTCAAAGACGGCCACCGAGGCGATATTGAGCGGCATGCCTTCGCGCTCCAGGTAAAGAAAAAGCGCGTCTCCCCAGGACAGGCAGTTGTTTTCGTGCAGCTGCGACATGGCCATCGCCTCACCCGAGGAACGAGAATCGCGGCGCCAGCTTCGCCAGCTTCAGCACCTTATAAACATCCACATTGACGCCCCGCAACGCGAGCCTGACAGCTTTGCCGTCAGCCATACCGGCGAGCTTCTCCATCGCGGCAAGGGCAGCCGGATCGATCCGGAGCACGGAGGAAAAATCCAGAACCAGCTGGCCGTTGGCTGTGTCCAGCTTCTCACCCGCCTCTTGCAAGGCCTGGACCACGCCCTCTCCGCCGACTTTAAGCATCACCGCGATCGTTGCCATAAGAGCCAACCTTCCTCACGCAGTTCGTTGCCAGGCAGCACGCTGGATTGCGGGCCGTCCCTCATAAGCCTTCCAGAAAAGCTCCTGCAATTCGTTCAACAGCGGCATGCGAGGGTTGGAGCGCCATGACGGATCGTCAAAGGCGATCTTGACCAAATCCGGCACCGCGCGCTCGAATTCTTCTCTGGAAATCCCCAGCTCGGCGATGGAACGCGGAAACGCCAGCCGATCGAGCAACTGTTCTATCGCCGCCGTGAGGTTTCTTACCTTTTCCTCGACCGTACTCCCGCCCAGACCCAGCAAGTCCGCAATCAAGGCATACTTCTTGTGAGCGGTATACGCCGGCTGGTTGGGGGAGGGCATGAACTTGGTGGGCACAGACGCGTTGTAGGCAATCACGTGGGGCAGCATCAGCGCATTGGCCCGCCCGTGCGCCACGCGAAAGCGCGCCCCGAAAGCATGAGCCAGCGCGTGATTCACGCCCACCGACACATTGGCAAACGCCATCGCCGCGATGCAGGCCGCGTTGTGCATCATGGTGCGCGCCTCTTCATCGCGCGGGTTCTCGTACGCGATGGGGAGGTATTTGAACGCAAGCCGGATCGCCTGCATGGCGCTGGAATCGGTGTACGGCGAAGCGTAAATCGAAACTGCAGCTTCCAGGCCGTGGGTCAGGCAATCGATGCCGGTGTCAGCAGTCAGGCCTTTCGGCATGGACATCACGAACTGCGGATCCACAATCGCCACATCGGGAGTGAGCGAATAGTCGACGAGCGTGACCTTGCGTCCGCTTTGCCTGTCGAACATGACGGCAAAGGGAGTGACTTCGCTGCCCGTGCCGCTGGTGGTCGGGACGGCAATCAGCCGCGCCCGGTTCGTTTTTTCGGTTGGGTACCGGACCACGCGCTTGCGGATATCCAGGAAGGGCGCGGCCAGTTCCTCCAGGTCAGCCTGCGGCGATTCGTACTTGAGCTTCATGATCTTTGCCGCGTCAATCACCGAACCGCCGCCCAGCGCGATAATTTGGTCCGGCTTATATGAATCCAGTGTTCGCACCCCTTCCATCACCACTTTGACCTCGGGTTCCGCGTCGGGGATCACCAGCACGTGGACAGGGGTCCGCGCCGGAAGGTAGCGCCGGACAATGTCCACGTGGCCGATCTGCTCCAAAGCCGGGTTGGTGATGAGGACGGTGGAACGCGACGTGAATTCGCGCAGGTTTTCGGCCGCGTTCATGTTGAAGTAGATCTGGTTGGGAACGCGGAACCACATATGCGCCGGTGTTCTGCGGGCCGCGCGCTTGATGTTGAGGTAGTGGTACACGTTGACGTTGTCGGTGGTGCTGTTGCCGCCTCCGGTCCCACACCCGAAGGAGAAGGTGGGCACCATATCGTTGTACACGCCGCCCAGGGCCCCGATGGATCCCGGTGAATTCACGATGATCCGTCCCGCGTTGATCACCTCGCCGAATTTCCGGATGATGTCGTTGTTCGACGAAAAGATGACGGCCGTGTGGCCCAGCCCGCCGGCATGGTTCACGTCCACACAGACTCTTAGCGCCTCCTCCACGGATTTCGCCCGATACACTGAAAGCACCGGGCACAGTTTCTCCGCCGACAAAGGATGATCGCGCCCAATCCCTTGAATGGGCACGATCAGAAGCTTGGTGTTGGGCTTGACCGAGAGTCCGACCGCGCGGGCGATATCGGTGGCCTTCTGGCCGACGGCCATGGGCCGCATGAATCCGGTCTTGGGATCGATCACCGTACTCGCCAGAAGCGCCGTTTCTTGCTCGCTACAGAGGTGCGCCCCCAGGTCGGCAAATTTCTTCAGCACAAGGTCGTAGATCTCATCATCAATCACCACCGTCTGCTCGGAGGCGCAGATGGTTCCGTTATCGAACGTCTTGGAGGTGATGATGTCCACCACGGCCATGTTGAGATCCGCGGTTTTTTCCAAATAGACAGGAGTATTCCCCGCTCCCACACCCAAGGCAGGCTTGCCTGAGCTGTAGGCGGCCTTCACAACGCTCGGGCCGCCGGTGGCATCGATCAGGCCCACGTCCTTGTGCCTCATGAGGTAGGCGTTGTCCTGCAGGTCGTGCGATTCCAGGCAGGTGAAAACGCCTTCAGGAGCGCCGTGCTTCACCGCCGCCTCATACATGATTCGCACCGCCTCGGAACAACAGCGCCAGGCGTTCGGGTGAGGACTGAAGATGACGGCGTTCCGTGTCTTGATGGCCATGATGCACTTGAAGAGAACCGTCGAGGTTGGGTTGGTAATCGGGGTCAGGGAGAGGATGACGCCGATCGGCTCCGCCACCTCGGTGACGCCGCGTTCCGGAAACTCGCGAATGGCGCCGACAGTACGTTTGTCCTTGACGTAGTCGTAGACGAACTCCGTGGCCACCATGTTCTTGATGGCCTTGTCCTCCAGAACCCCGAGCTTGGTCTCTTCAATGGCCAGCCGGGCCAGATACTGGGCTTGTTCCAGGCCGGCCAGGACCATGTACTTCACAATGCGATCGACGTCCTCTTGCGTGCACTGGGTGAAGACAGCGGCGGCGGATCGGGCCCGCCTTACCAGTCCTTCCAGGTACGCAACTCGCTCTTCGCTGAGGCTGATAGCGTTCTCCGGCATATTCCCTTCCGCTAAGGAGGTAAAGGGGCACAGGAAGTCTGGGGGACGAACGCTTCGATAATCCGCAGCCAGCCCCCGGAAGTCCCGCCGCGAATCAAGTCACCGGGAGACCCAATGGAAAAACGCGGCGCCCGGATTCGCATACACGTATTGAAGCCGAGCACTTAACAGCTTAGACATTTGCGGCAGAAAGACTGTGACGCGTCTCACGCTACACCGTGACACGCCAGGGGATGGTCGGCGATGCAGACCAAATGACCGAGGAGCACCTTGATCACGGTGTTTCGCAGCGGGTTGCGGCCTCGCTGCTTCGCCAGACTACCGATTCGCCCCTACCGCCCCAGCACGTCGAACTCGGCCACTGCCGTCCAGGGACCGCCGTTGATCTCCGACAGCGCCCGCAGCCGGATGTACTGGCCTGCGACAGGGGGAAATGCAACTTGGATCCCCGGCGGCACTCCGCCTCCCGGACACGCGGTGCTGAGGTTGCCATAGCTGAACGTGCCGCTGGCCACCGGGCTGCCCCAGTTCACCCCGTCCGTGCTCACGTAGAACTGGTACTGCTTGATCCAGCCGTTGGCGCATCCGTCCTGCCGCGCCAGGTACTGGAACGCCGTCAGCGTGTGGGACGCCCCCAGGTTGATCTGGATCTCGTGGGGCAACGGAGCACTGGCCGGCGACCACTGCGTTACCCACTTGGTGTTGTTGTTGCCGTCGATGGTGTTGACCGCCGCCCCGTTCTCCCTGACGGTTTCCTGGCTGTCGACGAACGCCACCGACCAGCCTGCCTGCGAAAGCAG
>DATKLD010000184.1:0-4744 GCA_035542595.1 Terriglobales bacterium
CCACAATCTGAAGATGCTGACCGTGGCGGAGCTGATCCGCTACCGCATGCAGCATGAGCGGCTGGTGCACCGCATCGGCGAATCCATGCTGCCGACGCCCTTCGGCGAGTTCCGCATGATCGCCTACGAAAGCGACATGGCGCACAACTCGCACGTGGCGCTGGTGATGGGCGACGTCGAGCACGACGGCTCGAAGCCCGTGCTGGTGCGCATGCACGCACACTGCCTGGTGGGCGACGTCTTCGGCGCCACCTGGTGCGATTGCCACCAGATCATCCGCCGCTCGCTGGAGATGATCGCCGCCGAGCGCCGCGGCGCCCTCATCTATCTGCACCAGACGTCGAAGGGCTTCTCCGTCGAACACGTGAACGACCGCCCCACGCTTACCTTCCACCGCGACGTCCGCGAGCCCCTGCATCCCGAGCATCAGCGCAAGACACAGCGCGAGGTCGGGATCGGCGCGCAAATCCTCTCCGACCTGAACATCTCCGCCATACGCCTGCTCACCAACCATCCGCGGAAAGTGGTTGCGCTGCAGGGCTACGGCATCGAGATCGTGGAGCAGATACCGATCCCGGTCACGCGCGCGGATGTGGGCAAGACTTAGCGGTTGGGGTTCTGGTAGTCGGTACCCTAGCTCGGTTTGCGGGTGACGATCTCGCTATCGTGAATCAGGAACTGCGCCGAGCAACTGTTCGAGCCGCAGATGACGGGGATCAGCCCGGCGATCTGGCGCCGGGTGATCAGCCCCAGCGTGCCGCAGGAGGGACAGGAAAGCACGGCCCAGTACGGATCGTCGGCCTCACCCACCTCGCCGGCGTTTTCCAGCACGAACAGCGTCCCGGGCTGCATCTGCTCCGGAATCCATTCGCTCAGGATGCTCAGTTCAGCGACCATCGCTCCCCTCCGTGATCTCGTCGCACAACAAAAAAGCCCCGCTCAGGCACGGAGCTTTGCTGCCACTCTCTTCCCCGACTGCATGCCTCCTCCGCCTCGTGCGGAGCTGGCAGACTTACGTAACCCGGGGTGGACGCGGCGCACCGCGTCCGACAGGCAGACTGCGAACATGGGTTGGCGGGCGTTCTTCAGGATGTCGATCACCTGCTGGGCCGAGTTCTCTACGTAGATGCGGCGGCCATCGGTGAGCAGATGATAGTCGGAGCTGCCGCTGACGGTTTCCACCAGCCGCTTCCCCAGCTCCTGCCGCAAGAAGTGCACTACCTTACGCATGCGTTGCAGCGAAAAGCCCTTCCGGCGGAGCTCGGCGATCACCGCCACCTCGGCGAGGTCATCCAGCGAGTACAGCCGGCGATGGCCCTGGCGCGCGGGCACCACCAGCCCGCGCTCATCCCACCACTGCAACTGGCGCAGCGAAATACCAGTGAGCGCAGCGACTTCGTTCGAGGTGAGGGTGTCAGCCAAAATTGCAAAGGTCCAAACAATTCTCGCTAGAATTGTTTGAAACATTTTATGTCCGATCCGTAGGGTGTCAATGAGATTGCTTGTGGAAAAGAACCGGAGAGGGTAATAGCCGTGGACACGTGCCGGAGTGCAGGGATTACAGAAGCGTCAGCGGGTGAGAGAGCACGAACTTACTCCACAGAAATCTGAACAAAGCAACCAGCAACAGAATTGCTCCTCCGACCAACGGAAGCAAGACGAGCACCCAAAGCACTGGTCCGGAAGGACCATGTATATCGAAAACCGGAATAACTAACGCCGAGGCGACCACAGCAAAGGGAATCCCCAATGCCACAATTCCTGCGATTACGGCGGTTCTTAGCTTCACTGCGACTGCGCCGACGAAGCATGCAACGAGACACAGCGTCGCCCCAATCAGCAGAACCGACCTGTAAGAGCGCAGAACGATGTAGAAGTCATTCGGATGATCGTATGTGTGTTCTTCCAAGTAGAACATCAGGAGTGAACCGACGGCGATTACGAATAAACCAATTGCGCCTAACGCGTACAAGATCACCATTCGCTTGGACCCTTGAGGTCGCTTTTCCAAACGACCCTTCAAAAGAGCCTCGGTATCGTTGTGAGCCGTCCCACCCCCCACGAAGTGGACGACTTCCAGCCGGTCGCCCTCGCGCAGCTTGGTGGCGGCCCAGGCATCCCGGCGGACGATGTTGTGGTTCAGCTCGATGGCTACCCGGTCGGCCTTGACGCCCAGTTGTTCGACCAGCGCAGCCAGCGTCAGATCGTCCGCGAAGCTGCGCTCTTCCCCATTGATGAGGAGCTTCATCGGGAAACATTGTAGGAGCTTCCAGGCAGGAGGTATCGGAAAATTACTTTGAGGGCAAGAATCGGATAGTCGGCGGGGCCATCCAATTCGTATCGTCTGTTCATGAGCGATACGATACTGAGTCCCCTGATGAGCAGCGACAACCAGGACCGGCGCTGGCAGGCGGTAACGGCGCGGGACGCCAGCCGAGACGGCGTGTTTGTCTTCGCCGTGACTTCCACGGGCGTGTACTGCCGTCCGTCGTGTCCGTCGCGGCGGCCACGGCGCGACCGCGTGCGCTTCTTCTCGCGGCCGGACGAAGCCGAGCGTGCCGGCTTTCGGGCCTGCCTGCGCTGCCGCCCGCGCGACCCTGATCCGCGAACCAGGACGGTCGAGAGCATCTGCCAGTTCCTTCGTGAACATGCAGATGAACCCGTAACGCTGGCCACACTGGGCGAGCGGTTCAGAATGAACCCGTTCCACCTGCAGCGCGTCTTCAAGTCGGTGACTGGCGTGAGCCCGCGCGAGTATGCAGATGCCATCCGGATGAAATCGTTCAAGTCGCAGCTGCGCTCCGGACGCTCGGTGACCGACGCGATCTATGAAGCCGGCTTTGGATCGAGCAGCCGTCTGTACGAGCGCAGCGGCCCGCAACTGGGCATGACGCCGGCCACCTACCAGCGGGGCGGCAAGGGCTTGTTCGTCCGCTACACCACGCTCGATTCCCCTGTCGGGCGGATGTTGCTGGCGGCCACCGACCATGGGGTGTGCGCCATCTCGTTCGCAGATTCGGATGGCGCCCTGCTGGAGGGGCTGCGGCGTGAATTCCCCGACGCCACTATCCGCCGCGGCGACGTCGTGTTGCGACGATGGGTGCGCGCGCTGCTCGATCAGCTTCACGGCGAGCGTCCGCTGCCGCAGTTGCCGCTCGACATCCAAGCGACCGCGTTTCAGCGGCGCGTGTGGGAACACCTGCGCTCCATTCCCTATGGGACAACGAAGTCCTACGGAGAGGTGGCCTGCGCCATCGGCCAGGCGTCGGGTGCACGAGCGGTTGCCCGCGCCTGCGCCAGCAACCCCGTGGCGGTCGCGATTCCCTGCCACCGCGTGGTGCGCGGCACCGGCGACCTGGGCGGATATCGCTGGGGACTTGAACGAAAGAAAGCGCTGCTTGCCATGGAGCAAAGCGCAGGAAAGGAGCAATGAACTATGAACGCTAACGGGAAAATCCTCTATGTGGGCGGGACTGCACGCCCGGCGGCGCTAGACCTCGTGCTCAGGGGCCAGGGATATCAGATCCTGACGGCTAGCGACATCAGCGAGGCTTTGCACGTCCTCGAAGTAAGGGACTTCGAGGCGATGGTCGTGGAGTCGCGGCTGCTGCACCAGGATCCGGAGCAATGGCAACGCGTCAATGCCAGCTATCCCGGGATGCCGGTGCTGGGCATCGCGGAACGGACGTAGCCGGAACTTGCGCCACGCCAAACGCCGCCAACGAACTACTCCGTCTGTGAGGGCACGGCGTTGTTAAACATGATGCGCCAGAACTTCCATTTCCCATCCGGCTGCCGCTTCAGTACCCAGAGGTTCCTCCAATTCAGCTTCTCGACCCGGCCGTCAGACCGGGATCTTCGGGTACCGCTGACGCTCGCCCGCGCGACGGCTAAATCTCCAGTTACCAGGACTTCGTCGTAAACCAAACGGTAGCTGGGCTCGAACTTCGCATGATAATCGCGTGAGAGGCGTTGCAGCGCATCTCGGCCGACGATGGAAGGCCGATCGGGAGGCATGATGACCACATCGGGAGCCATGGTGGCCAGGCACCGATCCGCATCGCCGAGGTTGGTAGCGTTGAAGTACTCCTCACCCAGCGCCTGTATTCGTGCTACGTCATCCTCGATCGCCACGCTGCTCTCCTGGCGCGGCTTTTAGCCGGATTTCCGCAGCCGGAACTTGCGCCACACCGACCTGCCGCTATGCATTGCCTCTACGAGGATATCGGCGTCCCGAAGTGCGGCTTCGTGCAATGCCACTCTCATCTCTGCCATTCCTGCCCCATCCGTGACCGCCTGAGAAAACACGGGTTCGGCCTCGGGCGTGCGCAGCCGCGAGGTCAGGCTGGCGCCTGGCACCGCCTCTCCGCCGGCGGTGACGCGGAAGCGCATGACCACGGCGTTCTCCACAAACACCGAATCGGCGTTGAGAAACTGCACCGCCAGTTCGGCCTGCGTGGCGGAGCCGAGCACCTCGTCCAAATGGCCGTAGCGCGCGGCCTCGACCACCTGACGGTGCTGCTCGCGGAGCAATTCGTGGAGCTGGTATTCGATCGAACCCGGCTGAAAGAACACCTCATCGTAGGAAGAGGCTCGCTTGCCAATGCAGCGGCCTCCGACGAATACCTGGGTCTCCAGCATCCGCTCGCGTTCCCGCGGCTCGCTCTGGATGTGGTAAAGGGTGTCGCCGTGTTTGACGGCTGTGTTGAATCCGAAGATCATGGTGGCGCGCCTTGAACTCCCA
>DATKLD010000185.1:0-3102 GCA_035542595.1 Terriglobales bacterium
GGCATGAAGCCGCTGGACATGCTTCTGCAGGCGGTGGGCGCGGCCGATGATCCTTCCTCCGGCGGACGCCAGATGCCTTCGCACTGGTCCAGCCGTGAGCTAAACATTGTTACCGGCTCCTCACCCACGGGCAGCCAGTACCTGCACGCCGTCGGGTGCGCCCAGGCCGGCCGCTATTTCTCAGCCCACCCCGATGCGGCCAAGAAGGTCCCGGGCGACTACCGCGAGTTCAAGGATGTGAGCTTCCACGGCGACGAGGTGGTGTACGTTTCCTCCGGCGAAGGCACAACCAGCCAGGGAGAGTTCTGGGAAGCGATGAACTCGGCCTCGAACCTCAAGCTGCCGGTCCTGTTCATGATCGAGGACAACGAGTACGCCATCTCCGTGCCCTGCGAGGTGCAGACCGCCGGCGGCAACATCTCGCGGCTGGTGGCCAACTTCCCCAACTTCCATTTCGAAGAGTGCGACGGCACGGACCCGGTCGAAAGCTACGCCGCCGTCACGCGCGCGGTGGAGCACATCCGCGCCGGCAAAGGACCCGGATTTGTGCACGGACACGTCATCCGTCCTTACTCGCACTCGCTCTCCGACGACGAGCGCCTCTATCGTCCCGAGTCCGAGCGCAAGGAGGAAGTCAGGCGCGATCCCATCACCCGGCTGCAGATGTTCCTGATCCGCGAAGGCATCCTCGAGGAGAAGGAAATCAGCGACCTCGAAAAGCAGGCGGACCAGGAGGTACAGGAGGCGAGCGACCGCGCGCTGGAAGCGCCGCTGCCGGGGAAAGATTCCATCCTCCGGTTTGTCTACTCCCCGGATCTCGACCCCACTTCGGCGAAGGCCGATGTCCAGCCTGCTCCCGTGGCCAGTTCCTCCAAGCCCGGGGCGGTCGTGGCAAAGACCATGGCCGACCTTATCACCGCGTGCCTGAGGGACGAGATGCGGCGCGACCCGCGCATCATGGTTTTCGGCGAGGATGTCGCGGACTGCAGCCGCGAGCAGTATTTGAAGGAGAAGCTGGTCAAAGGCAAAGGAGGCGTCTTCAAGCTCACAGCCGGCCTGCAGACGGAGTTCGGCCCGGACCGCGTCTTCAATTCGCCTCTGGCGGAGGCCAGCATCGTAGGCCGCTCAGTCGGTATGGCGGTGCGCGGGCTCAAGCCGGTGGCCGAGATCCAGTTCTTCGACTACATCTGGCCGGCGATGCACCAGTTGCGCAACGAGCTGCCGCTCATCCGCTGGCGCTCGTTCAACGGCTTCTCCGCCCCGGCGGTGATCCGCGTCGCCATCGGTGGCTACCTCACCGGGGGCGCCATCTACCATTCGCAGTGCGGCGAGAGCATCTTCACCCACATTCCCGGCCTGCGCGTGGTCTTTCCTTCGAACGCGCTCGACGCCAATGGGCTTTTGCGCACCGCTATCCGCTGCGACGACCCAGTGTTGTTCCTCGAACACAAGCGGCTGTATCGCGAGACCTACGGACGCGCCCCCTATCCCGGCCCCGACCACATGATCCCGTTTGGCAAAGCGCGGGTGGCGCGCGAGGGCAGCGATGTCTCGGTCGTTACCTATGGCGCGGTGGTGCCGCGCGCCCTGCAGGCAGCGCAGCGCGCCGAGCGCGAACACCAGATCAGCGTGGAGGTTCTCGACCTGCGCACGCTCAGCCCCTACGACTGGGAGGCGATTGCCAACTCTGTCCGCAAGACCAACCGTGTGATAGTGGCCTACGAGGACGTACTGAGTTGGGGATACGGCGCCGAGATCGCCGCCCGCATTGCCGACGAGCTGTTCGAGCACCTCGATGCCCCGGTGCGCCGCGTCGCCGCCATGGACACCTTCTGCGCCTATCAGCCGGTGCTCGAGAACGAAATCCTGCCCCAGGCGGAGGACCTCTACCAGGCCATGCTTAAGCTGGCCGGCTTCTAGTCTCCGGTTCACAGTCAGCTATCCGAGAGCTCTGTAGCGCCGGCCTCTGGCCGGCTGTCGCGAGGGCGTCTCGCCCTCGTACCCTTGGGTGAGACGTGCCCGGTCTGCGGTCGGGACGGCGGCGCTACAAAAGAAAAGCGGAGAAACCGGTGACCGGAGGCAGGGTCTGCCGATTTCTCCGCGCCACTGAGAAGGGAGAGAGGCCAACCTTCCCAGCATATCCCCGCACTTGGAGTCTCGGAGGCACGTGTACGGGGAATCCAGAGAAATCAGCAGAGGAAACTACAGGAGAGAACTTGAGGATGCTGCACCGCCAGCATTGGCACGTTATCCGCGGCGACGAACCCTTCCACGGGAGGCGACACCAGCGCCTCCGCAGGACGAATGACTGCGAACTCGACCATCGCCCTGATCCCGCTCTTGGCGTCAGTGTCCACGGTCAGGGCCTTAAACTTGGCGACGGGTTGGTTGTGCAGCCTGTTGCTGCTGCTGCAGGCGGGCTTGTGTACGAGGAACATGACGAATACCGCCACGCAGAGCGCAACCGCTAGCCAGATTCGTACACGTCCCCACATAATGGCAGATAGGATGCGCCGGAAGGGCCCCGTCGTCAAGCTACAATCGAAAGACTTGGAGACCCGTCACTTCCGGGCAGGACTGCCGCCACTGCCGCGGAAGAACGCCCCATCCAGCGAGATCGGACCGGCGCCGAGGAAAATCAGGGCGAAGGCGATTACCGCGCACGCCAGGGGGAACTCGTATCCCACCCTCCCTGGCGTCGTAACCAGCCCGTTCTTCCAGTGGACTTTAGAGATGGCCACTGTCATGTCAATGACAATCGAAAGCGCAGCCAGTCGGGTCAGCAAGCCCACTACCAGCAGAATGCCGCCGCCGAATTCCGCGGCAACAGTCAGGTAGCCCATCCATCCCGGAATCCCAAAGTTGTTGAGCATCCCCATGAACCTCGGCATGCCGCCGAACAGCTTTTGAGCGCCGTGGGCGATCATGATGGCCCCAAGCCCCAGGCGCAGCACCAACAGCGCCAGGGGATGCAGTCGATCCAGGAATTTCACGGTCTGCCTCCAGTTGATGAGCCGTCAGCCGCGAGCCAACGCGGTGTCATAGCTTCGACGCACAAATTACGAATTAGGACTCAAGACTTGCGGACTATGACTCGCGACT
>DATKLD010000186.1:0-6517 GCA_035542595.1 Terriglobales bacterium
AGCAGCCAGATTGCCGGCCACTCACCCTGGCTGGTGGGGAACTTGGCGCTATATTCGATGGCTCCGTAGGTGTAACCGAAGCTCAACCACGACATCATGCCCGTGGTGTAGGGGAAGGTGGAATTGTCTCCGGTGCAGGGAATCATCTCCTTGCGCGCGGTGATGGTGGCCAGGCCGCCGGCCTCGGTGATGTTGGCAGGATGGAAGCAGTCGCTCCCCCCTCCCCAGTGGTCGCTGCGATCGAACAGATACCACTGGGTGGTATCAATGGCGGCGCCGTTGAACTCATCGTCGAAGGCAAAATTTTGCGGTGGGCCCGGATTAGACGTGCTGTTGAAGGTGCCGCCGCCGCATCCGGCGCAGAGAAGCGCAAGCAGGCCGGTCACAACCCACACCAAACCTGCAGGGCCAGCATGCCACCTGGCACAGGTTCTCAGGGTACGAACCCATCTGCGACGTCCAGGATCTAATTCAAAGTTTCCCAGGGCCAAACCTCAAACGACAATCGCGGCCACGCAAGTCTATACAAAACAACCCCCGCCGTGAACTAGCGCGTGCCGTAAACCGAGAGACGAGGTGATCCTAGGCTGCGGTCCGGCCCGATCGTCTGCGCCTGGGGGGCGTGCTCGGGAAGGAAGCAGTGGCGATGGCCGCGACCACGTAGAACGTCGCAGCATTGGCCGGAATCTGCAGGTTGAAGTCGACGAAGCTGTGTACCAGGATGCCGGTCACGCCAAGCAACGCCGCCAGCGTCGCGGCTTGGGTCAGGTCCAGTCCGGGGGCGCGCAACCTGCGAAACCCGCGCACATACACCACCGCAAGGAAACCAAGCACGGCTGTGAACCCCAGCACGCCGGTCTCGGCCAGGACCTGCACATAATCATTGTGCGCGGCGTTGAAGTACACCTCCGTGTAAAAGGTGCGATACCTGGGATACACCGTGGGGAAGGTTCCCAGGCCCCATCCCGTGAGCGGACGCGCCTTGATCATGGGGATGCTATCGCGAGCGACCTGAATGCGGGCGTGGTAGCTGGCATCGTCAGTCTTGAAGGAGACGAATCGTTCCACTAGGTTCTTCCCGCCCAGCCACAACAGGAACATCAGGATCAGCAGGCAAGCCATCGCGAAGATTGCCGCGGAGCGGCGGCTGGCGTTTTTCCACCACAGCACCACGGCCAGGAAGACCATCTCGAAGCCGAATGCCGTCATACCCCCGCGCGACAGGGAGAGAAAGATGGTGCCGGCCATGAACACCCCGGCGAAGGCCAGCAGCACGCGTTTCGGCGGCGTCAACTCCTCCATCATGCTCAACACCAGGGGGAAGGGAGCAAGCATCTCCATGATGCCTGCGTAGTGGTTGTGGTTAACGTAGGGGCCGAAGATGAAGCTCGATCCGAGGACCGGCACCATCCAATAGATCTCGCCCTTGGAGGTGAGGTCCTGGATTACGGCGAAGATGGCGACGAGAAAGCCGGAAACCGTGAGGAAACCCACCAGACGCTTGACGTCTTCCTGCGTGCGCAGCATCTGCACGGCCACCAGCAAGATCATGGCGTAGGCGAGGTAAGTAAGGGTGGCGGTGCGCGTCATGTACGCGTACGCGGTCCGGTGCAGCACGAGTTGCACGCCGGTTATGGCGGCGAAGAGCGCGACCGGGGCGTACAGCGGGCTCAACACGAGGTCCGCACCGGCAACGAGTTGCTGGATTGCCCACAGCGCCAGCAGCCCCGCGGCCATTGCCTGGAGCCCGAACAACGACCAGGGGTCGACCGCGCCGAAGGTAATGACGCCGTACACCAGCACGGCGCCCAGCCCGTAGAGCACGAAATACCGCAGGGTGGCCGTGGCAGCGGCGGCCGTCGTGCTGCGCGCACGAGCAGCCGCGAGCACCTCCGCCGACATGATCTGTGTTTGTCCGCTCACTGCAATGCTCCGGTTCAGGGTTCAGGGACCAGCTTCACATCATCCACCCATACTCTTCCGCGAATGAGCCGCTGGGCGGGTGCCCGGACGACGCGCACCAGCAAAAGGTCGTCTTCCGCTCCGGTGGTAAATTCGCCCTGCAATTCCTGCCAGCTGCTCGCGCCGGTCACTCCGTCGGTCAGTACATACGACTTGTGCGCGCGCAGCCCCAGGACCGAAAAACGGGGCGGGCTGATGGTTTCGAGGCCTTCCGCCATCATGAATCCGCTAAACTGATAGCGGGTATTACCGCGCACCGGCACTACCTCGACAACTCCCGAATCCTCCGGCGCTCCCTCGAACGTGATGGCCAGCGAGCGATTCCCACTGTGCGCCCGATTGTCGTCGATGAGTACCGACGCCCCCGGCCGGGCTTCGTATCTCCAGTCCAGGCCACCATTGAGCAGATCCAGCTCAAAACCGCCGTTGACCACCGCGTTGTTCGAAGGAACATAGGCGCGAAACTGAGGGTTGGCAATCGCCAGCTGCGCCCACGCCTCCCCTGCCTGTGCGAACTTTCCGCGGTTCATCAGAGAGTCGAGGTAGGGGAACGCCAGCTGCACTGGGAACGACTGCTTGAGCGCGATCAGGTGAGACCATGCTGTGTCGGATGCTTCCGGCGGGAGCTTGTTTCGCAGAAAGTGGATAAAGGTAAAGTAGGCTTCGGGACGCGCCGGCAGCACCTTTTCCGCAATCAAGGCGGGGTCCCTGGTCGCCCGCCAGCAAACGTCCAGCGTCGCCATCAGGGACCCGGGAGCATGTTCCACAAGATCGTGAAAGCGGCGCATCGCCCGATCCGTGTTTCCCTGCACGAGTTCGTAGTTGGCGGTCTGCCAGACAACATCGGGCATGGTCGGGTCGGCCTGCAGGGCCCGGGCCAGAGCTTGCTGCGTGCCGGCGAGATCATCTGTGGCCAGATCGGCGCTGGCCAAGTCCAGCCAGTAACGGGCGTCGTAAGGATTGAGCGCGATCGCCGCCTTGATTTCGCCGATGGCGTTGGGGAAATCCTGCACCAGCAGGGAAGATCTGCCGATGCGGTAACGTAACTCGGCGTCCATGGGCTCGATCCTGGCAGCTGTTTCCAGGCTCTCCAGCGTGCCGTCTTCGGCCCACCGGAGCGCACGGTAGGCTCGCGACGAAGAGCGGAGGTACAGCCCAGCTACCGCCAGGGCCGCCACCAGGAGCATGATCCTGGCGGCCATGGGCAGCTTGCGGGCACCCCTTCCCTCCGCCACTTCCGCATGCGGCGACACCGCTGTTGCTCCGGCCTCAATTGTCATGGACGCCAGAAGAGCATCGCGTTACTGCTGCGGCAGTTGTTCTTCCACCTTGTCGCTCTTGTAGTAATAGCCGTACTTCTTCCCGTAATAGCCGTAATAGTAGTAGTAGTCGGAGGCGTTCAAGTCCATGGCGTTGACCACCACCCCCGTGATCTTGGAGTTGACGTAGGCGAGCAGCTGCCGCGCCCGGCGCAGCGCTTGTTTGGTGGTTTGCCCGGAGCGGATCACGAGGATCACCGAATCCGCCTGCACCGACAGAAGCACCGCGTCCGTTACCGAGAGGGCAGGCGGAGTGTCGATCACGATGTGGTCGAACTGCTTGCGCCACTCCGCCAGGGTGTTGTTCATCAGCCCCGAGCCCAGCAGTTCCGCCGGATGCGGTGGCGATCCGCCCGAAGGCAGCAGGTGCAGGTTGGGGAACTGCGCCCACGGCGTGATCGGACATTCCGGTACATTGCCGGTCAGATATTCGGAGAGACCCGGCCTTTGCGGCAGTCCGAAGGCTTTGTGAACACTGGGGCGGCGCAAATCGGCGTCCACCAGCAGTACGCGCGCTCCTCGCTGGGCCAGCACGATGGCAGTGTTCACGCTGGTGGTGGTCTTGCCTTCCTGGGCCAGCGGGCTGGTTACCAGCAGCACCTTCGGAGGCGCGCCCCAGGAGGAGAGCAGGATGGAGGTTCGCAGAGTGCGATACGCCTCTGCCGACTGCGACTGCGGGCGCAAAAAGGAGATGGTCTCGACCGACTCCTGCTGCGGCATGACCTGCGAACCCGCGCGCAGGGGTTTCAGCGCTCGCCCGTAGCTGCTGTTCAGGCGCAGGCCGGAAGGGATCATGCCCAGCGTGGGCAGGCCGGCGACCCGCACTTGTTGCGTGGGTGCATTCACTTTCTACCGGCTGGGGCGGTGGTTGAAGCAGCAGCCTGAGGAAATGGTCCGCAATGGCATCGGATACGTCCCTCTCACGCCCTTCCAACCGCCTCCCGCCGAGGTGGACCGCGATGCGCAGCGCCGCGCCATGGCCATCCCTGCGGACGCTTTCGTCTTCGGCAGGATCGGCCGCAGCCAGGGTGGAAAGTGGCACCCCTGCTATCCGCAGATCATCGACTCCGTGCTGAGCGCGGACCCCGGCGCGCATTGGATCTCCATCGGCTTTCCCGACGAACTCGGGCGCGCGCGTCTGCGCCAGCGATGGGGCGACCGCTTCCGCAACTTTCCCGAGACCGCCGACTATCAATTCATCGCTGGAGCACTCTCTGCCATGGACGTGCAGTTGTTCTGGAGCCGGCACGGAGAGTGTTTTGCAAGTACGATTTGCGAAGGTGCGGGTATGGGCACGCCCACCGTGGCCGGCGTCAATCCCTGTCAGGACAACGGCCAGGTCGAGCAGGTCCTGGAGGGCGTCACCGGATTTCTGGTCGGTAGACCAGCGCAGGCAATCGCAGTGCTTCGCCGGCTGGCGGCAGATCGAAGTCACTTGCCGGCGCTGCGCGCTTCGGCCCGGCAACATGCCTGGACGCGCTGGCACGTCGATAGGGTTACGATGGACCTGCTGCAACTCTACGACTACTGGTTCTCCGGCAAAGCCTGTGCCTACGTGGAAGTTATGCTGCGGGAGCACCAGGAGCTGATGAGCCACTACCGACGCAAGGTCGCGGACATGAAAGCCGAACACGGCCTGCGCCACTCTGCGTGGGAAATGGCCTTATGGTCGGCGGAATCGTGGCCCCTGTTTGCCGGCGCCCGCCGCGTCAAGCCTTACGTCCGCAGGGTCCTCGACGCCCTTTAGCTACCAGCCGCTCAGAGCGGTCCGCTTCCAGGCGTTCGTGGCAACGCACACGTAGACGTAACTGGCGTCGTATGCCCAATTTCCGGCACTGCAAGGGGAGTTTGCAGCCTTGGGCGCGGCCACCGGCGCGGCGGTGAACTCGGAAGCGTGCTTGCCATCCACGCGGTCGGCGTTGAGATTGGCGACCACGCCGCCATCGGCGATCCCCTCCAGCTTCGTCGCGTTCACGCCGCCGGAAAAGCTCGCGCGTCCACTCGCCGTATCAATGAACCACGTGGGCGTGCTCTCGCTCGAAGGCCCGAAACCCCAGATACCGCGTCCGCGCGTCTTGATGTATTCCGCCTCGTTCTGCTTGGGGAAGTTGTAGTTGTTGCACGCAGGCCGCGTGCGCACTGTCAGGCTCGTATCTGCAGTGTTGCCGACGAAGCACAGGACACCCTCCACCAGCAGCACCACATCGTAGCTGGCCGCTTCGGGCTGGGGCGTCCACCGCAGGGTAAAGGTGTGTTGGCTGTCGATCGTTTGTAGCTTGGGGGCGTGGCAGCCAAACGCGTGCCCTTCGGCCGTGCGACGCTTCGCGGAGTCCAGCGCGAACAGCCAGATACCGTAGTGTTGGGAGGTGTCCCCGCCGGTCACCGAGCAGCCCGCATCCATCTGTGGCGCGCCCGGTCCGGCAATTTCCAAAACGCCATCGCCGAGATAGACATGGTTGGCGGCGACCGGCAGGGCGCCGGTTGTCTTTGCCGACGCGTCCGTGCTGTAGTGCAGTCCGCTGCGCAAGGACCCGGTCGTCTGGATGAACGACACGCCGTTGTCGGCCCCGGCCGCCGTCGTGCCGAGCGCGATTTGGCCGCCGCCGTAGAACGCATAACTGTTGCCCAGCAACTGGAGCAGGTCCGCCGGCGGGGGAAGGTAGCGGTAGTACTGGACGGCTGCATTGGTCCCGACCAACTTCCAGGCGAAGGAATTGTTGATGAAGATCCCGCTGCTGCGCTGGTTGCCGCAGAGAGCATGCGGCGTCGGAAAGAAAGTGTCGCTCCAGGTGTTGCTGAAGGCGAGGAAATACTCGGAGCCACCGATGTCCCAGAAGCAGGGTGCGGTTGCCTTGTCATCCCAGCCGTTGTTGATATGCGAGAGGGTGATGGGATGATGCCCAAATCCCGGCCCCAGCCGCAGGAACTGCTTATTGGCTTCACTTAGCAGCCCGTCAACGCTGGCCGGATCGTTTGCGCCCGAGAGGTAAACGCAGGCCTCGCTGAAGTTGCCGCACTCCCCGTACTTGATGTGATAGCCGCCGCCCTCGAACTTGTACCCATACTGCCCAAAGCTGACGTTGTTGTTGAAGAAGACCTCGTTCTTCGGATTAGGCGAGGGGCCGATATGAAACCCGACGCCGCCGGACGGGTTGCACACCACGTTGTAGATCTTGGCGTCCTCGGCGTTGACCTGCGACACCGGAGAAATATCAACGCAGGTGAAGTTTGGAGTC
>DATKLD010000187.1:0-7780 GCA_035542595.1 Terriglobales bacterium
ACCGCTTCGTAGCTGTTCTCCAGCACCGCGATCTCGTCCGAGGGATCGATCTCGTGCAGCAGCAGTGCATCGAGGATGTGCTGCGGGCGCAGGTTCTCCAGAGGCTGGTTGGTGTTGTGGGTGATGACGTCGTTACGGCCAACGATGAAGCGGTTCTTCGGCGGGATGGACAGCTCAAAAGTCTGCCCGTTCGACACCAAGTCGAAGGCACGGTTGTGCACGACGGGAAGCAGCCCGATCATGCGCAGCATCTGTGGCTTCCGCACCAGGATGTAACCGCTGATGCTCTGGTACTGGGTCACCTTGCCCTTGGTCCAGCCCCCGACGGTGGTGGAGATATCCACGGTCGCGTTTAAGGTTTTGATCTTGGCGGCCTCGGAGTTGATGCGGCTGACGAGCTCCGCCTCCGTAGCTTGCTTGAGCGGAGCCGTGCTCATGCGGGACTCGACCTTATGCGAGCGAAACAAGCACCCGGAGAGCGGGGCCAGAACAGTGATCGCCAGCACCAACCATATCCGACGCCAGGAATGCACGGGTTTCTTCCTCAAAGGCAACAAGTATAGCGCGGCGTGGCGGAGCGAGCGGGGGCGCGCGTTCAGCGCGACGCAGCTACCGAGCGGCGGTAGGCGGCGACGTTGCGCGAATGCTCTTCGATCGTGCGGGAGAAGCGATGGTGTCCGTTATTGTCGCTTACGAAATAGAGGAAGCTCGAGCTGGTGGGCTGCATGGCGGCCTGCAGGGAGTCGCGACCCGGGTTGCAGATGGGGCCGGGTGGAAGGCCCGTGTGCCTGTAGGTGTTGTACGCCGAGTCGGACTGCAGGTCGGACTGGTGGATCACGCCGTTGTAGCGCCCGGCCAGCAGGGCGGCGTAGATAACGCTGGGATCGGTTGCCAGGACGATGTTGCGCCGAAGCCGGTTGTAGAAAACGCTGGCCACCAGCGGACGTTCTGTCGGAACCGCTGTCTCCTTTTCCACGATCGAGGCCATAGTCACGACCCGGTGAAAATCGGCGCCGAGTCCGATCTGGCGGCTCTCCTGGCGAAAGCGCCTGACCATGGCGGCCGCGATGTCGTGCAGGCTCTGGGTGCGCGTGAACTCATAGGTGTCAGGGAACAGATAGCCTTCAAGGGACGGCGCCTGGGGGTCGAGATCGGAAATCAGCGCGACGTCGGAGCGGGCGACGGCGAGAAAGTCGTCGCGCGAGCCCACCCCGGCCGCCTGAAGAGCATTCGCAATATCGAAGAGGTTATAGCCTTCCGGAATGACGACGGTGTGCACGTAGATGCCGCCGGCAACGAGGCGCTCGTACACCTGGCGCGCGGTGGCAGGGTGGTCGAATTTGTATTCCCCAGCCTTGAGTGTGGGCCGGCCGCGCCAATAGTGCCACGCCAGGAATGCGGGTGCGCTGCGGATGATGCCGGCGTTCTTAAGGTCACGTGCGATGTGCCGGGCGGATGAACCTGGCCGCAGAAGGACGAACTCTTCCTGTCCCCGAGGCCCGACTGGAAGCAGGAGGCCATAGGCCAGCCAGCCGGCGGCGGCGAGGACGGCGACGAGAAGCAGTGTAAGAATCGCGCGCAAGACTCTAGTTTAGATGAGGAGAGGCCTTGCACCGTGGGCCAGAGGTGCCATGCCCCATCACGGCAGGTCAGGTCCGGCTGGCCGAACGACGATCCAGGAAGCCCTGTAGGATCAGCACAGCAGCCAGGCGGTCTACCACCTGGGCGCGGCGGCGGATGCTCATGTCGGTTTCGCGCAGCAGGCGGTTGGCCTCGGCCGATGTGAGGCGCTCATCCCAGAGGTGGACCGGCAGACCGAATCGCCGCCGCAGCTCCTCGGCAAATGCCGACATCCTCTCCGACTGTATACCGGGGGACCCGCTCATTCGCAAGGGATAGCCGACCACGATTTCTCGAACCCCGTACTGGCGAACAATCTGTTCCAGGGCCTCGAAGTCGGTGCGCCTGTTCTTACGGCGGATGGTTTCCAGGCCCTGGGCGGTGATTCCCAGCGGGTCGGAAACCGCCAGACCAATGGTCCTGGAGCCCACGTCGAGAGCCAATATGCGGTGTGTAGCAGGGTCGGGGCTACCTTGATGAGGGTTAACCGGAGAGGACACTTTGCGATTATAGGTGGGAACGCATCATAGTTTGAGTACCATTGCCTTGAGTACCATGGAAGCGGACGACAATGCCTGACCGGGTTGACGAATCGACCGAACTGGCTGAGCAGACGGCAGGGGAGGCGGAGACGCCGCCCGGGCGGCTGTATCGGCGGCGGGCTGACCGCATTCAGACCTCGGCGCAGGTAATCGTGGCGATCGCGGTAGTGCTGGCGCTTTGCTACGTCGCCAAGGCCGTCCTGATCGTACTGCTGGTCTCGGTGCTGCTGGCGTTCATGCTTGCGCCCATCGTGGATGGCTTGCAGAGGATCCGGGTGCCGCGCAGCCTGGGTGCGGTGGTCGCTCTGCTGTTGCTGTCCGCCGTGCTGTACGGAACCACTTTCTTTTTTTACAACCGGGCCATTGCCTTCGTGCATGAGCTGCCCAAATACACCGAAAGGATCCGGGAAGAGGTGGGCAAGCTGCAGCAGCAGGCGCACAGGATCCAGAGCACGACTTCCATTCTGCCCGCGGAGAAACCGGAGGCCACCATCAAAGTCAGGCAGGAGAGGGACTGGACCTCGACCCTGACCCAAGGAGTGGGAGCAGTCTGGGACATCGCGCTGACCGTTTCTTTCGTGCCCTTTCTCGTGTACTTCATGCTGACCTGGCAGGAGCACGCGCGAGCGGCCACCGTGATGCTATTCCGGCTGGAATACCGCAATACCGCCTACGTCACACTCGGGCGAATTTCGGCCATGATCCGCAGTTTCCTGGTTGGAAATCTTCTTATGGGCCTTTTCATGGGAGCGGTCAGCACGGTCGTGTTCTGGATCCTGCACCTGCCGTACTTTTACTTCGTGGGATTCATCAGCGGATTTATCAGCTTGCTCCCCTATATCGGACCCATAGTAGCCATCATCCCGCCGCTGGCTGCAGGATTGGGGCAGTTACACGGCGGCGGCGTCTTGGTGATTATGATCACGGTGCTCGGCCTGCATGTCTTCGCCATCAACGTTTTCTATCCAAAACTGATCGGCAAACGGCTGCAACTGAACCCGCTCGTGGTGACCATGTCTCTGCTGATCTGGGGCTGGATCTGGGGCGCCATGGGACTGGTGCTGGCAGTGCCGATCACGGCCGCGCTGAAGATCATTTTTGATCATGTGGAATCGCTCCGGCCTTATGGTGCGTGGTTAGGGGAGTAGGAGGGTTTAGAGTTTGCACAAGCGTCCCCCGGGCAGCGAGGCTTTGGGCTAGGGCCAGACTTGACTCAGGTGCCCAGGTTGGAGCGATCCTTAGGCTTCCGCGGTGATCTCTGGGAACTTCAATTTGGACTTGGAAAGGGCTTTGGTGAGCGTCTGCTCGATTTCGGCTTCCTCCAGGTTCTTGGCCAGCGCCAGTTCACTGACCAGCAGGTAGCGCGCTCGTTCCAGCATCTTCTTCTCGCGGAACGAAAGCGGCTTGCTTTGGCCGAGCAGCAGAAGGCTCTTGAGCACGCATGCCACTTCCAGCAGGGAACCCGTCCGCATCTTTTCGGAGTTCTCCTTGAAGCGGTATTTCCAGTCGTTGTGGTTGTCGCATTTTCCGCTGGCCAGGTAGTCGAGGATCTTCTGCACTTCGCCGTTGCGGACGACGCGTCGCAGTCCGACATTGCCGGCGTTCTGAAACGGAACCATCACTTTGAGGCTGCTGGACTTGATGTTAAGGAGGTAGAACTTTTCAACAGTTGCGCCGATAGTCCGGCTCCCGATCTGCTCTATAACCCCAACACCATGATTGGGGTAAACGACCTTATCGCCGATATGGAAAGCAGGATCAACGTTCATGAGGGGCACCCGACGATCGGCGTCAGGAAGGATTCTGATGAATTATACCTCCAGAAACCATCAGGGTCAAATACGGAACGTCGGCTAACTGATTGACACACCAGTTGGTTACGGTTCATTCGCACTACTTCTGTAGCAGTAATGTGGGTTTTCGGGAACTATCGCAGTTTTTCAGAAGCACAACCCGGCGTTGTGGAAGAGGGCTTGTCGGCGTTCGGAGCCGGGAAGACTTATAATTGGCATCTTAGTGGCAGGGGTAACCCGAGTTCAGGTTCGTGCTTCGGGCGACTCCAGTGCCCAACCCAACTCTCCGCCACCAGACGGGTTTCAAGTGCCATGCCAGAGCACATCAGGAAACGACTGGAACAAGAAATCCAGCAACTGGAATACGAGTTGAACCACGAGCTGCCGAAGGAGCTGAAGAAGGCCATTGCTCTTGGCGACCTGAGCGAGAATGCCGAGTACCACATGGCCAAGCAGCGGCAGGAGTTCGTCCGCGCGCGCCTGGGACAGTTGAAGAAGCGCATGGCGGAACTCTCCATGGTGAATCTCGCCAATATCCCCAAGGACCGGGTGGCCTTTGGCTCCACGGTGGTGGTCTACGACGGGGCCAAGGAGGAACGGATCGAGTACAAGCTGGTGACCAGCGAGGAGTCGGACGTCGCCAAGGGGCTGATCTCCACCGGTTCACCGATTGGAAGAGGGCTGATGGGCAAGAAGGTAGGGGACACGGTCACGGTGGTGACGCCCACGGGCAATCGTGAGCTGGAGATCCTGAAGCTGACCACCGTCCACGACGAGGCGGTATGAGCTGGACGGGAGCTTTCGGCCGGGCCTGCGGAGCGTTGCTCTACAGGATTGTGCGCGGGCTGGCACTGACGCGCATCTCACCGAACGTCTATACCGCGATTGGCCTGGCGATCAGCGTCTGTGCCGCCGTTCTGTTTGGCAAAGCCAGCGGCGAGAACACGGCCCGGCTCTTCCGCTATGCTGGCGCGGTTATCTTCTTCGCCGGCTTCCTGGACATGGTTGATGGACGCATCGCCCGGGCCACCAACCAGGTGACGGTGTTCGGAGCATTCTTCGATTCGGTAGTGGACCGCTACAGCGACGTGGCTCTCTATTTTGGCTTGCTGGTGTATTACGCCCGCGCAAACCGGTTTTTCTATGTGGTGCTGGCGGCCGTAGTGATGATCACATCCGTGATGGTCAGCTACACACGGGCGCGGGCCGAGTCGCTAATCGGGACCTGCAAGGTGGGATTCATGGAGCGGCCGGAGCGCCTGGTTCTGGTAATCCTGGGAGCGGTGTTCAATCGCATGGCGCCCGTGTTGTGGGTGATCGCCGTCCTCGGCAGCATCACCGTGATCCATCGCATCTGGTACACCTACCAACGTACCAAGCCGGAAGTTCTGGCGGTCAAGGACGCCGTCAGCCGCGAGCCCTCAGCGGTGGTTTAGAGTTTCAAATAGGTAAGGCCCATAAGAGAAGCCTCTTTACTGGGGAAGGCCGCCTCGTCGCAACGCTACTGTTTCGGATCAAGAAAATTCATGCTGTACCTACCAATCTAATCACGTTCCCCATGTTCCTTATGTAGAGAGATTTCCGCGTACACAGTGCCAAGACCGCCGGGCGGAGTGGGAGGGCTGGTCCAGACCGCGCGGTACCTGTAGGTTCTGCCTACCTTCCACGTTTGATATTTGCCCGTCCCGCCGGTCAGTACGTAGGTGCCAGTCAGAGGCCCCCCAGTGCCTTTGAATTCAGAACCGGGAATGCCGAGATGAAAACTGCCGGTGCCGTTGTTGTCAAAGAAGATCTGGTCTCCTTCGACGTCGGTGATGATAACTTTGTTCTGAAAAGAAATCGGGAGCGCGTCACCTACAGGCGGGCCTGTCGGTGCAAACTGAAACTCAACCAAGGTTGTGCCGGAAATGCGTCCGGTAGCCGTACCAATTTGATATCCCGCTCCGGTTTGCAAATCGAAGGCTTGCACAACGTCCTGTTGCGTGAACAGTATGCGACCTGGAGGATCTTCGCGTTCTGCGCTGGCGACCGAAACGATCAGGATCAGCAGCACGAGTGCAGCAGCGGCTGCGGTGATTTTTGCTCGACATGCTCTGTTCATAGGTTGTATCTCCTTCATGAATCTGAGTCTCCAGTTCCTATAATTCCCAGACCGAGAACTTCAAAAAGGTGGTCCCTACATCCGCGGCCACATCAGGTTCTCGGCGAGGTTCCCGCGGCCGGTGCTGCCGTTGTTCACTCCAGCACGTGGATGTTCTTCCGCGCGCACATCTCCTTCAGCACCTTCGGCCAGACGGAAACGGTGACCTCGCCCAGATGCGCTTTGCGCAACAGCAGCATCAGGGTGCGGGACTGCCCGATGCCGCCGCCGATGCTGAGCGGGATCTCGTTCCTCACGATCGCCTGGTGGTAGGGATACTTCAGGAAGTCGAGCTGCCCGGTCAGTTCGAGCTGCTGGCGGAGGGTCTTGGCGTCGACCCGAATACCCATGGACGTCAGCTCATGACGCCGGCGCGTGACCGAATTCCAGACCAGGATGTCGCCGTTCAATCCGTGCATGGGTCGACCGTCTTCTGAGCGAGTGGGTGTGACCCAGTCATCGTAATCGGCGGCTCGCATCTCGTGCGGATAGCCGTCCTTCAGCGTCCACCCGATCCCGATGATGAAGATGGCAGGATATTTCTGCAAAACGGCGGTCTCACGTTGCTTCCGAGGCAGGTCCGGATACATATCCAGAATGTCCTCAGCGTGCAGGAACGTCAGCTCGTCCGGTAGCCGGGGATAGCGGGCATCATTGAGTTCCGGAAAGAGAGTCAGCACATGCGACTCTGCGCCCTTCAGCACCTTCCAGATCTCGCGCACGATTTCCTTCAGGAAAGCGAGGTTCCGCTGCTCGGGCGTGATGACGCGTTCCCAATCCCACTGGTCCACGTAGCAGCTATGGTCGTGGTCGAGGAAGTAATCCTTACGCACAGCGCGCATGTCGGTGCAGAGTCCCTCTCCGACCTCCATTCCGAACTGCCGCAGCGCCATCCGCTTCCACTTGGTCGCGGCCTGCACCACTTGGGCGTCAACGGGGTGCTTCCCGTAATCGTTGGAGATGTGGAACTGGATGGGAGTGCGCGAGCCGTCGCGGTCGAGCAGGTCGTTGACGCCGCTTTCGACGTCCACGATCAGCGGGACGGAGACCATCATCAGGTTCAGTGCCTTGCAGAGGTTCTCCTCGATGTAGTTCTTGGCCGCGAAGATTGCTTTTTGGGTGTCCTTTGGGCTGAGCAGGGAGTGGTAGTCGCTGGGGAGAATCTGTTCCAACTCTTCATAGCTGCCAATGCCGGGTCCGGCAAGATCGGCTGCTTTGCTGATCAGGGTCGCCATGGTGCTCTCCTTGGGCTGCGGTTATGAGCGGTGACTCACGGCCGAATGACCGGCCGGGTATAAGGACGCACACCTTACTAGTGAACCCGAGCGAGCATCCGCGCAGTGACGGGCATCACGCCGGGCGGGTTGTTACAATCCTGCGGGGGTTTTCGCGAGGAACAGCTTGGCAGAAAGACATTCACCGGTCCTGCTGTTGCACGGCGGGGCGTGGGCCATCCCGGATGACATGGCCGAGGCACACGTCAATGGGGTCCGCCACGCTCTTGCCGCCGGCTGGAAGGTGCTGGAGCGGGGAGGCTCATCCCTGGACGCCGTGGAAGCAGCCATCGTGGTGATGGAGGAGGATGAGACCTTCGATGCCGGGCGTGGCTCGTTCCTCACCAGCGACGGCCGGGTGCAGCTCGATGCCTTGATGATGGACGGCGCCACCCTGCGCGCCGGCGGAGT
>DATKLD010000188.1:0-2529 GCA_035542595.1 Terriglobales bacterium
TGCGTCTCGGCGCTGTCGATCCAGACGCGTCCGCGAAACTTGGGGAGGTACTTCGCGTCTTTCAGATGTGGGTGGAAGTCGGGCCGGGGGGCGGCATCGATGACGTAGGTCTCGCGCCCATCCACCATTTCCGTACTCACCAAACGAAAGGCATAAGCGTCGGCCACTTCGCGAACGAAGGCTCGGGCCTCTTCGCGCTCCTTTTCTTCCTTGTGCAGCCGTTTCTGGCGCTGCTCGGGGGTCTCCTGCTCGCGCTTGCGCATGATCTCCTGGATCTTCTTTTCTTCCTTGGCGGCCTCTGCCGCGCCCAGCGGTTTGTCATTGCGTGCGATCAGCCGCCGCACCTGCTGCCCATAGAGCATCATGATCTCGAAGTTGCGGGTCTCCAGCGATTTCTCGTTGCCCTGGCCGTCGAGCTTGTGTTCTTCCTCGCGCTGCAGATAGGTATAGTCGCGCTGCTTAAGGTCGTTGGCGATGTCGTTCTCGGCGACCGCTCGGATGAGGGACTGGATCTCACCGCTCGCGAGCGTGCGCGGCTGGTCCGGGCGGGAGAGCGTTATGTGAGGGTCCTGCGCAGCTGCAAAGAGTGCACAGGAAAGCAAAGCGATTTTCGCGGTCACCCGCCATGCGTGCTCTTTAAGGAATGCCAAGCGCACCACTCACTTCCACCGGTGCCCTACCAGTTCCGCTTTATAGAGGCGCTCGTCCACGGTATGCAGGTTCTTCACCTGCTTCGGCGTGAGCAGGGGACGGTGGGGGATGTCGCAAAGATACTCGGCGATGTACCAGACTTCGTCCTCGCTGGTCATCCAGTTCAGGTGATCGAAGCGTGCCATGTTGACCGGCTGGGAGTAGCGACGCAACGAGCGCCGACGCCCCATATTGAAATAGAGGTTGAAATAGCTCATCGCCAGTTCGCGTAACGAGCGGTACACCGGCTCGCGGTAGCGGCAGCCGGCGAAGTTCGAGGCCGCCACCGCTCCCCAGCAACCATCCACCTTGAAGACGGCCAGCACGTGGTCGGTGTCGCGCTCGGCCTCAAGGTCCCACAACAGCGGCGGATATCCCAGCACGCGCAGTGCAGCGACGGCAAAGATCGCGCCCTCCAGGCAATGCACCGTGCGCTCGCGCAGCACCTTGCGCGGCGACCAGCAGGTGAGCGCCAGGTGGTAGGGCAGGCTGTTCAGGAACTTCTGCACGCCGTTCGGGTCTTTCATCGCGCGGATGGTGCGCAACTCCGCCGCGGTGAAGCCGAAGGTCTTGGAGGGCGGCCGTTTAATTGTCGAATTCCTCCTCGTAGTCCTTGCTGAACACCAGGGGCAATTCGCGCGGGTGGTCGATGACTACGTCCGGCGGCACGACCTTCAGCGTGTCCGGACGGAAGCCGTAGGTAACCCCGCAGCACCACGTCCCCGCGTTGCGCCCCGTGATCACGTCGATCTCGGAGTCGCCGATGATGATGGCCTCCTCCGGTCGCGTCCCCGTCTCCTCAAGGATCGCATTTGCACCCATGGGGTCCGGCTTCTTGGTAGGGAAGCTGTTGCCGCCATAGACCTGAACGAAGAGGTCCCGGATCCCCAGGCCCTCCAGGATCTTGGTCGAAGGCCCGACCGGCTTGTTGCTCAGCACCGCGAACTGGCGCTCGATCCTGCGGCCGCCGTTCCCGGCCCAGCGCAGGGCTTCAAGCGCCTCGCGAATGCCGGGATAGAGCGTGGTGTTGTCCAGCTTGTGCTCGCGGTAGTAGTGCAGGAAGAAGTCCAGCGCCTTGTGCATGTAGTGGCCGTCATCGGGATCGCCCAGGGCACGACGGATGAGCATGGGCGCGCCATCGCCAATGTAGGTGGCGATGACCTCATGCGAAAGCTCCTGCCGTCCGAAGTGGCGCAGCATGGCATTGACCGAGTTAGCCAGGTCTATCTGCGAGTCGATCAGGGTGCCGTCCAGGTCAAAGATCAGCAGCCTGATCTGCTCGGCCGGAATGGGGCGATGGACCGTGATCACGGAAGTATCCGCTCGGGTGACTTTGGTTTCGCCAATCAGTATATCCGCAGCGGCTAGACCCGTTTTACAATGACCCCTCGGGTCCGATTGCATCTGAGGGGGCGAATGGCTACCACCAAGGCGGCACCTAAGCTCGTCGCAAAGACACCCGAAGACAAGACCTATCAGGGGCTCACCCGCCAGCAGCTCATCGAAATCTACCGGCTGATGTTCTTGTCGCGGCGGATCGACGACCGCGAGATCCTGCTCAAGCGCCAGCAGAAGATCTTCTTCCAGATCTCGGGCGCGGGTCATGAGGCGCTGCTGGTAGCCGCTGGCCTGGCCCTGAAGCCGGGATACGACTGGTTCTTTCCATACTATCGCGACCGCGCCCTGGCCCTCACCCTGGGCATGAAGCCGCTGGACATGCTTCTGCAGGCGGTGGGCGCGGCCGATGATCCTTCCTCCGGCGGACGCCAGATGCCTTCGCACTGGTCCAGCCGTGAGCTAAACATTGTTACCGGCTCCTCACCCACGGGCAGCCAGTAC
>DATKLD010000189.1:0-10657 GCA_035542595.1 Terriglobales bacterium
CGTTGCCAGCGGTCCGCCATAGCGTTGGCGGCGATTCGCAGCAGCCATGCGGCGAACGGCGCGCCTCGCCACTCGAAGCGCCGGATGTTCTGAAGCGCCTGCTGGAAGACCTGCGAGGTCAGGTCTTCGGCTTCCTGACGGTTGCGGACACGCCCAGCGATGAACGCGTACACGCGCCCCAAGTGGATCTCGTAGAGATCGGCAAAGCGCGCAGGATCGGCCTGCGCTGCTTCCACCAGAAGCCGCTCGTCGGCGTCCTTTCTTTGCGTCTTCACCCCACTCTCCACAGGCCTGCCATCCAATAAGATAAACGGTTGAGAAGGGAGACAGGTTACGGCCAGTTCGCCGATTCGCTCAAAGTTACAGTTTCAAGCTGCTCCTTCTTTCGCGGTTTGCGTAACTTTTTCACCATTACTAAAGGCCAACGCCACGATTTCACCACAGGTGTAACTCATGCCTCGACTTGCGGATAGAGCGTCAGGCCGGCGCGACCCCGATGGCGACCTGGCTGCATCAATAACCGGCGTGCGCATCAAGGGTTGAATCCGCAACCTGGCGCCAAGGGGCAAGGTCATCATGTTCGAAAATCCTTCACAAACACGATCAGGAGGGGCCGTGAAGATCCTCCTGCCGCTGGTCATTGGAGCATTCCTGGCAGCCGTGCTGCTGTTCCTGTACGACATGCACGGCAGCATCGTCCGGCTTGAGGCCGCTCAGGCAGCCAACGCCGCCGCGTTGAAACAGATGGACGACCGCCTCGACACCGAGGATTCCACCATGCGGGCGGCCACGAGCGCCCTGGCGGAAAAGGTGGGCATGACGGACCAGCGTCTGCGCGACCGTACCGCCCAGTTGCGCCGCGAGCAAAAGAACTATGAAGTTCGCCTCAGGCAGGAGCAGAACCAGCAGTTCGAGGGCGTGCGGACCGAGCAGAAGGCGCAGAAAGAGCAGATCGAGGGAGTCCGCAACGACATGACCGCCACTCGTGGCGATCTTGAAGTCACCAAGGCGAAGCTGGAGAAAACGATCGGCGATCTCGGCGTGCAGAGCGGTCTGATCGCGCATACACGTGAGGATCTGGATCAACTCAGGCGCCGCGGCGACCGCAATTATTACGAGTTCACGCTGGCTAAGGGCAAGCGGCCGACGCGCGTCTCGACCGTCAGCTTGCAACTGAAGAAGACCAATCCCAGGCGCGGCAAGTTCACCCTCAACGTGACCGCCGACGACTGGACCATCGAGAAGCGCGACCGCACCCTCTTCGAGCCCATGCAGTTTTACAGCGGCCGCGACCGCCAGCTCTATGAAGTGGTGGTGATGTCAGTGGACAAGAACAAAGTCAGCGGATATCTGAGCACGCCCAAGCAGTACGGGTCACCACAGGCGCAAGGTCAGTAGCGACAGAGCCACCATTGGCAAGACGGCCAAGGGGCGGGGCTCAGGCTGTGTTCCATTGCCTGCCTCGCCCAGCCGTGTACTTCCGTAATTTTGCCGTATTCCTGCACCCCGGCTAGGATGCCGGTGATGGCATCCATTCCCCCCGTCGACAACCCGTCAGCCGAGCGCCGCTGGCAGCGGTTCCACTTCGATGTTCCGATCCGTCTGGTGTTCGAGAACGGGCGGCATATCAGGGTGGCGGAAGGTCGGGGGACGGAATTGAACGAGGGTGGCCTTGGACTTTACGCTGGCGTCGAATTGGAGATCGGCGACCAGGTCGAGGTCGAACTCACCGTGCCCTTCTACAGCCTCTCTCTGAAGCTCCAGGGCGTCGTCCGCAACCGGCCCGGCAACGGCTACTACTACGGCATCCAGTTTGTGGACACGGACGCAGCGCAACGAGGCGAGATTGCGCTGTTCGCGAAGATGCTGGAAACTGCCGCCGGAAACCTCGACTCCTAGCCGAACTGGAAGGCGCATCACCTCAGCGCATCTTCCAGCGCGCTGCTGCGATCCGTCTTCTCATCGCGGTACTTGACGATCACTGGCGCGTAGATGGACAGTCCCCACTCGCGGGCCTTGCCGCGTTCAAGCGCGCGTGTTCCCGGCACCACCACGGCATTTTCGGGCACGATCAACGGCCGGTCACTTGCGGCGCGGTAGACCTCCCCTCGCACCAGGTCATAGAGCGGCGTGGAGCGCGTCAGGATCGTCCCGGCGCCCAGCACGGCGCGCGCCCGCACCAGCGTTCCCTCGTAGACTCCGCAGTTGCCGCCAACCAGCACATCGTCTTCGATGACGACGGGCGAGGCGTTCACCGGCTCCAGCACGCCGCCGATCTGCGCCGCCGCGCTCAGGTGGACGCGCTTTCCGACTTGAGCGCAGGAGCCCACCAGGGCGTGCGAGTCCACCATGGTGCCCTCATCCACATAGGCGCCCACGTTGATGTACATGGGCGGCATGCACACGACGGACGGCGCCAAGTAGGCGCCGGAGCGCACCGAGGATCCGCCCGGCACGATGCGGACCTTGTCCGCTACGGTAAAGCGGCGTACGGGATAGGTATCTTTGTCGACGAAGGAAAGTGCTCCGCCTGTCTCCACCAGCACTCCCAGGCGGAAGCCCAGCAGGATGCCCTTCTTCACCCAAGCGTTGACCCGCCATTGGCCATCGATCCTTTCGGCAGCGCGAATGCGCCCGGCGGTGAGCGCCTCGCGAAATTCCTCGAACAGACGCCGCGCCGCCTCGGACTTGGCTTCGCCCTTCTCGTACAGCCGCTCGATCTCTTCGCGCATGGGCGCTCCCGGTAGCAGTAATGGAGCGGCAGTATAACCTGCACGGTGCGGATCGCGATCGGCGTGGCGAAGACCGTCTAGGCCACCAGAGTGCGGGCCAGTAACCCGGCCTCGCTGGCGATCTTTTCCAGCCTGGCGCGGTTTTCCTTCTTCATGGGGCAGAGCGGCAGACGATAGACTTCCTCGATCCGGCCCATCATGGCCAGCACGGCCTTGACCGGGATGGGATTGGACTCGATGAAATTGGCCTGCATCAGGGCCAAATACTTGCGGTGGATGCGGCGGGCGCTGTCCCACTGGTTGGCCAGTGCCGCGCGCGTCATCGATGCCATTTCGTGCGGGATTTCGTTTGAGGCTACCGAGATGATCCCCACGCCGCCCAGGGCAATGATGGGCAACGTAACGGCGTCGTCGCCAGAGAAGACCAGGAAGCTTTCCGGAACCGCGTTGCACACGTCAGCGATCTGTCCGATGTTGCCGCTGGCTTCCTTCACTCCGGCGATGTTGGGGATCTGCGCGAGCCGCGCCAGCGTAGCAGGCTCGAGGTTGGCGCCCGTGCGCCCGGGCACGTTGTAGAGAATGAGCGGCTTCTCCACCGCTTCGGCGATGGCCTTGAAGTGCTGGTACTGGCCTTCCTGCGTGGGCTTGTTGTAGTAGGGGCTGGCGGTGAGGATAGCGTCCACGCCGCGGCGTGCGGCGACGGTCTGCGCCTTCTCCACCGCATCGCGGGTAGAGTTCGACGTGGCGCCGGCGACGATGGGCACACGTCCGCCCACGACCTCGATAGTCACGTCGATCACCCGCAGCCATTCTTCACGCGAGAGCGTCGGCGTCTCGCCGGTGGTGCCGCAGGGCACGAGGAAGTCGATGCCGGTCTCGACCTGCCAGGCGACCAGCGCCCGCAGCGCCGGTTCATCGACGGAGCCGTCCTTCCGAAAGGGGGTGACAAGAGCAGTGCCGCATCCGCGCAGTTTCATAACCGCAAATCATAATGCACCGAGGGGCCGCACCCACGAAAAAATGCGGGACACCGGATTCATGCCGGGGCGGGAATTAACAGCGAATCGACCAGAAGCTCTGGAGCAACTGACATGCTGTAACTTGGGGGTTTTCACCGCAGCCCGAGCAGAACAGCAAGATACTGGCGTACCTTCTGGTTGCCGAACGCGCCTGGGAACTACTCGTGGTCGTGAGTCACCGGATGCCAGCGCCCGTCGTTCGTGCTGTACCAGTTTCTCCAGGCAGCGGGATCGTGCGGCAAGCTCTGGCCGGTAATGTCTCGCAGCGCCTGATAGACCCACGTCCGGGTTTCGGGATCCAGGGAACGATCGTCGGTGAAGTCAAGCAACCGTGGCACTGCCCGGCGACGCTGCTGCTCGCTCAGCATGCCGGATTGCGCCAGCCCGCATGCCGCGCGCTCGCGGATCATGGGCGAGGGGTCGTCGTGGAAGACCTGCAGCAGAGGAGCGATGGTGGCATCCGTTCCCAGATAGGCCAGCCCTTCCACGGCCCAGTACCGGACATTCTCGTTGGGATCGTGGATCGAGCTGAACAGAATCTCGAAGGCGCGGTCGGGCACGATGCCCCGATTTCCCAGCAGTCCGATGTCCCAAAGCGCATTGGCGCGGGGCCCCTGCTCCCCATTGCGGGCGTCGGGCTCCAGTCGGTCGACGGTCGCCGGAGCCTTCTCGAGATTCCTGGCGGCGATGTCCACCTCGATGGCGGCTGCCCGCACCCGCAGATCATCGGAGTTGAGCGCCGTGGTGAACAGGTTGCGCAACCGATCATTCAGCTTGATCTGCCCGCGCCAGCCGTCCACACGCTCCGCGATCTGGTCGTTGGCCCCGCGATAATGATTGATCGAACGCTCCAGCAGCAGCGTCGCTTGGCTTTGCGGGCTCATCTGGTCCAGGGCTTCGATTTCATGTTCGGACAAGACAGCCGCCGACACAGGCTCCGGCTTTCCCTGCAGGCTGAGGAGCTGGGAGATTTCCTGCCAGGCCGCCCGCGCCGTCTGCGTCCCCAGAAGCAGCGATGCCACGACCGCCACGGCGGCTCCAACCCCCAGCACGCGCCAAGACCGGTTGCGGGAGCCTATTGGTTCCGGTGTAAGGGGATCCTGTGCCGGAGTGGCCGGATTGGGCTTGGCGTCCATGGCGGCAGTATGTGATGGGTCGCGGGCGCAGGAAAGATGACCTTGGTACACGCAGCATGAACCTTTAGGCGTGCGGCACAGCTTGCTGTCTAATAGAAGGTCATGAGCAACGGAAACTACCCATCGCCGAATGTCGCATATCAGGGAATCCACGCCCTGATTGGCTACGGGGCAACACTAACGGCGGCGTTCAGGCTCCATCACTGGAGCTACGGGTTTCTGGCTGTTCTGGTGTTTGCGCTGCTGAAAGAATTTGTGATCGATATCTTCGGCAAGGAACACGACAGCTTTTTGTCCAGCCTGGAGGATTTCACCTTTTACATGCTGGGTGCAGCCATCGGCGTCGTGGTTGCGGTCGCCCACTGACGGCGTGGCTCATCCCGGCAGAAAAACCTCAATCTGAATGGAAGCACCGGGAAGTGCTGCTTGTTTCGAGTGAGGTCATTACGCTCCCGACTCGACGTCCACAGCCGAGGGCGGGGTTGCCGGGGCGACCTTCTCGTTGGGTGCGGCGGGCAGCCGGACTTCGAAGGTGGCGCCGCCTTCGGGACGGTTGTAACAGGTGATTTTGCCGTGGTGGTCCTGGACAATACCGTAGGCGGCACTCAGTCCCAATCCTGTACCGTTTACACCCTTGGTGGTGTAGAAGGGATCGAACACGCGCTCGGGCTCCTTCAATCCCTCGCCCGTGTCGGAGAACTCGATGATCACGTCCTCCTCCTGGGCGCGAGTTACGATGCGCAGCACACCGCCGCCGCGCGGCTCCATGGCATCCACGGCATTGCGCACCAGGTGGAGGCACACCTGCAGAAGCTGATTCCGGTCCGCGGCAAGACTGGGTACTCGCAATCCCAGGTCCAGCTCTACTCGGACCTGCCGGCGCTGCATACGCATCTCGCTGAGCTTAAGCACCGTCTGCACTAACGCATTCACGTCCACCATGGTCTTCTGCCCGGGCGTCTGCCGAGCGAAATCCAGCAGGTTCGACACCAGTTCCTTGGTGCGCTGCGCCTGCCGCCGGATCTTCTCCACAAAGTCTTCCTGGGTCGGGGTCAGAGTCTTTTCCAGGGCGAGCATTTCCGAGAACCCAAGAATGGCGGTCAGAGGGTTGTTGATCTCGTGCGCCGCGCCGGCCACCAATTGGCCCAACGAGGCTAGCTTCTCCGACTGCAGCAGTTGCTTTTGCAGGCTCTTGTAGTTCTCCAGAGATTCCTCCGAGCGCTCGAGGAGCTCCGCCAGTTGCCGGGTCAGCAGGTGCTGCTTCACGAACACCAGCACACCCAGCAGGAGGATAGCGACCAGAGAGACCAGCAGGCGGAAGTGCCGCACGCTGGGTGGAGCGTCGCCACGAAATTCCTGCCACAACGCCAGCACGGGCATGGAGAGCATGGCCAGCATGGCCAGCCGTCCCGCCCAGGGGCTGGGCGTCGTCTTCGAAGGGGCTTGCTCCGAAGCTTTGATCTGTCCGCCGATCACCCCGACCCAGACAAACGCCGCCATGGAAGTAACCAATGGAATGTCGTAGGCGCTGCCGGTGTAATAACGGTGCAAGTCGATAGCGACATCGGCCGCGTAGAAGCCGAAACCGTAGAGCAGTGCCGCGGCCATCAGATTGCCGTACACGATGCGCCAGGAGTCCCGCGTCTTCAGCCACAGGATTCCTACTCCCGCCAGAAACAGCAGGTGCTCGGCCAGATAAAGGGTGTTGAAGCTGTTGCCGTAGCGGGGAACGTCAAAGGCCACGTACTGCCAGGGGATGACCGCGAATACGTAAAGATACAGCCACCAGAAAAGGAGCAGCACCACGTCCAGCGAGCCCAACTCAAGCGAGCGCTTGTCCTGCGCCGATTGCAGTTGCAGGGTTAGCGCTCCCATCATGGGCACGAGGTGGATGAAGACCACCACGTCACCCAGGAAGGGGTTGGGGACCTCGTGCCGCGCCAGCACTTCGTAGTACGTCCACATCAGTTGCGAGGTCGTCCACAGGGCAAAGCCGGCGGCCATCAACCCCCAGAAGAAACGCACCCGCCCGCTGGATCGGACGGCGTTGCGGTACATTGCCGCCATCCCGATCACCAGCAGCGATGTCTGGACGAGATCACCGAAGACGGTGAGAGCGTAGCTCCGTGGCGCCACCAGCGCCATGACGGTCTGCGCCAGCGCCAGCAGCAGCGCACTCCACACCACGAGCTTGTCCCGGACGATCTTCATCGGGGCAACCTCGATTATTCCTTCTTGTGTGGTTTCTACAAGTTACTGAGGTATCAAAAGGGGAGGCATCCAGCCGGTTTACTCTCGAGGTTCATTGATGGTTCCTATCCTGCCCAGGCCTGAACTCCGGTCCTATGCAATGCTCCTCCACCTTGCCCTGGACAATAAAGAGTTGCCGGCTGCTACGGTGCCGCAGGGACGTACACCTTGTCAGCGCTTACCAGTTCGGCATTCGGGACCTCGGTCATGAGCTTCACCCGCTCCATTCCGGCCTTCTTTTGCGGTTTTGCCAGGAAGGTCAGCCAGTACTGGTGGGTCAGGCGCTGCTGTACGTTTTCCAAGTAGGGGGTGAAGGCGACGGCGGGACCCTGAAACCCCATGTAGTAAGATTCGCCGCCGGTTTCGTCGGCGACTCGAGACAGGTACATCTGGCCCCACCAGGTCCGCCAAGAACTGTGGCCGAAGTGCCCCAGGCCAGGCGCATAGATTGCAAACGCGATGATTCCCGCACGTTGGGCCTGCTCGATCACGGAGTCCACGTAAGGATCGTCAGGGCCGCTACCCCAATAGAGGTCAATGCCGTTAGAGATCATCAGCACCTCGCGGCGGGCAGCGCCTTCAGGCCAGTGTTTGATCAAATCGCCGAGAGAAAAATAGGGACTGGCACTGGCCCCTAAACGTCCCATTGGAAGGCGCAAGGCCTTGGCCGCCTGGGTGTGGTCGCTGGTCAAGTCCTGAACTACCTTCGCCGTTCCGTTCTGCATGTAGGCGATACCAACCTTAGCCGTTGCTGGTTGCGCAAGAATAAACCGGCGGATGTCTTCCAGTTGGGTGTCGAAGCTGGTGTCGGAGGAATCATCGATCAGAATGACCAGCTCCAGGTCAGAATGATCGCCTTGCGCCGGGACCCAGTCCGTAACCTTAGCGCGGTCGTGTCCCTGGTGCACCATGACATCCTCGCGGTTGATCACCGGCACGCTGGAACCATGACGAGCTTCCACAGTGACCAGCATGCGTACGGGAACTCCGGTCGAGGATGGGGTTTGCTGGGCAACGGCCGCGAGGGACGCGGCTGAAAACAGCAAGGCGAGGGCTGCGTAGAACGTGACTTTGAATTTCATAAGGCTTGCCTCACAAACGAGCTCCCATCACATTTAGATGCCGCTGGCGGCGGGTGCGAACCAGCGAGAGGAATCGGCGGAAACGCCCAGCGGATGGGTTTCACTTGGTCAGTGGCTTCTACATTCGGCGCCAGACATCCTTGAAATCGAAAAAGCCCTTCTTGCCGGCCAGCCATTCGGCGGCGCGCACCGCGCCTTCGGCAAAGCCGCGCCGGGACTGGGCCTCGTGCGCGAGGGTGAGAGTGTCGGCCGCGGAGCGCAGGGTGACGATGTGCGTGCCCACGATGTCGCCTTCGCGCACGGAAGTGATCTCCAGCTCCTTGCCGCTCTTCTCCTTCAGGATCCGCTGCAACACCGCGGCCGTTCCCGAGGGCTTGTCTTTTTTCTGCGCGTGATGTCGTTCCTCAATCGCGCCCGAGTATCCCTGTTGCAGGGCCGCTGCGGCCGCTTGCGCGATGTCGAAAAACACGTTGACCCCGATGGAGAAGTTCGAAGCGTATAGGAAGCCGATCCCGCTTTTCTTGATCAGTTCGCGGACGCGTGGCAGCTCGCCGTACCAGCCGGTGGTGCCGACCACCAGATTGGTCCCGGCGCGTGCGCAGGCAGCGATGTTCTCCACCACCGCCTTGGGGGTGGTGAAATCGAGCACCACGTCAACGGCGTGGAGATTTTCCCTGGTCAGCGCAGCGCCGCCCGGATTGTCGCTGCTCGCGAGGGCGTGAACCTGGTGCCCGCGCTCGCGGGCCACCTCGGCCACCAGCGACCCCGTCTTGCCCTTGCCCAGAAGAAGCAGGTTCATGGCGCAATAATGTAACTCAGGGACTGCCCTGGCATGCTGTGTGCCAGGAAAAAATCATTTTCCCCAGCCTCGCCTTGGCGTCCGTCCGGCTGTGACATAAGTCATTGAACTCGCTTAGATGGGCATCCGAAAGTTAGTTGGATTTTTCTTATTGGCGGGGTGTATCTTCTCGCGATGCTTTTGTTTGAGCCAGGAGGCGGTCCGATGCAATGCAGGCTGGTGTTTTTCCTCATTCTCATCTTTACTTCGAGCACGGCTCTGGCACAAAAGACCAGCGCGGTTCCGCAGAAAACCAAAGCTTTGTCCGGGGTGGAAGTATCCAAAGAAGGCCAACCGTGTCTGGCCTGCCACTCTGACAGCACGCCTGGGATCGTCGAACAATGGCGAGGCAGCGCGCACGCACGCCAGAAGGTGGACTGCTACGGCTGCCACCGCGCCAATTCCGGCGATCCCGCCGCCTTCGATCATTACGGGCAGAAAATCGCCGTGATCGTCACGCCATTTTATTGCCAGCGTTGCCACAAGGCCGAAGTCGACCAGTTTGAAAAAAGCCGGCACGCCGGGGCAGCGCAATTCATCGGGTCACTCGACAACCGGCTAGGTGAGATCGTGGAGGGCGGCCCGGCCGCCGCGAACGGCTGCCGGCAGTGCCACGGCAGCGAGGTCAAGTATCAGGGCGAGGGAAAGTTTGACTACACCACCTGGCCTAACAGCGGCATCGGGCGGGTGAATCCTGACGGCAGCAAAGGCACCTGCGCTGCCTGTCACGGACGGCACAGCTTCAGCTCCGCTCAGGCGCGCCAGCCGGAAAACTGCGGCAAGTGCCACATGGGCCCGGACCATCCCCAGATCGAGATCTACAACGAATCCAAGCACGGCATTCAGTTCCGCGCCAACGTGGCGAAGATGAAGCTGGACTCAAAATCGTGGGTCGTGGGGAAGGATTATTCGGCGGCGCCCACCTGCGCTACCTGTCACATGAGCGCTACGACCCACCAGCCGGTTACCCATGACGTCGGCGACCGCATCAGTTGGACGCTGCGTCCGGCCGTCAGTTTCAAGCTGGAGCATTGGGAGATGCGGCGCTCGGCCATGCAGGACGTGTGCTCCAACTGCCACGCCAGCGGCTGGATTGAGAACTTCTACAAGCAGTACGACGGCACCGTCGACCTCTACAACGAGAAGTTTGCCAAGCCGGCCAAGGCCGTCATGGACAAGCTCTATGCCGCCGGCAAGCTGACCCCGACCCCGTTCGACGAGAAGATCGAATGGACTTATTACGAACTGTGGCACCACCAGGGGCGCCGCGCCCGCATGGGCACCGCCATGATGGGACCCGACTACACCCAGTGGCACGGGTTCTATGAGGTTGCCAAGACGTTCTACATGGAATTTGTTCCCGAAGCCGAGCACTTGATGCCTGGCGTGACCACCGAGATCATGGCTTCCGACTACCACAAGTGGACGAAAGGACTGACGCCGGAACAGATCCAGCAGCAACTGGAGTTCTACAAGAAGCGCTATAACCAGTAGGGAAGCGGGACACAGCTCAGCGATTAGCCAAAGTCGCGATGTCGCCCAGCCCCAGCAGTCGCTCATCCGCCGTAGCCAGAGTCAGCCCGAGCACCTGGGCGGTAGC
>DATKLD010000190.1:0-9082 GCA_035542595.1 Terriglobales bacterium
TTCTCCGGTATGGACAGTTCGCCCAATCCGCAGCGCGGACCTGAAGCCAGCCAGCGGATATCGTTCGAGATCTTCATGAATGACGCAGCCAGCGTCTCCAGCGCTCCTTGTGCGAATACGATCTCGTCGTGCGCCGATAACGCGGCAAACTTGTTGGGATGCGAGCGGAACGGCAGGCCGGTGAGTTCGGCGATTTTCTTCGCGGCGCGCTCCGCAAACTCCGGATGGGTATTCAGTCCTGTACCCACTGCCGTACCACCGATGGCAAGGTCGTAGAGGCCGTCGAGCACCTGCTCCAGGCGTCGAATGTCACGCTCGAGCAGGCTGGCCCATCCGCCGAATTCCTGCCCGATCGTCAGAGGGACAGCGTCCTGCAGGTGGGTGCGGCCAATCTTGACGATGCCGTCAAACTCCCCGGCCTTGGCGGCAATCGCGTCCCGAACCGACTGGACGGCGGGAACCAGGGCGTTCTTTACGCGCTCGGCGGCGGCAATGTGCATCGCCGCGGGAAACGTGTCGTTTGACGACTGCGACATGTTGACGTGATCGTTGGGATGGATGGGCTTCTTCGACCCCATCTCGCCGCCAGCCAGCTCGATGGCGCGGTTGGAGATCACCTCGTTCACGTTCATGTTGGTCTGCGTGCCGCTGCCGGTCTGCCAGATGCGCAGCGGAAACTGGTCGTCCAGCTTGCCGGCGATGACCTCGTCGGCGGCCTGCACGATCAGTTTGGCCTTGTCGGCGGGCAGCTTGCCCAGGTCCTGGTTGACCAGCGCACAGGCCTTTTTCAGGATGCCGAAGGCACGGATCAGCTCCGGCGGCATGGTGTCGCGGCCGATGTTGAAGTGCAGCAGTGAGCGCTGCGTCTGCGCGCCCCAGTAAACGTTTTCTGGCACCTCGATGGTGCCCATGCTGTCGGATTCCGTCCGCGTGAGGGTCTTGCCGGTATCGATTGCAGTAGCCATGGCGTGCTCCTAGGAAAGCAGTACTCAGTAAGTGACGGTGTATGAAACCAAACGTTGAATTGTACCCCTCAAGACAGGATGCAAGGCAGCCAATTTGTGTACTCGGTACTTGGTGCTCGGTACTCGCCGTGCTGTATCGTATCTGGCATGGTCTCGAACGATATCTTCGATGTCCTCGTAGTCGGCGCCGGGCCCACCGGGCTCGCCTGCGCCATCGAAGCGCAGCGGCGCGGCCTGAAGACCGTGGTCGTCGACAAGGGTTGCCTGGTCAACTCGCTTTTCCACTACCCCGCCGGGATGGTGTTCTTCACCACGCCGGAGTTGCTGGAGATTGGCGACATGCCTTTCTCGAGCGCGCACCAGAAGCCCACGCGCGAGGAGGCCCTGGAGTACTACCGGAAGGTCGCGCAGCACTACCAGCTGGACGTCCGCCAGTACCAGCGTGTGACCAGCGTCGAGGGTCAGGACGGCGACTTCCGCGTCACTGCCTTCGACCAGCACGGGCGGCTTCTCCATTACCGCACCCGGAAGCTCATCCTCGCCACCGGGTACTACGACTTGCCCAACATCATGGGCATTCCCGGGGAAGACCTTGGCAAAGTAACGCATTATTACCGGGAGCCGCATCCTTACTCGGGTTCCGACGTGCTGGTGATCGGCGGCGCGAATTCCGCCGCCATCTCGGCCCTTGACCTCTACCGGCACGGAGCCCGCGTGACGCTCGTGCATTGGCGGCCAGGCATCGATGCCAACGTGAAGTATTGGATTAAGCCCGACATCGAGAACCGCATCAAGAAAGGGGAGATCAAGGCTTACTTCGACTCCAGGGTGAAGGAAATCCGCGCCGACGAGGTGCTAATTGCGACGCCCGAGGGCGAGTTGCGGGTGAAGAACGACTTCGTGCTGGCCCTCACCGGCTACCATCCCGACTTCGACTTCCTCCGCAGCCTGGGCATTCTTCTGTCGGAAGAGCACTGCCGTCCGGTATGCGATCCGGAGACGCTCGAAAGCAACGTTCCCGGCATTTACCTCGCTGGGGTCATCGTGGCGGGCTCGGCCACCAGCGAAATCTTCATCGAGAACGGTCGCTTCCACGGCCGCCAGATCGCTCAGGATTTGCAGCGAACAGGCGGGCAGTGAGTCCGCACCGTTTCTGGTGCAGATATTTCTTTAAACCTTTGATTCCTGGCTTGCGTCTAATGAAGAGTGCCCTTTCGGGCTTGTGCCGGTAACCCGGCGTGGTTGTTGTCTGGCACGGGTAACCTTGAATTTACGCCGGGAAAGTAGCAGAATTTTGCGCAGACAACCGGCCCATTAAACCGGGCATCGGACGAGTAAGCCATGACCAGCCGGCGAAGCCACGGTGCGTTCCAGCGTGCATTGTCGCTGGTTTTGGCATCGCTGGTTTCCGTGTTGCCGCTGATGGCCGAAGCGCCCGCCGAACATCCTGTCGCCGGACAGGTGACCGGCCTGGTTCCCGCCGCCCAGCGCAATAACAGAACGCTCAAGCTCAAGGAAGAAGTGGGCTGGAACGACCTGCTGCGCACCGACCGCGCGGGACGGGCCCGGCTGAGTTTGCGAGATGGCTCCATCCTGAGCCTGGGCTCCCAGAGCGAGCTCCAGGTGGTTGAACATGATCCCGTCGGTCAGCGGACGCTGGTCCAGCTCAACTTCGGCAGGCTGCGCAGTCGCGTGGTGGCGATCAACCGATTAGGGGGACAGTTTGAGGTGCGCACCGCGGCGGCCGTTATCAACGTGCTGGGCACCGATTTCTTCACCCAGTACGACCCTCCCAGCAACAGCCTGCGGGTGATTTGCTATTCAGGCAGTGTGAAGGTTTCCGGCGTGGGCAAGTTTGAAGGCGAGAGTGAAACCATCCATGCCGGACAGATGCTGGAAGTCAGTGCCGCGGCGTTTGGCCGGCCGCAAGCGACCCTGAATGCTCTGCAGCAGGACAGCATTGCCGAGACCACTGCCGAGGGCGCAGGCCCGGTCAATGCCGATTCGCACCTGCTGCGCAACGTGCTGATCGGCGCGGCCGCGGCCGCCGCGGGTGTCGTGGTGGGACTGGTCGCAGCCGGGGGCTCATCCGCCGGCGCTCCCTCTACCTCATCTCCCTCGCCGGCCTCCTCAGGAGGCAAGCGTCCCAGTAACCAGCAGTAAGCCGTACTGGGATCGCTGGTTCTTCCTTACTTGATCAGATACTCTTCGACGAACTTGACCGTGGCATAGAACTGGAAATCGGCATTCTTCTTCTTGGCGAAGCCGTGGCCTTCGTCTTTGGCCATCAGCCACCAGACCGGCACGTTCTTCTGCTTGAGAGCGGCCACCATCTGTTCGCCTTCGCTCGCCGGCACGCGAGGATCGTTTTTTCCCGCGACGATGAACAGCGGGTGCGCGATCTTCTGCACGTTGTTGAGCGGCGCGGTGCGCTCCAGGAACTCGCGCATCTTGGGATCGTGCTCGTCGCCGTACTCAACGCGGCGCAGGTCGCGGCGATAGGCCTCGGTGTGCTCGAGGAAGGTGACCAGATTCGAGGGACCCACCACGTCCACCGCGCAGCGAATTTTTTCGGGATAGTAGGTCGCTACTGCCAGCGTCATGTGGCCGCCATAGCTGCCACCGGTCACCATGATGCGCTCGGCGTCGAGGTCAGGGCGCGTCTTGATCCAGTCGAGCAGCGCGCCGATGTCCTTATAGCTGTCCTCGCGCTTGAAGCCGTTGTCGAGCGCGAGGAAGGTCTTGCCGTAACCGCTCGAGCCGCGGACGTTGGGGAACAGAATCGCCACGCCAAGTTCGTTCAGATAATAGTTGCTGCGCCCGATAAAAACGGGATGGAACTGCGCCTCAGGACCGCCGTGGATCTGGACGATCACCGGCCGCTTGCCAGTGAAGCGCCCCGGCGGCCGGTATAGGAAGCCCGAGATCATCCGGCCATCGAAACTCTTCCAATGCACCAGCTCAGGCTCGGGCAGCGCCGACGTGTTGAGGCCGCCGGTTTCGCTGAACGTCCAGCGCTCCAGCTCGCCCGCCTTGGTGTCGAGCGAATACACGTCGGACGGCGAGCGCGAATTCGTGAGCGAAAACGCGAGATCGCGACTGTTCCGGTGCCAGTGCAGCCCGCCAATCACGCCCACGGGCAGCCTGGGAACGGGACGCTCCGTGCGCGTGGCCGTGTCCATTAGATGCAGCACGCTCATTCCGTCTTCGTTGGTGACAAAAGCCAGCGTCTTGCCATCCTCGGAAAGCTCGAAGTCATCCACATCCCAGTTGATGTGCGAGGTCAGATAAGTGTGCTGCTTGGTGGCCAGATCAATGTAGGTGAGGCGATGGAACTCGGAATCTTTGTCGGTCGTGACGTAGAGCCCCTTGCCGTTCTTGCTGAATTCGGCGCCGCCATAGAAGATCTTCTCCGTGCCGCCTTTCGGCGTGAGCAGTGTCTTCTCGCCGGTGGCAGCGTTCACCAGCCAGACATAGCTTTCGTTAGCTGAGATTTCCTCCAGCAGCGCGAACTGCTTGTCGTCGAAAGACCACCCGGTAACCGCCCATCCGCCGCCTTCCAGTTGGACAAGGAGGTGGTCGGTCTTGGGATCGCGCGGGTCCATCACCCAGATGTCGGTGTCCTTGCCGTTGCGCCGCGTAGAGGCGTAGGCGATGCGGTCGCCGGCGTGGTTCCAAATGACGTCGAGGTTGCGCGATTTACCGTCGGTCAGCAGGGTCGAATCGCCGGTCGCCAAATCGTAGCGATAAATCTGGAACCACTCCCCTCCGCCTACGTCCTTCAGAAACAGAAAATAGTCGCCCTTGGTCGGCTGATAGGAAGCCGTGAGCACCCGGTCGGGAAAAAACGTCAGTTGCGAGCGCGCGCCGCCAGGGAACTTTACCTCGTGAACCTGGCTGGTATCGGCAAAGCGAGTGGTAATCAGCATGCTGCGTTCGCTCGGATGCCAATCCCGCAGCGTCGCACCGCGAAACTCGGTGTAGCGCATGGTCGTGGCCGCGATCGCCGCAGGAATGCTGGGAATTCCGTCCGTCACCAGATTGTCGGCGGGGAGGATGTCGGCAGCTTGGGCAAAAGCTAAGACCGAAAAAATGCAGAGAAGCGCAACGGAGCGGAGGATTTTCATCGCGGAAGTATACGACAGAGAAAAAACTTGAGGGTGCCCTACCCTTGGCCGGTTTTGCCAAGAGTGGGGCTTTTCGACTCCGAGTCGCGCAGCGACGACTGAGATTAGCCCGGCACGAAGTGCCGGGTAGGGGCACAGGGTGATCGGAGTCCCGCAGGGACGACTGAAAGGTGAGAACGCGCAAATATTGCTATGGTGCCTGTTCCTGACGAGCGTTTGGACCTTCTTCGTCGAGCGGCTTGAAATACAACCATCGCAACAACACATACCCAAGTATCAGTAGCGCACATGCGCGAGCCAGTGGGGGTACAGCGTCTTGGAGGGAGAAACCTCGAGGAGCAGCGGCGTGCTCGATGATTCCGGGATACTCGCGTCGAGTGAAGTACCCGGTTACGGGGGCAGCGAAAACCCAGGCAAAATGGAGAATTGTTTGTGCAAATACGTAGCCTAAAGCAATGGCTCCGACGAAACTCTCTACCAGGACTCTCCTCAATCGTTTAAGCATGTTCGCCCCGGATCAGCTTGCGGCGAAGACTTATCAAGGCGGCGAGCGGTCCCATGCCATATATCCACCGCGACAGGACCCAAGCCGCGGCAAAGCTGACAAGGCAGCTGTAGAGATATACGAGGCTGAGAATCAGCATCGACCTGTCTGCAACTGTAAAACTGTGAGAGAAATAAGGGATGTCAAGTATCGCAATCGCGGTGAACGCGTATTCTAGGACATGAGAAATCGGGGGCCACACTGCGCTGAATGCCGCGTCGAGCGACCAGAGGAGGAACAGCGCGATCGCAACCGCTGCAACGTGAGAGTCAGCTAGAACCTGCCGCAGGGGAGGTCTCATACGCCGCTCCGAGTCCACCCACCCTTGGCAAAACCGGCCAAGGGTAGGGCACCCTTACGGTTCGCTAAAACTAGAACGGAATATCCTCGTCCGTGATTCCGCCGCCCGAGTGCGCTGCGGCCGGCTCGGGCTCGGGGGCGCGCTGGTCGAAATTGTTGCCGCCGCCACGGGACCCACCTTCGCCATCGCCGCGTCCGCTCAAGAGCACCAGGTCGTTGACGATGATCTCGGTGCGATACTTCTTCTCGCCGGTGGTCTTGTCGTCCCAGGAACTGGTCTGCAGCCGGCCCTCGACGTAGATCTTGCTGCCCTTCTTCACGTACTCGCCGATGATCTCGGCGGTGCGCTGCCAGGCCACCAGGTTGTGCCACTCGGTGCGGTCCTGCCATTGGCCGCTCTTGTCCTTGTAGCGCTCGTTGGTGGCCAGGGTGAACTTGGCGACCGGGGTGCCGCTGGGCGTTACCTTCACCTCGGGGTCCTTGCCGAGGTTCCCGATCAGGATGACCTTGTTGACGCTCTTTGCCATGAGAGACTCCTCGAGAAAGCGGAGGGATAAGAGACTATACCAGCCGACTCTCACGCCTTGCCAGTGGACGATTGCCGGGGAGAAGTTTGGCCATATCAGGGCGCTTGCGAGATATGAGTATGAGTGTGGAGACGCAGCATGCTGCGTCTCTACAGGTGAAAATTGGTTTCTCCAGGTGAGAACTGGTTTGGCCCGTGCCAGATCACGGGCGGTCCTTGGCGAGCAGGGGCCTCACCGGAACCTTGGCAGGCAGAGGATTCTGGACATGTACATCCAATTTCCGTAAGTGACTGAAATTGCAGCATCTCGGCTCCGCTCACCGGACATCCGCATCCCTTGAACCGCCAATTTCCGCCGTTCGCTACAAAGCGGTTAAGGCGTGCCCGACTGTCAGAGGACAATAGGGTCCCAAGTGGGGGCTCTCAGGTACAGCCTGCCACACGTGCATACGTGTATTCGCGTGGGCGCGCCGGTTCCGCGCCCGCCAACCGCAACCAGCGTGGTTTACCAGTGAGGAAAATCAGATGAGCACTTCGACGCATCCCCCCGCACCGCAGGCAGGATTGGTGCAGATTTCATCCGTGGAAGAGCTGATTCAGCAGCGCGTCGCCGAAGAGCGCGCCCGCCTGGAGAAGGAAGCAGGCATCGTCCACAAGGAAGTCCACCGTTTCCATAAGCCGATTGAGCGGTCGTTCACGGCCGACCAGCGCCCGCGTACCACGCTCCTCTTCGGCGGCCTCACCTGGAAACACGAAAAGCTGGTGCACGGGGCCATCGAAGGCCTCGGCTACAAGTGCGAAGTGGTGCCCACGCCCGACGTGCGCGCCTTCCAGCTCGGCAAGGAGTACGGCAACAACGGCCAGTGCAATCCGACCTACTTCACTGTCGGCAACCTGGTGCAGTACCTGCAGGCGCTCGAGGGCTCGGGGATGAAGCGGCAGGACATCATCGACAACTACGTCTTCCTGACCGCCGGCGCCTGCGGCCCGTGCCGCTTCGGCATGTACGAAGCCGAGTATCGCCTGGCGCTGCGCAATGCCGGCTATGACGGCTTCCGCGTGCTGCTATTCCAGCAGGGCGGCGGGCTTGACCAGTCCGGCGCCGAAGCCGGTCTGTGCATGAACCTCGATTTCTTCCTCAACATGCTGAACGGCATGAACATGGGCGACTGCATCAACGAGGTCGGCTATGCCGTCCGGCCGTTCGAGGTCGAGTCCGGCACGACCGACGCCACCATGGATGAAGTCGTGGACTACATGCACGAGGTGCTGAAGAAGAAGTCGCCGTGGCAGGTGGAAGACAAGCTGGGCAAGGTTGCCAGCAAAATCCCCATGAAGGGGATCGTCAACTACCTGGGCAAGTTCCTCGAACAGCTTTACAGCGACGGCTACGTCGAAGCCTTGCACCACGTGCGCGACCGCTTCGACTCGATCACCGTGGATCGCCTGCGCGTGAAACCAATCGTCAAGATCACCGGCGAGTTCTGGGCGCAGACCACCGAAGGCGACGGCAACTTCAACATGTTTCCGTTCCTTGAGCGCGAAGGCGCGCAGTTGATCGTGGAGCCGATCGGCACCTGGATCAACTACCTGATCCATCAGGCCATCCAGGAAGCCAAGGACCAGCGTGGCCTGGAGCAGGGCGCGATTTTGCCTCCCTCGTGGCGCCTCGACAAGCACGCCAAGATCGAGCTCAACATGCGCAACAAGATCCTGAAGTTGCGCGCGGCCGAGCTGATCTTCCGCCGCGAGTACCACAAGATCGTGGAAGCGCTGGGCGGCGTCGGACACAAGCTGGTCGACCAGTACGAGCTGCAGCGCGTCGCACATCCTTACTACAACTCGCGCGCGTCGGGCGGCGAGGGCCACCTCGAGGTTGCCAAGAATATTTACTACTCGAACCACGAGTTGGCGCACATGGTGCTCTCGCTCAAGCCCTTCGGCTGCATGCCCTCGACGCAATCGGACGGCGCGCAGTCAGCCGTGGTCTCTCATTACAAGGACATGATCTATCTGCCGATCGAGACCTCAGGCGAGGGCGAGATCAACGCTCACAGCCGCGTGCAGATGGCGCTCGGCGAGGCCAAGGCCAAGGCCAAGCTCGAGTTCAAGACCGTGCTGGAGAACATCGGCAAGAGCGCCGACGACCTCCGCGCCTATGTGAACGATCATCCTGAGATGCAGCGTGCGCTGTACAAAGCGCCGAAGTACAAAGGGATCATCGGCACGGCGGCCAACTTTGCGGTCCACATCGCGGAAAAGATGGGCAGCAAGGTGCCGTATCACCTCGAAGCTCACTAATTTTCACATCCTGCAGAGACGCAGCATGCTGCGTCTCTACATGCTTTCAAATTGGGGTGCAAATGCCGGGTTTGACCGACAAAGCGGTTCCTGACAAGAAGTACGACCTGCTATGGATGGGCATTGACGTTGGCTCGACCACCGTCAAGGTTGTCGTGGTGGACGACGCCACCGATCACATCCTCTGGCAGGACTACCAGCGTCACGACACCAAGCAGCCCGAGAAGGCGCTCGAAATGCTGAAAGCCATCGAGGCTGACCTGCCGGGCACGCCGCGCGAGAACTTCCGCGCCTTCATCACCGGCTCCGGCGGCTCGAC
>DATKLD010000191.1:0-5921 GCA_035542595.1 Terriglobales bacterium
GCCCACCAAGTGCACTTGCATACTGCTGTACGTGGGGAACACGGCTTGCAGCGCTTGCTGCAGGGCCGTCAGCCCCGAGAAGCCTGGATCGAAAAACCCCAGCACCGTGGCCGCGCCACCACTGCCGCAGCCACTTCCCGTCGCTGACCCGGTCTGCAGCGTAGAAAAGGCCTGGGCCAGCGAGGTGGTACAGGCGAGAGGATCGAGGTACGTGGGCTGGCTTACGGTCACCGAGCTGTAGATCACGGCGCTGCCGCCAAGGTTGTCGGTCACCTGAAGCCGCGCGAAGTACTGGCCGAACGCGGCGGGGGCTACGGAGGAAAACTGTGAATCGTTGCCGGCGACGGTTCCCACCGCAGGGTTGCACGCGGGGGCGCTCATCGGGGGCAGCGGTGCGCCGACCTGTGGCGGCTTGAAGCCCAAACTGCACAACGTCCAGCTATAGGTGAGCGTGGTCCCGGCCAAAGTGTCGGAGGAGCGGCTGCCGTCAAGCGTGATCGGAGCACCCGGGTTCACCGTCAGGCCGGCTGGCGCGATGGCTGGCACCGGTCCCCCGAAACTGAAACCGCCGGCGAGCGTGCTGGTCAGACCGCTCCCCGCCACGACGGTCAAATCCACGGTGCCTGGGCTCCCAGGGGGCACGACCGCGGTGAGCTGGGTAGAACTCACAAAAGTGACATTCGATGCGGCCACGTTGCCGAACATGACCTTGGCATTGGGATCGAAATTGGCGCCTGTGATGGTGACCGTAACACCGCCGGTCGTGGGCGCGGTGTTGGTAGAGAGCGTCTTGATGCTGGGCGCCTGGCCCTGAGTGGCTGGCTGCGCCGACACGATGCTGAGCACCGCGGCCGATGGTGCCCCGCTGGGCTTGGCCAGGGTGATGGTCACCGGCCCGGGGGCCGCGTTGGCCGCCACCGTGACATGCACGCTTACGCTGGTGGCTGTTCCGCCGGGGTTGAGCGATACGGTAACCGATGGATTGGAAGAGCTCACCTGAGTGATGCCGCCCAACTGCGTGCCGGTGATCACGGCGTCGGTCACTGTTCCCGGCGCCAGCGAGTCGGGGGCTACGGCGCTGATTACTGCCGGCTCGGTGTCCTGGGTGAACTGCTGGATCTCCTGCTGCGTTGCCGGACGCGTCACCGGCGCCTTGCCGGCAGCCACGACCGCTACCGTCCCTCCCGGGCACGGCACCTGGCCCGAGACGTTGGGTGCATTGCTGCCGATCATCACCGTCCCGGATATGCACAGGAAGCTGGTAGAGCCGATGCTGGAGTCGACGCCGAAGGTGGTGCCGATCACGCCGGCGACCGCGGTCGGAGTCTTGACCTCGAAGCTTCCGCCCTGCTTGGTGATGGGCGTAACCTCCATGCGCACGCGGCCATAGCCGACCTCGATGGAGGTCTGCTGCGACTTGGGGTCGCTCTTGATGATGCGCAGCTCCGCCTGCGAACCCACGGAAAGGATGGACTGGTCCAGCAGAGTGATGCGTGCACGGCCGCCCTTGTCGGTGCGGACCAGGTCGTTCCAGACGACTTCGTCGCCCTTCTTGGCGACGACCGTGACTGGCTGCTTCGCGGGACCACGCACGATGTTCGCCGTCGGCAAGAGCGCTGTGATGGCGCCGGCTTTGGTTCCCGCAGCCGGAGGCGTGTCCGGGGCCGCGGCGGCGCTCGCTGCGAGCACAAGCGCTGCCATCACGCCCCGCGCCATCCGATGTCTCATCCCTGTCCCCATATCGGTTCTCCCCAAGATCGAACGCGGCCACCCAGGAGCTTGGCGGCTCACTTGGTCTTCATCACGTACACTCCATCCCAGTCGGCGGCCGGCGCCTCGCGGCGGTATTCGTGCGAGCGCTTGAGCAGCTCGTGCGAAGGACCGTCGTCGGGATAGCGTGCCAGCAGCGCCTCAAACCTCTCGATCGCCTCGTCCCAGTCGCGCCGGCGATACGCCGCCAGCGCCGCCGCGAACTGCGCCAGCAGATCAGCATAACCCGGCGCCTCGGAAGCGAATGCCAGCAGCTCGTAGAGACTGACAGGCTGGAGCTTGCCTTTGACGCGGGTGTAATCCAGTTCGCGGCACACGAAGCGCGAGTTCACCTGGCGCCAGGTGCTTTCGCTGATGATGATTCCGGTGTGGTACTCCTTGTTCAAGCCCTCCAGACGCGATGCCAGGTTCACGGGATCGCCCATTACGGTCCAGGCCAGACGGCGGTCCGAACCCATGTTCCCTACGTTCACCACGCCGGTGTTGATCCCGATGCCGATCGTCAGTTGCTTGCGCCCCTCCGATTCCCACTTCCGGTTCAACTCCTGGAGCCGCGCCTGCATGTCGAGGGCGCAGGCGCAGGCGCGCTCGGCGTGGTCCGGCTGCGGGTAGGGCGAGCCCCAGAAGGCCATGATGGCGTCGCCGATGTACTTGTCGAGCGTGCCCCAGCGCTTGAACAGAATGTCGGTCATCTCGCCCAGATATTCGTTGAGCAGGAAAACCAGCTCGTCCGGACTCATGCCCTCCGAAATGGTCGTGAACGAACGGATGTCGGAGAACATGATGGTCATCTCTTTGAGCTCGCCGCCGCGGCGGAAATACTTGGCGGGGTCGCGCTCGATCAGGCGAATGACCCCCGGTGAAACGTACTGCGAGAACGTCTTGCGAATCTTCCGTTTCTCGCGCTCTTCGAAGACCATGCGGAAGCTGGTGACGCCGGCGTAGTTGACGACCAGCACGCCCGCCGGCACAACGAACCACAGCCACCAGCCCAGGCGCGCAAAGCTTTCGTACACCGCCACTCCCAGGACCAGCAGCGCGAGAATAGCGGACAGCGTGGAAAGCAGCGGCCGGCCGCCTGAGAAAACCACCCCCATCCCCACGCCTAGGACCAGAATGAACGCCAGGTCCAACATCTCCTGGACGGTGCCGCGGCGGAGGAAGCTGCGGCCTGGTTCGCCGGTGTGCAGCAGGTTGTCGATGGTGTTGGCGTGGATCTCCACTCCCATGGCGGTGGATTCGAAGGGAGTAGCCCGCAGGTCGCCGACGCCGAGGGCAGTAGCGCCGACCAGCACGATCTTGTCCCGATAAGCTTCCGCCGGAACCCCGCCGCTGATCACATCCACCATGGAATAGTGCGCGTACGTTTTGTACGGGCCGGCGTAGTTGATGATCGCGGTGCCGTCGCGCTCGGTGCGGAAAACATGGCGGCCAAGCTGGATCCTCTCCAAGCCATTCTCTGACATAAAGGCGACGGTGTCCTGGTCGGGGACTTGCTCGAACTCCTTCGCCGCCTGGAAGGCGAGCGAGGGAAAGTAGTCCTGGTCCTGGTAGCGGACGATCAGCGGCTCGCGGCGATAGATGCCGTCGGCGTCAGGGGTGGCGTTGAAGAAACCATAGGTCTTGGCGGCCTCGGCCAGGAGGCGGAGGTTGGGCTCGATACCCCACTCCACCTCGCCGACCCAGGCCGCATTCATGTCGAAGTCGCGGCCGTTTTTCTTCACCTTGCGGACCTGCGGGAAGGCCTGCAACGAAACTATGTCGTAGTACTCCCGGGCCGCCTTGGGGTCGGTACCCTCGGTGCGTTCGCGGTCGAGGAAGATGTGTCCCAGGATGACGTTGCCTGCATTTTTCATCGACTCGGCAAGGATGGCGTCGTTGTCGCTGGTCCGCGCGATGGCGCGGATCTTCCCCAGGGCTGCTGGATTACTTGCCATCTGCTCCTGCAGGCGTTTCAGCGCATCGAGAGCGGCGTTTTTCTCAGGGGTGGGGAAGTCGATATCGAAGGCGATGGTGCGGGCGCCGCCGGCGTGTAACTTGTCGATGAGTCGGGCATAAGCGTCGCGCGAGACGGGGAACGCGCCCAGCTTGCGCAGCGTGTTCTCGTCGATGGCCACGATCACAATCCGCGGGTCGTATGACCGGGCGCCGCGCATTTTGAAGCGCGCATCGAGCGAGCGCAACTCCACCGTCTTCAGCAACGAGAGGGCCCCGCGACCCCCTCCCGCGATCTCCACGCGCCAGAACACAAGCAGGCCCGCCAGCGTCACCAAAACCACGATGAGCACGTCCACGCGCCCCAGCGGCAAATGCGTCAGGACCGCCTTCCAGCGTGATGCGCGCTCTGCGTGCCCCTTCTGCATTGACCCCCTCAGCGGCGCTTGCCGAACTTGTAGACGAACGTCACTCCCATCTGCCTTTCGTCGTAGTCGGTGATGGGTGTCAGGTTCGGAGGCGTCAGGAAGAAATAGTTGTTGCGCAGGAACGAAAAGATCAGGACGGTGTTCTCATCATTGCGGATCTTGTAGGTAAGCGCCGCACGGTACGAGGGGCGCCTGTAGCCCGATGGCCCAAAGATCGTGGCCGTAGTGGTCCGGTAGCCCAGCTCGAGGATGAACCACCGTGGCGCCTCCGCCAGCAGGGCAGCCGTGTCCAGACGATTGGTGTCGTAGGTCAGCAGGCAAGGATCAGCCAGGCCCAGCGCGGGTTCGCACGGAGCCAGACCCTGGTTCGGGCGCTGGCTGGTGCGCTCGAGTTCGAAGCGGAAGTTGGGATTAATGTGCCAGCCCCGCAGCTCGTAGAGCCCGCGCAGCGCCGCATAGGCGCGATGGACGTGCTGGCTCTGCGCCGGGTCGATGTTGTCCACCAGGCCCCGCATTTCGTATCCCACCGTCAGGTAGGTGGTGTGATAGGGAATGCTGAGTTCGCCAAAGGGCATGCGCACCGACTGGTCGACACAGGTGGAGGCTTTGATCGCCGGCAGAGTGGGAATGCAATTGGCCAGCATTGGCCGGGTACCGTGCAGCTCGCGATCGCGATAGCCGAACTCGAGGATGGCACGCCGGTAGAAGCCGAGGTCGTGCAGGATGAAGTGCATCTCCGGGCCCCAGAGCACGCTTTCATAGCCGGTGGGCGTGGCCGTAAGCTGACCGCGCAGATTGTTATTGTTGCGCCGGACCGTGCCGTCCAGCGTCAGAAAATGCGTCAAGTCGTACGTGGCGCGGAAGATGCCATCCTGCAGATCGTTGATCTGGCGCGCGTTCACGGACGTGAAGTTGGGCTGGTAGCGCGCAAACGAACCGCGCAGCGTGAGCTTGTGCCAGCGATAGGTGGCTTCAGCACGCACGCCCCAGTCGCCTTGCGTGCCGCAGCCCGGTACCGGGGCCCGCGTATCAATCTGTGGACAGGGCGTGTAACAGGGGCCGACCGGGTTGTTCGGATCACAGGGCTGCGGGAGAAGCCCGGTCACCGGCTGGCGAATATCGAAATCGGTCAGGGAGTAGGCATACTCCGCGTTCATACGCAGACCCCAGGGAAACTGCAGCTTCAAGTCCACGCTGCCCACCTTGTTGTCCGCGGGTTCGGGGGCGGCGCCGATCTCGCAGGCGCCCTGGCCGGGCTGGGTCGGATCGCAGGGCGGCGGCAGCGTCCCGACGTTATCTTTGCTGTAGGAGAAGTTAAACCCCAGCGTGGAGCGCTTGTTGATGTGGTATTCGAGACGGCTGCCCGCCACGGAAGCGAGATACGGACGGCCGGGGACGTCTTGCCAGATTGAATTCCAGCGATCGATGTACACTCCGCCGACGGTGGTCAGCTTCCAGCTATCGCCCAGCTTCCATGAGGTGTCCGCACCACGGATGTTCTGATTGAACGAGAGATAGGAGAAGTTGACCAGAGCGTCGCCGAAGATGTACTCGTCGCGCGGGCCGTAGATGCGCAGATAGCCCTTTTGCAGGCTGTTGTGCGTGGGGTCGATGCTCTGGTCGTCGGTGCCGCGGAACATGCCGAGTACCTGCAGGCGGCGCGTGTCGAGAAAATGGTGGTCGAGGAAGTAGTTGAACTCACCCAGATTGTTCTCACCCGGGACGTAGAACGACTTGGTCTGGTCGCCGCCGATCTGGGTGTAACGCGTCATCAGCCGCACCTCTCCC
>DATKLD010000192.1:0-2892 GCA_035542595.1 Terriglobales bacterium
CGGAAAAATCCCCGGCGATAGAGCACGCCGGCGACAACGAGCGCCAGAACCACCACGATGGCGCCGGCGAGAGCCAACTTTCTCGTGATAGAGGGTCGCGTCGGGACCGCGGGGATTGCAGCAGAAGGAGCGCTTCCCGCCGGACCCGAGGGCACCGCGACGCCTGCCGCTGAATCTGAGGTCAATGCGGCCACGCGCCCCGAGCTGGAGTCGCGCTTGAGCCGCTCGAGGTCGGCGCGCATCTCCGAAGCGTGCTGGTAGCGCAGGTTGCGGTCCTTCTCCAGCGCCTTGTTGATGATCCGCTCCAAATCCGCCGGAATCGCCGGGTTCAGTCGGACGGGCGGAACCGGTACGCGGTTCAGGATCGCCTCGAAGATCACTCCTGAGGTATCGCCGCGAAACGGCAGCGCACCGGTCGCCATCTCGTACAGGACAACTCCGAAAGAGAACAGATCGGTGCGGGCATCGAGTTCCTTGCCGCGCACCTGCTCGGGCGACATGTATGCGACCGTGCCCAGCGCCGTACCCGGACTGGTCAGATTCTGATTCTCGAAGCTCGCTGTAGGTTCGGCAGCCGGGCCAGTTGGACCGGCCATGGGATTGATCTTGGCGAGTCCGAAATCCAGAATTTTGCAATGGCCGCGCTTGGTGACGAAGATGTTGGCCGGTTTGATGTCGCGATGCACGATACCCTGGCCGTGAGCGGCATCGAGGGCGTCGGCCACCTCGATCGCCAGCCCCAGCAGCGTTTCCGTTTCCAACGGACGGCCGGCGATCCGGTGCCTGAGCGTCACTCCGTCGAGAAACTCCATGACAATGAAGTTTTCGTCGCCATATTTGCCGATTTCATAAATTGTGCAGATGTTGGGATGGTTTAAAGCCGAAGCGGCCCGCGCTTCGCGGCGAAAGCGCTCTAGCGCCTGTGGGTCGCGGCAGACATCCTCGGGCAGAAACTTGAGAGCGACGAAGCGGCCGAGTTCCGTGTCTTCGGCCTTGTACACCACCCCCATACCACCGCCGCCGAGCTTCTCGACGATGCGATAATGCGAAATGGTCTGGCCGATCATCGCCGCGAAATCTTATGTTGATGAAGCGGGTAAGTCAATGAAGGGAGAGCAGTTGGCTACGCAGCGCGTCCGCCCCCAGCGTCTGCGGATCTTTCTCCAGCTCCTCGGGCAGGAACTTCAGCGCCACCCGGCGGCCCAGCCCCGTGTCCTCGGCTTCGTACACCACGCCCATGCCGCCGCCTAGCCGCTGCACTACGCGATAGTGCGAAACCGTTGTCCCCAGCACGTTCGCTCCCTAGCCTCTTTCGAAGGCGTGTTTCTTCTCGAGCGCCTCGAGCGCCGTCCGCATGTCGGCCTCGATCTTTGGACCCTCGGCCAGCAGTTCTGGCGTTGCCGTCGCGTACTCGCCCTCCAGACGCAACCACGTCCCCAGCCGCGACGCTGCCTCAATCAGCCGTGATGCCGGGCTGGTGACGTACTGCGCGTCGGTTGGATCGGCGATCCACACTCGCGCGGCGCCCAGCTTCATGTTCCAGTACACCTCGCGCCGCACCAGCTCCGCCACCTGATCGTCCGTGGCCCTGGCGAAGTCCCACTGCTGGCGCTTGAAGCTGTACTGCCGCCCCGAAAACGGCACCGGCACGCGCTTGGGCGACTTCAGAAACTCGAGCTGCTTGCGATCGATCTCCTTCCGCAGGGTATTGATCACCGGGGCTTCCACGTCGGCGGGCTCAAGGGACGGCAGCACGTCCTTCATCGTCAGCGTCATCTGCACCGCCACCAGGCAGTGCAGCCCGGCGCCGGATTCCAGACGCACGCTCCCATGCAGCATGTAAAAGTCTGCTCCCGCCCCCGACCGCCGGAACGGCCACTCCAGCTCAATCCTCAACGGCAGACCGCCGAGGGTCACGTAGACGAGCTGCTGCGCAGCGCTCCCGCCATTGCATGGTTCTGTTGCCATTCTTCCTTCCCTGTCCCAAACGCAAAGCATTTTACCCGACGTGCAAGGCCTGCCACGGCTGGACGGCCCGCTTGCCGCCTTGCCTGGCGACGTTTATAGTTCGGCTCCGCCCGATCCGAAGCAAACGAGGAGACCGTTTCTTATGAGAATCTACAAGAAGTCTGCCCTGTTAGCCGCCCTCTGTCTGCTAGCCAGCCTTGCGATTGCCCAGACCAAGCCGGTGGTGGTGTTGATTGCCACTGGCGGCACCATCGCCATGAAGATCGATCCCGTCAAACACGCTCCAGTGCCGGCGATATCCGGCGAAGACCTGCTCGCCACCGTGCCGGAGGTCTCCAAGTACGCCACCGTGGAGGTGAAGAACGTTTCCAACGTACCCTCCGATTACATGGACCCGGTCCGCTGGACGGCGCTGACCCACGACGTCAACGCTGCGCTGGCTCGCCCCGAAGTGGCTGGAGTCATCATCTCCCACGGCACCGACACCCTGGAGGAGACCGCCTACTGGCTCGACCTCACCGTCAATTCCGAGAAGCCCGTCGTTCTGATTGGCGCCCAGCGCAACGCCTCGGAATCGGATTTCGACGGCCCGCGCAATCTGCTGAACGCCGTGCGCATCGCTGTCGATCCGCAATCGAAGGGCAAAGGCGCCATGCTGGCCATGAACAGCCAGATCAACGCCGCCCGCGATGTCACCAAGACCCACACCTCCAGCGTCGAGACCTTCAAGTCAGGTGACTTCGGCTTCCTGGGCGAGGTGGATTTCGATCGCATCGTCTATTGGCGTGCGCCTCTGCGACGACAGCTGGTGCCGATCAAGACCGACAGCATGCCTTACGTCGAGATCGTTCCCATGTACGGTGGCGCCGATGGCTACCTAGTGAAGGCCGCGCTCGATCACGGCGCTAAAGGTGTCGTCATCGA
>DATKLD010000193.1:0-4201 GCA_035542595.1 Terriglobales bacterium
TAGTTAATCTCGTCGGTGTAGATGTCTTCGGTGAGGGCCTTGTCGATGGCCTGGTCGAGGCGGGCGAGCAACTGGACCAAGGTTTCGCCTCGGCGGCGGACCAGCATGGCCAGGCAGTTATGTCCGTCGGTGGCGGTGGCAACACAACCAACGGGGCGGAGCACGCCGACGGTGATTTCGCCGTATGCAATCAGTTCCGCGATGTTGGGCAGGGACGCCGGAATGACTGCGGAGTTTTTCGCGACGGCCTTCGTGTCTAGGCGGCGGGTTCGATGGCGGGTGGCAGGCTGGCGGCGATGTTCCAAGGCAGTAACTCCTCGATGCGAGAGATGGGGTGATCGGCGATGCGCGTCAGCACCTCGCGCAGATATGCTTCCGGGTCCAGGCCGTTGAGCTTCGCCGAACCGATCAAGCTGTAGATAGCCGCAGCGCGCTCTCCGCCGGCATCGGAGCCCGCGAACAGGTAGTTCTTCCGGCCCAGAGCGACGGCACGCAACGCGCGCTCCGCGGCATTGTTATCGATCTCCAGGCGGCCATCATTGCAGTAGCGTACCAGCGCGTCCCAATGCGTGAGCGCATAGCGGACAGCGGCGGTAGTATCGGACTTGCGCGACAGCTTGGCCAAACAGCCTTCGAGCCACTCATGCAGCGACTCCAGCACGAGCCGGGCTCGCGCGTTGCGGACCTCGCGTCGTTCCTCCGGGGGGTGCCCTCGAATCTCACGTTCGATCCCATACAGCTCGCCGATGCGCTCGATGGCTTCGGTGGCGATCGGCGAAGCGTGCGCCTGCTGGAGCTCGTAGAACTTGCGCCGCACATGCGCCCAGCAGGCAGCTTCCTGGATCAGTCCTTTTTCGTAGATCTGGTTGAACCCGGCATAGGCGCCGGCCTGCAGCGTGCCACGGAAGTCGCGCAGATGCTGCTGCGGATGCTCTCCCTTGCGGTCGGGCGAGTAGGCAAACCACACCGCTGGAGCCGCCTTATCACCCGCCGGACGATCGTCGCGAACGTAGGTCCACAGCCGGCCGGTCTTGGTCTTGCCCGTGCCTGGAGCTAACACCGGAACCGGCGTGTCGTCGGCGTGCAGCTTGCCGCAGTCGAAGACGTAGCGCCGCAAGGCCTCGACCAGCGGCTTCAGCAAGTCGGCCGCGCCACCTACCCAGTCGGCCAGGGTCGAGCGTTCCAGATCGACGCCTTCGCGTGCATACATCTCGGCCTGGCGATACAAAGGCAAGTGATCGGCGTATTTCGAGACCAGCACATGCGCCAGCAGTCCTGGTCCAGCCAGGCCGCGCTCGATCGGGCGACTGGGCGCTAGTGCCTGCACGATGCGCTCACAGCCGCTGCAGCTCAGCTTCGGACGCACTTGGCGGATGACCTTAAAGCGCGCCGGCACATACTCCAGCATCTCCGAGACGTCTTCACCGAGCCTGCGCAACGCGCTGCCGCAATCGGGGCAGACGCGCTCTTGCGGCTCGTACGTTTGAGTTTCGCGTGGCAGGTGTTCGGCAAGCGGACGCCGCGATGGCTTCGAGGCTATAAGAAGGTTGGCGGCGGCTGTGGTAGGAAGCCGGCTCTGTGCCTGGCTGGTCTGCTGGGCCTTCCTCGCCTCCAGGTCTTCCAGCCGCAGCTCCAGCTGCTCGATCTGCCGCTGGACTCTCTCCGAGCGGCGGCCGAACTGCATCCGCCGCAGCTTGGCGATCAGCAGCTTCAGGTGCTCGATCTCGCTCTCGCGCGAGAGCAGTCGCTCGTGCGTGGCCACCAGCAGTGTCTTCAACGCCTCCCGATCCAGGGTGTTCAGATCGGGGAGCGTCGTGGCCACCATGCGCGGAGTATCGCATGAACTCTGGCGATACAATTCACCTACCGCACAAGAAGCTGTGCAAAAGCACCTCGCGCTACACCGTCGCCTGCGGCTGCCACGTACGCTCGGGCCGTCGCCAGTCGATCCCTTCAAGCAGCATCGATAACTGCGCCCGCGTCAGTGAGACCGTACCGCTCGTTGCCTGCGGCCATACGAAGCGCCCGCGCTCCAATCGCTTGGCGAACAAACAAAGACCATCGCCGTCGAACCACAACACTTTGATCAGGTCCCCGCGCCGCCCGCGGAAGACGAACACGTGCCCACCAAACGCGTTCTGTTCCAGCGCCGTCTGCACCAGCGCGCTCAGTCCCAAGAAGCCGCGTCGCAGGTCAGTCACGCCCGCTACGATCCAGATGCGCGTGCCGGCCGGATCATCCGCGCAGCGACTCCAGAATCGTCCGCAGCAGGACTGGATCGGCGCTGCCCTCGATACGAATGTGCGCGTAGCCTAGCTTGATGTGAATCGCGCCCGACGGTGCTATCGGGAGGGGCGCGCTCGGCGGCAACGACGCTTCCACCGTGACCGGGAGCAGCTTGAGCGCGCCGGTGCTGTTGCCCAGCCGCCCTGCACGGTACTGCTTGCGCCAATAGAAGACCTGGTTGGCGTTGATGCCGTGCACCCCTGCCACACGCGCGACCGATGCGCCCACGGCCAACGTCTCCTCGACAATCTGCCGCTTCTGTTTCACTCCCCAGCGCTGCCGCTTCTGCGCCGGCTCCGTGGCTGAAGAAGGTGTTCCGATGACCGCCTGACTGGACGTGTCCATCTCCGCTCCAAGTGGACACTATCCATCATGCCCACAAGGCGAGGATGTTCTCCAATCACTGCTTCGTCCAGACGGCCCAGACCGAACGCTTACGGCGATAATAGCCTGTGGCTGCCTTGATGTACCGCCGAGGACGGAAAGAGAGGCGACCGACAATGCATCGGGTCGAGCAGCTAAGGGCGCCCCCTTTTCTTGGAAGAAGACTCCTAGTTCCCGCTGCCGCCAGCGACGCCCTTGTTGACAAGGACCCTAAGACTGACCCTGCGGTTTTCGGCTCGTCCGATCGTAGTTTCGTTAGATGCTACAGGGTGAGTTTCACTCATCGCGCCCGGCGCAACAATGTTCTTCACCGGAACACGACACTCCTGGAGCAAATAGGCGACCACCGTCTGAGCGCGCTCCTTGCTGAGTTGTTGGTTGTCGGCAAGGCTGCCCGTCGAGTCGGCAAACCCCTTCACTTCGATCACATACCCCTTCAACTTGAGCGCCTCTTGTGCCAGGTCTGCGATTTTCTGCTTGCCCTCCGCCGAAAGTGTTGGCGCGCATGTAAAAACGCGGTTTTTTGATCGAGCGCAGGTTGCAAGTTGTTGATATCTGAAACGGTCGTGCCGCAGAAGTTACTGAATTGCACTTCTCGGGATGCATATCCAGAACCAAGTCGGTAACTATGATCCGTCACGCACGATGATCGAAGTGGCGTCGTAATTGCCATGATGCTGGAATCGGGCACAGACCAGCCTCCGCTGCGCTCCGGCGATGATGATGAAGATTCGCTCTACCGGCGTATGTTCAGAAAACCGCACTTTCTGATGCGCGGCTACACTTTTGACGTATAGACTCCGTCTCAGGTCTTGCAAACCAATGGGTGCCTTTGTCATTCACCCTTGCCTTCCATGTTGTTGGAGCCGTTACAAACAGCAGGGCCGCTTCGCTCGACGGACATTACTCCGCTTCATCACTACTACCGACCCCTCCGCCACCCTCTCGTCCTCCACCGACTTCCCGGTGTTTCCGGTTATACGGCTTCGTGCTCCGCCGATTTCTCGACGGGACGAGGAGGGCTTCTCCAGTTGCTCGACATGCCCTTGTCACCGTGCTGCCCCTATCACCCCGCCGGAGTGGCTCGCCTCATCAGTCAGTCTGCGACGATCCATGCTGCCTTTGCCCCGGAAAGAGCGGGCTCGGCCTCCGGTTATGAGCACATTTCGAGGCCACCGATGGGTTCACTTGCGTTGCGGCCCAGTGACTCACCCCACCCTAAAAGATGGGTTCGTCGATAGGCTTCAGGGATTCGGTTTCCTTCCTCCCTGCTATCCGAGTTACGAGGTTTCTGACTCTTGCCTCGGTGGGCTTAATCCCACTGAACATGTCATGCCTTTCGTCAATGCCGCTGGCTCGTCTCAGCCGGCCTTGACTTTTCTGGACGCGCTCTTCCCCTGCGCCCAGCGCTGCTTCAGCAGGCGCGACAGTTTTCTCCGGGCGGCGGCGCTCATGCGGCTACGCCTGCGGGGCTTCCGTGCCCCTGTTGGTGGACGACCCACTCGGCGGCGTCCAGTCGAATTTAGACCTT
>DATKLD010000194.1:0-17705 GCA_035542595.1 Terriglobales bacterium
TGGGCGGCGCGGGCCGCGGGCGCGGTTCCAAAGACGATGCCCACCAGCGAGGAAACGAGAAGGGCGACGAATACCGACAGGGGTGAGATCGGGATATCCAAGCTGGTGAAGATACGCAGGGAGAGGGGCAACGAGACCCCAACGGCGACGCCAATCACGCCCCCGACGAGCGAAATGAGGACGGCCTCGGCCAGGAACTGCAAACGTATCTCGGTGGCGGTCGCGCCCACGGCTTTGCGGATTCCGATCTCGCGCGTGCGAGCGGTCACGGTGGCCAGCATGATGTTCATGATGCCCACGCCGCCGACCACCAGAGTAATGGCGGCCACCAGCAGCAATACCACGATGAGGGCGTTCGCGGCCTTGGCCGCAACGGCGAGCAGTTGCGTCAGGTTCTCGACCCGATAAACGAGCCCTTTGCGGTGACGGGTCTGGAGGATGGTTTTAATCTGCTGGGTCGCCGGCTCCACCTGCGAGGCGTCAGACATGCTGAAAAGTAGCTGCCATACCGTAGTACCAGGGAAAAAATACCGGCTGACCGTATAGGGGATCAGGATAGTGTTCCCACCCCCCAGTTCCGTCTCTCCAAAGGTTTCGACCCGTTCCTTGACGGTGCCAATCACGGTGAATGGAAGACCGCCGACGCGCAGGGTGCGCCCGATGGCGGCTTGCGGCGTCCCAAAGATACGTTTGGCTAAAGGCTCTGCCAGGTCGGCGACCTTCACCCGCTCCTGGTTGTCGCGGTCGTCGAAAAAACGTCCCGACACGTCCAGATTGCGAATCCGCTCGTACCCCGGGTGTACGCCCAGCACAGACACTTCCCGTTGCTTCCCGCCGCCGATGGAAATGTACTGCAGCAGGGGCACCAGCGGGGACGCCGCCGCCACGCCCGGCACTTCTTCCTGCACAGCGCGCATGTCGTCCAGCGTCAGGTAATCGTGTACCGGCACATTGATAGTACCGCCCGTGCAGGAAGCACGGATCATGTTGGCCCCAATTCCCCGGATCTGATCAAGAATGTATTCCTTGCCGGTCAGCCCCACCGTGACCACCACGATCAACGAGGCAGTGCCGATCATTACCCCCAGAGCCGTTAATGCGAAGCGCACCTTGTAGAGCCGGAACGTGTCCAGCGCCACGGCCAGGATTTCCCGGGTGATAATGTTTCTCACGCGGGGCATGTTGGTCAGCGGACTAGTCAATGTGTCAGTGATTGCGATCGAAACGGCGGCCGGGAGAGAAAGTAACTTGCCACGGCATGCGCCACGATCTCCGCTCCGCCCTCGTTGAAGTGCACGTCATCGTAGAAAGCGGCACTGTCCTTGGGCACCATTGCCGCAACATCCAGGCATTCCATACCCATTTCGCGGCAGACATCCAGCTCCACCTCGTTGAATTGGTCCAGCGCCCGCTTCCCGTCATCGACAGTCAAATAGCCCCAGGGATCGCCGAGCCGTCCCACCCAGCCGAACACGAGAAGCGCCTCCTCCTGTGGCGGCAGGTCGGAGCGCCACATGCTGGGTTGGGTGAGGAAAATGCAGCGTAGATGCCGCCTGCCGCATTCCTGCGCAATTCTCTCCAGCCGGACCCGGTATTCTCGCAGCCCGAGCGCCAGGTCGGGCAGCGGCACGCGCCGAAATCGTGCCCTCCTTTCCCGCATCCCGGTTTCATCGTCCTCATGAATTTTGTAATGAGTGATCAACCAGAAGTTCAAACTGGCGTTGCGGATCAGCCGGAACAGGTACAGATGCCGGAACAGCGGGTAGCGGTACTCGGGTTCGCCAGCCAGCCGGTCCCGGAGTTCGCGAACGTCCTTCCAGATGTAATTGTCCGCAGGGCCGCCTCGCTGGACCAGGGTAGCTTCCAGATCGTTGATGCCGATCATGAACACCAGGGCATCCGCCTGGCTCAAAACCGGCAAGTCCCGCAGCAGTTCGAGATGATGCAACGCGGTGTGACCGGCCGCTCCCGCGTTGCCTACCCACACCGGCACGTTTTGCTGACTGCGGTTCAGCTCATCCATCAGGCGCTGCGGCCAGGTTTTCGCGTCGGTAAGCACCAGGCATTCCGTGGTGCTGCCTCCAACCGCGACAATCTTGTACACGCGCTTATCGGACGGCATCTCAGGCCCGCGCAGACCCAGGCGGTTGACTGTGAAGGTCACATTCGGGGAGGCCCCGGGCATGAGCCTGGTGTCCATCTTATAGGTGGTGCGCAGTCCAGGCGTCCACAACGCTGGCCTGGCTTCGCCCATGGTCGCGCGCAATGCAAGCTCGAAAACCGCAATGGTGATGCAAAGCGCAAATAAACCGGCCAAGGGGCCGCGCATGCGCTTCAAGAGCCGTGCACGGTCCCGCGCCAGCAACAAGCCCCCAATAGCAGCCGCGAGCCATGCGCCTGATATCGCGCACAAAATCTCGTCGCTGAACTGTTGCGAATGCAGCCGCCAGGCCGCGCAGCAATCCAGCAGCAACGCCAAAGGCAATAGCAAGTGCGCCAGATATGCGCCTAGTAGCCACTTGGGATACGGTTTTTCTTCCTCGCCGCTAGACGCGTGTTCAGTCCTGCCCAAAGCCAAGCAAACATCCGATTCCATTTACTGGAAACCCCACTGCTCGTTCTAAACTCCCGGTAGTACTGTAGTTTATCAGCGATTCCGCGGGCAACATCACCGGACGCAGGCCTTGTGGTCCGCGTGCGATAAAGGCTTGGCAGCGCGTCTGCATCGCAAAAGCCGTGAGAGCCGCGCTCCAGGGTATGGTTTAATGCAAGGGGAGGCAGCCATCATGGATAGAGAATTCCGCCTTTCCGTAGGGATTCCCGTTCACAATGAAGAGGCAGTCCTTCCGGAACTCCTGCGGCGGACGCTCAGGGTCTTGGACGAATTGCCGGGCGGCCCGCATGAATTGTTTTTTGTGGACGACGGCAGCACCGATCGCACGCTGAACATCCTTGAGGAGGGGGCACACGATTCGCGGGTTCGGGTGCTTTCGCTCGCTCGCAACTTTGGGCACCAGGCTGCGCTCAGCGCGGCCCTCGATCACGTCACCGGCGACGCCACCGTCTTGATGGACGGCGACCTGCAGGACGCGCCGGAAGTTATCCCCGACTTTGTGGACAAATTCCTCAAGGGCTACGACGTGGTTTATGCGCAACGGACAAAGCGGAAAGAGGGATGGCTTCTGCGGCTCTGCTATTTTCTTTTTTATCGTTCGCTCTCCGCGCTTGCCGAGGTTTCACTTCCGCGCGATGCCGGCGATTTCGGCCTGATGTCGCGGCGGGTCGTGGAGGAACTGCGGCGCATGCCCGAACATCATCGCTTCCTTCGCGGGATGCGCAGCTGGGTTGGTTTCCGGCAGATCGGCATTCCTGTTGAGCGCTGCGAGCGTCACTCCGGCAAGAGCAAATACGGATTTTTGCGCCTGCTTAGGCTGGCCGCTGACGGAATCTTTGCATTTTCCGTTGTGCCGATTCGAGCTGCGACGCTCTTAGGCGCGGCGGCCGTCCTCGTATCGGGCGTCTATGCGGCCTATGCACTGTTCGCGAAGATCCTTCTGCATCAGGCGCCGCAAGGATTTACGGCGCTGATATTTGTCATTAGCTTCTTTTCCGGTGTGCTGCTCTTGTTTCTTGGCGTAATAGGGGAATACGTCGGTCGGATCTACGAGGCGTCCAAGGGCCGACCCCTCTATGTAGTTCGATCCTTCATAGGAAGGACGGCGGAAGAGACGGGCGCCGCCGCGGCACCAAGGCGGAAGGTGAAAGCCATGACAGGAGCGCCGCAGCGGTAGGCGTAACGGTACTATCGAGCACGCGGGTAGGGAAGCAACAGATCCGGATTGTGTTCCGGTTCCACCAGCCACACGTGGCGATTCCCGTAGTAGGCCAACAGTTTGGCGTTCTGCGTCGCGCTCATCTCCCGAGCCCACACGACCTTGGAGTCATCAATATCGGCACCGTTGTACACCCACTCGCGAATCACGTCGTGATTTTCTCCGTACCTCACAAGCACCAGATGTTTGCCCGGCAGTTGATGGAGTCTGCGCGAAAGAAGAGCGCGGTCCTCATTGCCCCTCACTGAGAACCAGGCATCCGGGTGATGCAGCCTTTCGGGAATGGCGGTTGCGACCTGGAAAAAGAGGAGCACGATGGCGGCGCGCGAAAGACCCAGTCCCACGGGCCTCCCCCGAAAGCGCAGCGCGCGAAGATGCCGCAGCGCCTGCACAAGAATGGCATAGAACACACAGAAGGCAGGGGCGGCATAGTGAGGCAAAGACCAAGTCACGGAGAACAGCCCCGCCAGGCAAATCAACGCCGCGCCCAGGAGCCAGCGCATCCTTCGATCTCGCAGGAGAAGTGGCACGCACAGCAGAATGGGAAAGGCGCCGGCCCAGAGAAATACTTCCCAGTACAGCGCGATCTTCTCCCCGGAAAGTTTCCAGAAACCGGCCCAGGTGCGACTCGCATAGGCTGGCGCCCACACCCTGAAAACTTCCTCCAGTTGTTGATTGTTGTAATGCAACAGCGGTTTCTGATGGTCCCAGAAAAAATAGGGCGAGGTGAGGTAGGTTCTTGACCAGAGCAGGTGCGGCGGCTGCAGTGGGTTGCCGGTGAGGCGCCAGTTGTAGTAGCCCATGAAAGCGAACGTTGGAACCAGGATGGCGCATACGGGAACTATCACCTTCCAAAACTTAATGTGCGCTGACGGTGAAGAAGGGTTCCCCATCCAGACGAGCAGGGCGATGGCAAAGGGCAGGCAGAGGATCAATCCCTCAAAAGGACGACTATTGGCAAGAATCGCTGCCCCTATTCCCAGGAGCAGGGCGTCGCGGACCCTTTGTTTGCGGAGAACTCGCGGCACCGCGCCCAGCACGAGCGCACCCCCCGTTCCGGCCACCGCACCACCCCAATAGCTGTTCATCCAGTAGCTCAGCACACCGATGTTAAGGATGGCGAGAACTCCTCCCAGCATCGCCCACCGCGCCGGCATCCAAGCCTGCAACGCCCAGACGAGGGCGGCGCACATGAGCCCAGCGCTTGCAAGCACGCCAATCCACGGATGGCCCAAAAGTTCTCCCGCCGCCAGAACCGCGCCTTGTGCCGGGAAAAACATTGAGGAGTAGGTGGGGAACCAGTTAATGTCCAGGCTCTCGAAGCTTTGCCACATCGCATGCGAGGGATACGCCAACCGCCCGTGTGCGAACGTGTCTCCCATGAGCAGGTAGCTGAACTCGTCCGGGTTACCCGGAACCGGCACGTGCAGCCAGGGAAGCAGCGCCAGGCGAACCACTACCGCGACAAGAAACACGCTCGCGATGGCGCTCTTTCGCTGCGTCGCAAACCGGGAAAATCCTGCTTCGGCCGCGTGAAACCAGCGGTCCCCCAGACGCGGGTGAAACCAGGCTATGGCGCACACGCCTATAGCGAACAAGGCATGAAAAGTTGAATACAGGTAGGGGTTAAGGGAATCGGCGGACATGAAAACTACCAAATTCTATGCCACGGCACTCGGGGCAAGCAAGCCGCGATGGCCGGAGATTCTGCTATAGTGATGGAGACGAACTTTGTCGCCCATTAAGGCTGACCTTACGCTGTCAGCAGGCGGCAGGGGATCGGAGCGAATAGTAATGAATTTCTTCTCAACTGCGGTTCGCCGCTTTGGCATCGCGGGCGAGCTTCTCTCGTTCCTGATGGCCAACAAGCGCTGGTGGATGCTGCCGATGATTGGCGCGCTGCTGTTGTTCGGGATATTGCTGGTAGTTGCGCAGAGTTCGGCCATCGCGCCGTTTATCTACACCCTGTTCTGACAATGAAATGTCGGTGTTCGACGGTTTTCGTGAAGGCGGAGACGCGAGTCCAACATGCCTTCCGCGGAGTGGATGAGTGTTACTGGCACTGTATTTCATTGTCCTGATCTTTGCGGTGGCGTTCTTTGCAATCCGAGCTGCAAAACTGAGGGCCCGGCAACGCAAGTCTTTCCGCATCTATGCGGTCGGGTTCGGCCTTCTCTTCGGATATCTGATTGTAGAATTCGCAACCACTGCGTACTACGGCTTCTCGTGGGCCGGCACCTCGATTATGCTTTTTGACAATTCCGGCAAGACCGTGCACTTTGACCCGGTTCGGGGCTACGTCCTGACCCAACAACCCTCGCGCTGGAGCCGTATCACTAATGGAACGGTCGAGTGGAGCGGATGGTTGAAGGGGAATTCGCAAGGATTTCCGACCCGAACGGATTTCGGTCCTGCGCGGTCCGACGGCTCGACTCGGCGTGTCGCTGTCTTTGGCGATTCCTTCTCCGCTGGGGCCTACCTGGACACGAATTGGCCGGACCGAACCCAGGCTCTCGCAGAAGCCGGCGGGGAGAAATTGCAGTTGCTCAACTTTTCCTTCGATGGCGTTGGGCTGGCAAACTGGTGGAGCATACTGACTCGACTCGTCGCAGCTCAGAACTACGAACTGGACGGAATTGTATTTCTTGTCTTTGACAACGATCTAGACCGTCATTTCATGGTCGCCGAACACCGCGGCTTTACTCGCCGCATGTGGCGGACCTGCCAGGACTGGGATCCAAAGACGTATCCGGCAACCTTCGAACAGGCCACAGCGTGCCCGGTTACGGCGGAGAACGCGTACATAGTCTCCGACGGCGAGTTTGAGCAAGCCGTGAGCGGAAAGTGGCCGCCGTCCGTTCCGCGGTGGGAGCTTCGGCCGGTGCTGGGGAAGCAGATCTACAACCATTTGGACCGCTGGTCGGACGCCCTGCAGGCGGCGCTGTGGCAAACCCCCGGATTTGAACCGGAACAGGCACGTTTGATCGAAGACATCCATCAGTTTGTCTCCAGTCACAAGCTGCCAGCACTGGTTGTTTTCCTTCCCACTCGGGAGGAATTGGTGAAGTCCACATGGGAGAACGAGCCCCATCGGGCCGAGGCGAAGGCTTTTGCCGAGAAGATTGGCGCCAGATTCGTGGACGGGAGTGCAGCTTTTGCCAACCTGCAGCCCGCCGATGTTCGAAAATGTTTCTTCGTTCACGACGGCCATTGGAATCAGACAGGATCGGACCGCTTCGCCAAATTCATGCTTGGCGTGATTCCGCGGGCTTTTCCGGGCGTGCTGCGAGCGTCCCGGTAATTGATGATCGGAGCTGCGGCGGGACTCCGGGACCGCCGAGGCGATGCCGTCGCCCGATTGATCTACACTTGTATTCTGAGCGGAGGGCTCTTTGCTTAAGCGTATCTGGCAAGCCTGGAAGCGGCTGGCGCAGAAGATCGGAAATTTTCAGGCTCGAGTTCTGCTGACCATCCTCTATGCAGTGCTTATCCTGCCGTTCGGGCTGGCGGTGCGCTGGTTTTCTGATCCGTTGCGCATCAGGCGGCGTCCGCAAGCCTGGCTGGACCACGGCGACACCCCCAGCTCCATGGAATGGGCGCGGAGGCAGTGGTAGATGGATATTCTGGGGATCTCCTGCTACTACCATGACGCGGCAGCCGTGCTGCTGCGGGACGGGAAGATCGTCGCGGCAGCCGAAGAAGAGCGCTTCTCGCGCGTCAAGCACGACTACGGCTTTCCTCACAACGCCATCAAGTTCTGCCTGGAGGCCGGCGGCATCCAGGGTCCGGACCTGGACCATGTGGTCTTCTTCGAGAAGCCCTTCCGCAAGCTCGACCGCATTCTGATGTCGGTGTTGGGCACCTATCCGCAGTCGTGGAAGGTGTTTCGCGAATCGATGATCACCTGGATGATCGACAAGCTCTGGGTGGGCAGCACCATCGAAAGCGAGCTGGGCGTCCCCAAGGGCAAGGTGCTGTTCTGCGAGCACCACCTCTCGCACGCCGCCAGCGCTTATCTTTGTTCGCCTTTCGACGAGGCCGCCATCCTCACCGTGGATGGCGTCGGGGAGTGGGTCACCGGCACCTGGGGGGTGGGCCGCGGCAACGAGATTCGTCTCCACAAGCAGATGGAGTTTCCGCATTCCCTGGGGCTGCTCTACAGTGCCTTCACCGCGTTCCTCGGATTCGAGGTGAACGAAGGCGAGTACAAGGTGATGGGGATGGCGCCCTATGGCCAGCCGCGATACGTGGACAAAGTCTGGAAGCTGGTGAAGCCGAACGCCGACGGCTCCTTCGCCCTGGACATGGATTACTTCTCGTTCCACCACTCCACCGAGAAGACGTTCAATCGCCGTTTTGTCGATCTGTTCGGCGACCCACGGCCCCCCAAGATGCAGTTCTATACCGCGGGCACGGGCTTTCCGAAATACTTCGGCGAGGCGCCGGCGAATTACAGCGAGGAGTGCCGGCTCAACCAGCATTACGCGGACATTGCCGCCAGCATCCAGCGGGTGACCGAGGAGCTGCTGCTGGGCATGGCGAACAGGCTGCAGCAGGAGACCGGCCTGAAACGGCTTTGCATCGCCGGCGGTGTGGGGTTGAACAGCGTGGCCAACGGCCGCATCCTGCGTGAGACGCCATTCGAAGAACTCTACGTCCAGCCCGCGGCCGGCGACGGCGGCGGCGCGCTGGGAGCGGCGCTCTGGGCGTATCACACGCTGATGGGGAAACCGCGCAACGGCTGCATGGATCACGCTTACTGGGGACGTTCCTACGCCGGCAGCGAGATCAGCGGTTTCCTGCGGGAGAAGAACATCCGTCATCAGCAGATCGGCAACGACGACGCGCTGCTCGACATGGTGGTCGAGCGCCTGATGCAGGGCAAAGTGATCGGCTGGTTCCAGGGCCGCTTCGAGTGGGGACCACGTGCTCTCGGTAACCGCAGCATCATCGCCGACCCGCGCAACCCGGAGATGAAGGACATTGTCAACGCCAAGATCAAATTCCGTGAGCCCTATCGCCCCTTTGCACCTTCGGTGCTGGCCGAGTGCACGGAGAGATACTTCGAGCTTCCCAATGCAGTACGCCACTATCCGGCGCGTTACATGTTGTACGTGGTTCCGGTAAAGCAGAGCGAGCAAAGTCATCTGCCGGCCATCACCCACGTGGATGGTACCGGCCGGCTGCAGACGGTCTTCCGGCAGCAGAATCCGCGCTATTACAACTTGATCGAGCGCTTCGGACAAGCTACCGGCGTGCCCGTGGTGCTGAACACCTCCTTCAATCTCAAGGGGGAGCCGATCGTCAATACACCGGCAAACGCCTTCAACACGTTCATGAAGAGTGAGATGGATTGCCTGGTCCTGGAGAATTTCCTGGTCGAAAAACACACCTGATCCTGTGGATGGTATTATTTTGAGCTTGGCTGCTCCCGCAATATGCAAGGGGGACGACGCCAGAGTGCAACACCCGCCGCTCTCAAAGTCACAAGGGAATCCTGGGGCAGGGCGTTTGTGGAGGGGACCGAGTGATGTTTTTTCCTGCTTCCTACCTGTCGCGCGTTTGGATGGGCAGCAAGGTGTCGACCAAACTCTTGCCCTCCCACATCAGGCCATTGTCGGCGCATGTCAAATTGACCGAAAACTGCCAGGCGCGCTGCATCAGCTGTGATTACTGGAAGTCACGGTGGCAAGACGCCATCGACACCGATCACGCGGTCGAACTTGTGAACCAGATCGGCGCTGTGGGCATCCGCTCCCTGCGTCTTACAGGAGGCGAGCCGTTGCTCAGGAAAGACCTGTTTCACATCCTGCACACGGCCAACACCTCCTTGTTCAAGCGGATCACTTTGCAAACGAATGGGCTGCTCATTAAGAAGCTTCACAACGAGATTAACGACTCTCCGATTACGCACATCTCTGTCTCAATTGATGGCCTGAAGCAGACCAACGACGTAATCCGCGGGATTCGGGGCTATTTCGATTTGGCCTTGGAAGGCATTCAGTTGCTTCGCGATAAGCTAGTCGCTCTCTCTGTTACCCTCAATCGGATGTCCGCCGAAGAGCTTAGAAAACTCGCCGACGTGGCGCACGGAGCGGGAGCCGCCGTCGAGTTCAACATTCTGAGTCGAAGTCTGTATTTCCTGCAGGATGCTGATATCGCCTCGCTGTGGCCGGAGCGGAGCGACGTAGCTGAGATCGAAAAGTTCCTGCGCGACGTCCTCAAACGCCCGGCCTACGAGGTGGATTACGTCACGCGGTATTACAAGAATGAGGGCGTGGTGGAACCGCCGTGTGTTCTGGGGTTCCTTCAGGTATTCGTGATCTCAAATGGCGATGTGCTGACAGGGTGCTACCCGCTGAAACCAGTCGGAAATATTCTGCGGGACGACCTGGCGACCATCCTGGGCTCGGAGGCCTACCTTCGCCAGTCCGTGGCGATGATCCGCCGTGAATGCCCGGGTTGTACATGCGGCATCGAGTCCTCCCTGGCCATGAAGCACAGCGCTTCCAGCGCCTTCTTCGAGCTCAGCCGTCTGAAGCAGCGTCTAAACGGCGGCAGGAAGGTTGTCCCCATCGGGTTGGCGCAGGCGGAGGACAGCTCGCGTCCGTAGTTCGGCTCGTCGCCGAGCGCGAAGGACTTTCGTGCTAAATTGTGTTCTGCGTGCCTGCGCAGAGGGGCCGGCCGATAGCGTCTCGGCCCAGGAGATTTCCAGGAAGCCTGATGAAGAATCCCAGTAGCCTGCCCGATTGCGAAATTCCTGCCAATAATCGCATCCCTCGCACCTGGCTCTGGGCCGCGGTGGTGGCTCTCGCGGTGCGCCTCGTGGTAGTCGGCTTTGTCTACCAGGGCTTCCTGGATCCCGGACGCGATCACTGGGAGTTCGCCTTCGAAACCGGGAAAATTGCGCGTTCGATTGTCACCGGGCATGGCTTCAGTAATCCATATTACGGGGGGAACACAGGACCCACCGCAGAGATCGCGCCCGTTTTTCCCTATATTCTCGCCGGCATCATGGCGGTGTTCGGGATTTACACCAAGGCGTCGGCGCTGGCGATGCTGAGTTTGAACAGCCTGTTTTCCGCGCTCACCTGTGTGCCGATTTTCTTTGTCGCAAAGAGGAGCTTTGGGCTCTGGGAGGCGCGCTGGGCCGCCTGGATCTGGGCGTTCTTTCCCTATGCGGTTTACTTTTCCGCCGACTCGATGTGGGACCACGCACTCACCGCCCTGCTTCTCACCCTGCTGCTCTGGATCGCGCTTTATCTTGAAGACTCCACGAGCCTTTGGGCCTGGGCAGGATTCGGACTGCTGTGGGGCTTCAGTGCACTGACCTGTCCCGTGGTCCTGGGCACTCTACCGTTTCTGGTTGGATGGGTTTGCTACCGCCTGCACCGGCGAGGAAGAAGTTGGAGAGTTCCGGCAGCCACGGCCGCGTTCGCCGTGCTGGTGACCCTTACGCCCTGGCTGATTCGAAATTACCGGGCCTTCCATCAGCCGGTATTCCTGAAGGACGGCCTTCCCCTGGCTTTCCTCGCCGGCAATTTCGGAAACACTCTGCACTGGTGGAACGGGTCGGTGGACCCCTGTGGCAACGCCGCGGAAATGGCGGAATTTCAACGGGTCGGCGAACAGGCGTACATGGCGGAGAAGCGTCGCCTGGCAATCGCTGTCTTGCAAAGCAATCCGCAAACTTTCGCGTGGCGCTCACTTCGCAGGGTAGTGTACATGTGGACCGGGTATTGGAGTTTTCGTCCGGAATATCTGCGCGAGGAGCCCTTCGACCCTCCCAACATTCTCTTTTGTACGGCCTTCACTATTCTAGCGATTTTTGGTTGGAGCAAAGCCTTACGAAGGGCCCCCGAGAAGGCGATGCCGTATGCCGTCGTGTTGCTTGTTTACCCGCTGGTCTATTACTTTACCCACTCGGACATAGCGTACCGCCATCCCCTGGACCCGGAAATCGTCATTCTCGGGTCCTATGCGGTGGTGTGCTGGCTGCGCGCCCGGGAGAGCCGCGCGATCCAGCCCCTGGTCCAGGAGGCGGAACTGCAGCATTCGATCACATCCAGGACCGGGGCCGCTTACTGATTGGGGATCGTCTCCGCCAATGGCAAAATGAGCAGATCTTCACGATCTAAGTCAGGTAAGACTGCGGCTTCAGCGGACATCTGCGTGGTGGGCGGGGCGGGTCGGGTAGGCTTGCCGCTGTCGATCGTATTCGCCAGCAAGAAACAGCGAGTCCTGATCTACGACCTGAACCAGCAAGCCATGGACGTCGTTGGCAGCGGGAGGATGCCATTCCGCGAGCAGGATGCAGAACCGCTGCTGCGGGATGTGCTTGCCAAAGGCCTGTTGACTTTTACCGGCCGTGCCGATGATGTGGCCGGTGCGCGGGCGGTCGTGATCACCATCGGCACTCCTGTGGACGAATTTCTGACTCCGTCCCTGCGCGTCATGACGCGGTGTTTTGATGATTTGCTTCCCTTCCTTTCTCCCGAGCAGCTCATCGTCATCCGCTCGACGGTCTATCCCGGGGTCACCGAGTCCATGGCGAAGTACGCACAATCGAAGGGCAAGAACCTGAAGCTGGCGTTCTGTCCCGAACGCATCGTGGAAGGCCACGCCATTGAAGAATTGCAGAGCCTTCCCCAGATTGTGAGCGGAACCACGGCCGAAGCGGAGGAGGATGCGGCCAAGCTTTTCAGCCTGATCGCGCCCGAGGTGGTGCGACTGGCTCCCATCGAAGCGGAGCTGGTGAAGGTGTTCAGCAACGCCTATCGCTACATCGAGTTTGCAGTGAGCAATCAGTTCTACATGATTGCCAGCGCCGCCAACGTGGATTACTACCGGATCCTGGACGGCATGAAACGCGACTATCCTCGGTCCAAGGATTTTCCCCGCGCCGGCCTGACGGCGGGGCCCTGCCTTTTCAAAGACACCATGCAACTGGCCAGCTTCTACCGTAATCAGTTCGGCCTGGGTTTCGATGCCATGCTGGTCAATGAAGGGATGCCGCAATTCATCGTCGACCGGCTGGACACGCAATACCCTCTGCAGGAAATGACCGTGGGATTGCTGGGCATGGCCTTCAAGGCGGAGAGTGACGACCCGCGTTTCTCGCTCAGCTACAAGCTGAGGAAGATTCTGGCTATCCGCGCCAAGTCGGTCTTGAGCACCGACCCTTACGTTCAGGACCCCAGCCTGGTGCCGCTCGAAGAAGTAGTGCGCGGCAGCGATGTCCTCATACTATGCGCTCCCCATCGCGCGTATCGAAATCTGAACCTGGACCACAAAGTGGTGGTTGATATCTGGAATTTCTGGGGAAAGGGCGGCCTGTTCACGCGCTCCCGCGTTGCCGATGGCTCCCACTGAGAGGCAGGTTTTGGACCGGAAACTCGTATTTTGGAACCCGCAGTTTGGCGCCGAAGAGAAGGCGCTGGTCGCTGACGTCATCGACAGCGGTTTCTTGAACGACGGTGAGGTGACGACGCGATTTGAAAAGCAGGTGGCCGGCCTTCTCGGCTGCAAGCACGTTGTGGCGGTTACCAGCGGCACTGCGGCAATCTTTCTGGCGCTGGCGGGAATTGGAGTAGGAGTGGGCGACGAAGTCATCGTGCCCGACGTGACCTTCATCGCCACCGCCAATGCCGCCATCCTGACGGGCGCGAAGCCGGTTCTGGTGGATGTCGATCCGCAAAGGCTCACGCTCGATCCGCACGGTGCGCAGCGAGCCATCACCCAGCGAACCAAGGCCATTGTTCCGGTGCATGTAAGCGGGCGAGCCGCCGATCTGGACGCGATCCTGGATATCGGCCGGCGCTACGGCATCCAGGTTGTCGAGGACGCAGCCGAGGCTTTTCTGTCCAAGCGCCAAGGCAGGTGTCTGGGAACATTTGGTATCGCAGGCTGCTTCTCCTTGTCTCCGAACAAGACCATCACTACCGGCCAGGGCGGCCTGATCGCGACCGACGATGACCGTTTGCATGTGCGGTTGCGCGAACTGAAGGACCAAGGCCGGCCGGTGCGTGGCAGCGGCGGAGATGACACTCACAATAGCATCGGCTACAATTTCAAATTCACCAACATGCAGGCCGCGGTCGGCCTGGCTCAACTGAAGGACTTGGAGCGCAGGCTTGAGCGGATGAGGAGCATTTATCGAGGCTACGCGCAGGGGCTGCGGGACCTCGAGGGTATCTCGGTATTGCCGTTCTGTATCGAAGCGGGAGAGGTTCCGCAATGGACCGATGTCCTGGTTGAGCGCCGCGATGAGCTTTACGATCACCTGGCGGCGCGCGGAGTCGTGGGCCGGCGCTTCTGGTATCCGCTGCACACCCAAGCGCCCTATCGAATGCCAAGTGAACGGTTCCCTAACAGCACGCAACAGGTCCCGCATGCGATGTGGCTGCCTTCGGCTTTTACGCTAGCGGATGCGGATGTCACGGAAATTTGTGACGAGATTCGAAGATTCCTGTCGTAATCCTCGAGGACAGTTTGGTTTCGAGAATTAACAAGGCCAGATAATCATGACCTCCGATTTCACCACCGCCGTGAAGGCATATTGGGAAGACCCGTCGACGGTGTCGATCATTGACAAGAACCTCCATCAAATTGAAATCGACACGGTCTGCCGACATCTGCTTCCCACAGATTCCCTGGCGGATATAGGCTGCGGGAACGGAGAAGCCACGGTCCAGTACGCCGCTAAGGTTGCTCGCTGCGCCGGCATCGAGCGCTCAGAACACTTGCGGGCCAAGGCGGAGAAAGCCGCCCGGGAGTCCGGGCGATCCAACATCACAATCTGCTCTGGGGATGTTTTGGACGAGACTCTGCCGGCCGCGGCCTTTGATGTGATCGTCACGCAGCGGCTTCTGATCAATCTGGCATCCTGGGAAGAGCAAATGCGGGGTATCCTGAACGTGTACCGGATGCTGAAGCCGGGCGGGCGCTACATCATGATCGAAAACACGAATGACGCTTTCCTGGCCCTGAATGATGTTCGCGTCGCCTTGAACATGGCGCCCATTCCGCAGCACTGGCACAACCGGTTTTTCGACTATGACGAATTGATGGGCTTTTTCCGCGGCAAGTTTCAGTTGCTCCAGCACTACGACTTCGGACTTTACTATTTGCTGACGCGCGTTTATGTCCCGATGTTCGCTTCCTTTGTCGGGTACGGCGCTCAGGCGGTCAAGGATCCGGTCTTCGAAAAATCCGATGCGGCGGCCCGGGTTCTGTTCGAGCATTTGAAGGATCGCGTCAAGATCTTGGGCTGCCGGGCCTTCGGCCCGATCCAAGCCTTCGTGCTGCGCCGTGAGGGGAGCGATCTGCCCGTTTAGAGGGGTGACCTGGTCTTTATGAGCACGCTGAAGACAGAAAGAGACGCGGCCGTAGAACCGCGCGTGGTGAGGGCCAAGGCGCCGACCACCACCCTCTCCATTCTGCTCCCTGTCCGCAACGAAGGCATCAACCTCCGGATCATGGTGAAGCTGCTCCGGGCCATGGTGGAGGTCCCTCATGAGATCCTGATCGTCCACGACACCGCCGACGATGACAGTATTCCGGTGGTGCAGGACATGCAGAACGACCACACGAACCTGCGGCTGGTGCACAACCAGAACGGCCGTGGGGTAGTGAATGCCATACGGGCCGGAGTCGAAGCTGCGGTTGGGGACTACGTTCTGCTGTTTGCGGCCGATGAAGTCGGGCCGCTGCTGGCAATCGAAGACATGCTGGCGCTGATGGACGAAGGATGCGATCTGGTGAGCTGTTCGCGCTATGCGCACGGCGGCCGCCGCCTGGGTGGATCGATGATCGGCGGCGCACTCTCGCGGCTGGCCAACCGGCTGTTTCACCGCCTGGCGGGATGCGTCCTGAGCGATGCGACCACCGGCATCAAGCTGTTTCGCCGGCCCCTGTTCCCCAGCCTGCACCTGGAGGCCAGACCGGTGGGGTGGGCCGTCACCTTTGAGATGGCCATGAAGGCGCAGCTCGCGGGCTGGCAGCTCGGTGAAGTGCCCATCATCTCCATCGACCGGCTCTACGGCGGCAAGTCCACCTTTCGCCTGGGCCCCTGGACCGGCGAATATCTGCGGTGGTTCATTTGGGGGTGTCGGCACCTTCGCCGCGTGCCTCGATCCGAACGGCCGGCGGTTCGCGTACGCGTTGCCTCGGCGTTCCCCAACACTAACAGGGAAGAATGAGGCAGATGGCGAAGAGCTATCTGGTAACCGGCGGTGCAGGTTTTCTGGGCAGCGCTCTGGTGCGGCGCCTGGTGCGTGTGGGAACCCGCGTACGCATTTTCGACAATGGCTCGCGCGGGTGCAGCCGTCGCCTGGAGGGCTTGACCGGCGAGTTCGAGTATGTCGCTGGAGACGTCCGAGATCGCGAGGCGGTGGAACGGGCCGTCTGCGGCGTCGACTGTGTCTGTCACTTGGCGTTTGTCAACGGGACGGAGTTCTTCTACACGCAGCCGGATCTGGTCCTGGAGGTGGCGGTAAAAGGTATAACTCACGTCCTGGATGCATGTCTTCGGCACAATGTACCTGAGCTGGTGCTGGCGTCCAGCTCCGAGGTTTATCAGGAACCTCCGTCCACTCCAACCGCCGAAGACGTTCCGCTGTCTATCCCAGATCCGCTCAATCCCCGCTACTCCTATGCTGCGGGCAAGATCATCAGCGAAATGATGGCCCTCAACTACGGGCGCACCCGCTTTCAGCGCGTGCTCATCTTTCGGCCGCACAATGTCTATGGTCCGGACATGGGATGGGAACACGTGATCCCGCAATTCGTGCTGCGCATGCGAAGGCTGCTGCGCCCCGATGCCGATACCGTCCGCTTTCCCATCCAGGGCACGGGCGAACAAACGCGGTCTTTCGTTTTCATCGAAGATTTCATCGATGGCCTGATGGCAGTGCTCCAGGGCGGCACCCATCTGGGGATTTACAACATCGGAACGCAGCAAGAAGTTACCATTGCTGAACTGGCGCGGATGGTAAGTACCTATTTCGGCAAGCGCGTGGAAATCGTGCCCGGCCCGCCGGCCCTGGGCGGGGCTCGCCGGCGCTGTCCTGACATCGCGAAGATCCAGGCCCTGGGATACACGCCAATGGTTTCCCTGCAGGACGGCCTGGCGATCACGGCCAAGTGGTATGACGAGAATTCGGATTTGGTGCCAGCGCCCCGAAAGGAAAAATAAATGGCCGTTCTGGATACAGCACCGCTGGCTGCGCACACCGGCACAAGCGTGGTGGTCGAGCGCTGCCAGATCTGTGGCTACGCTCCCCTGTCGCAAGTCCTGTTCCTGGGGTATTTGCCGCCCGTGAATCAGATGAGAACCATCGGTGAATTGCCCCGCGAACAACCGGCTTACCCCGCCCTGGTGCTGGCCTGCCCGCAATGCAGCCTGGTTCAGCTCGGGCTCATCGTTGATAAGGAGATTCTTTTTCCGCCCGACTATCCTTACACAAGCGGCACGACGAAGAACCTGCGGGACAACTTCGCGGACCTTTACGCTGAGTCCCAGAGCATCGTCTCAATGGCGCCGCAGGACCTGGCGATCGACATCGGATCGAACGATGGCACGCTGCTGAGCAACTTTCAGCGGTGCAGACACCGGGTGCTGGGCATCGAGCCCAGCCAGGTGGGGAACCTGGCGAACCAGCGCGGCATCCCGACCATGATCGGTTTCTTTGATCGCGCTTTGGCAGAACAGGTTCGCAACCAGCACGGGCCGGCGAAGATCATCACCGCGACCAACGTCTTTGCTCACATCGAGCACATCCACGAGGTCGTTGACAGCATCCTCCTGCTGATGGACGACCAGAGCGTCTTTGTCACGGAGTCGCATTACCTGCTGGCGCTGGTGGAGACGCT
>DATKLD010000195.1:0-7372 GCA_035542595.1 Terriglobales bacterium
TCAGCCTCCAATAGCGGCTGCAGTTTGGTTTCTTGGCGCTCCACATCGGCGCGCAGATCGATCAGTTTCAACCGGTAGTCGAGAAAGGTTTGCTCAATCTGCTTCACCTGGGCATCACTGAGCTGAAGTTCTTTCACTACTTCCGAATTCTTCCACCACGCCCCGAACGGCCCGTGGTGCGGCCCCATCCCCATCCCGTGAGGCCCCGGACCCATCGGACCCATGCCCATGGGGCCAGGACCTTGCGCCACGGCGGCAAGGGTCACAAGGGTTATGAAAGCTAAGAACAGGAAAATCACACCGATACGTTTCATCTAGTTCTCCTTTGCTTGCTGAGCTTGATTCGAAGCCGAAGCCAGCTCCTCTACCAGCACGGCAGCGGGCGCCAGCGGCACTGGCAGCTCGCGCTGCAGCGAGGCGTGTACATCCTGGAGGAGGGCATCATCCGGATCGACTTGTGCCACCCGGCTCGCTGAGACCGCCGGCGTGGTTTGCGCGTCCTCGCCCCTGGGCGCGGCGCCACGCTGAACCATTCCGAACGCCAAAAGGACGAGCGCACAGATCGTTACCGTGGCCCAGCGCAACCGCGTCGTACGCGGCGCCAGGCGCTCGCGGATGCGTGCCCGCTGCTGCGCCCAGAAGTGAGCGGGCAGATCAGCCCGCGCCGCCACCTCCTGTCGCAGCCTGCGGCCCAGCTCAGTCCATGCGGCAAATTCCTCGCCACAGCTCGGACAGTCCGCGATCCGCTCCTCCGCTGGCTTCCCCGACAGGGCGCCGGCAATCTCATCCTCGTTCAGTCGATGCAGCTGGTCCATATGGATACCTCATTCGTTTGCGCACCGTGCTCACGGCGCGGAACAGGTGCGCCTTCACGGTACCCAGTTCCCTGCCCAGCGCGCGGGCAATCTCTTCGAGCGGCATCTCCTCTGCGAAGCGCAGCAGGAAGACTTCGCGCTGACGCTCGGGCAATTCGTCCACGATCTCCCAGACCCGGTCCAGCTCCTGGCGCGCAATCAACTGACGCTCGGCCGAGGCGCCCAGGTCTGCGGCAGTTTCCAGCGCCGCCTCAGTCTCTTCCGCCGGCACGGAAAACAGTCGCCGCCAGAATCCGGCGCGCCGGTTGCGCCCATGGTCACGCGCCAGGTTGATGGCGATGCTGATCAGCCAGGTGCTGACGCTTGATTCGCCCCGGAAGCTGTCCCGCTTTTGGTAGGCGCGAACGAAGCAGTCCTGAGTTAGGTTATTCGCCAAGTCGGGATCGCGCACCAGTCCGAGCAACACGCGGTAAATGCGCCGCTGGTGCTCGCGCACGACCTGGTCAAAATCGAGCGGAGTAACCTCCGCTGCCGCCCCACCGATGGCCGAGATTTCCAGCGTGCTCTCCATTCGCGCCGCTGTTGAGTGAGACGGGCCGCCTCCTCCAAGGTTTACATCTCTGGCGTGATGGGGCGATCGGGCCATATGGTCATTGATCCATTGGTTCATTGATCCATTTCGCCGCAATGAATCAATGACTCAATTCCTGCGTTCCGCATCTAACTCTCCCAGTGAACTTCCTCGATCATCTCCGCACTACCGGGTCAGCTCTGAAGAGCTGGCTGATAATCCAGTCAAGGGACGCGCTGATCGTGGGCCTGCTTTGGCTGGTCGGCCTCGAGATCATCCGTGTGCCGCTGGCGCCCTTGTGGGCTGTGCTGGGAGCCCTGTTGCAGTTCGTGCCCCACTTTGGACCGCTGATCGCACTGGTTGGACCAGCGCTCGCCGGCGGCATCTCCGGCGGCGGAATGCGTCTCCTCTATGTTCTCATCCTTTACGCCGTTATTGTGCTGACCGAGGGCTTCCTGTTGCAGCCCTACTTGATGAAACGCACGGTGAGAGTGCCGGTCTGGGCCTCCATTCTCACGCCGTTTGTGCTGGGCTTTGTGGTCCCGTTCTGGGGCGTGTTGCTGGCGGCGCCGCTGCTGGCGGTGGTTTTCACCTACCGTGGCAGAATGACGCGGGATCGAAGACCGAGCCCGGAACCTCGCGAAGAGCAATTTCCGGTCGGGACCAAAGTTCAAGTAAGAGATGAAAGGTTTTTGCGCCAATTCCAGGAGCGGCGGAAAGTTCCTCATCCGATTTCCCCAGAACAGATCGAAACGGCGGGACAGGTGGATATCGTAACCAATGTCGGCTTCCACAACGGCGGAGATGTGCTGTACAAACTGCAGCGTCTGCCCGGCATCTGGCACGAGGAATGCCTGGAAGCGACCGGCTGAGCTGAGCTTTCGCCATGCTATAATCGGCAACTGCTTTCATAGTTTTTTGCGTCATCCGGCCGCTTCCGAGGCCGCAAAAACCGACTTCTCTTCTGAGGTTTTCTTATGTCTGGCCATTCCAAGTGGGCCACCATCAAGCACAAGAAGGGCGCGCTGGACGCCAAGCGGGGCAAGATCTTTACCCGCCTGATCAAGGAAATTACCATGGCCGCCAAGAGCGGTGGTGATCCCGATAAGAACCCGCGCCTGCGCACCGCGGTCCAGGCCGCCAAGGCGGAAAACATGCCGGCCGACAACATCAAGCGCGCCATCCAGCGCGGTACCGGCGAGCTGCCTGGAGTCAGTTACGAAGAGTTCCAACTCGAAGGCTACGGGCCAGGCGGGGTTGCTGTGCTGGCCGAGCTTTCCACTGATAACCGTAACCGCACGATTAGCGAGATTCGCCACATTTTCACCAAACACGGCGGCAACCTGGGCGAGGCCGGCTCCGTGGCCTGGATGTTCCACAAGAAGGGTTCGATTGTCGTCCCCAAAGCTGCGGCGAAGGAAGACGACCTGATGAACGTGGTGCTGGAGAGCGGCGGCGAGGACCTGCGTGACGATGGCGAGAACTGGGAAGTCATCACCGATCCCCACGGCTACGAAAGCGTGCTGGAAGCGGTCAAGAAGGGCAACTTCGCCGTGACCACCTCCGAAGTTGCGATGCTGCCGCAAAACTACATCAAGCTGGAAGGGCAACAAGCCACCCAGATGATCCGCCTGGTGGAGGCTCTGGAAGAGCACGACGACGTGCAGCACGTCTACTCCAACTTCGACGTCGACCTGAAACAACTGGAAGAGGTCGCCAGTTAGGGCGTGACCTTAGCCCAGTCTGAACGCGGGTGGAGATTCCCAATAAGACTGCTGCTCCACCCCTCGCATACGTTTCCCATCATGCGCGCACTGGCTGCAGTTGCTATCTTTTTCTTTATGATCACCAACCTGGTCGCAGAGCAGAATGCTGCTGCGCCCTCCTTCATCACCGACCCACGTCAGATTCAGAGCAAGGCTAACCCCGAGGTGCAGCAGTGGCAGCTCTCCATCGAGAAGCTGTTCATGGTGCGGCGCGTGGGCGGCGCAGCCTGGGCGCCGGACGGCAGGCAGATCGCCTTCATCTCCAACATCAGCGGCCGCAACAATCTGTGGCTGGCGCCCGCCGAGGGCGGCTGGCCTGTGCAGTTGACGATCAGCAACCAGCGCCAGGCCTCGCCCGCCTGGTCACCCGACGGCAAGTGGATCGCCTACATCTCCGACCACGATGGCGACGAACAGTGGGACATCTTCCTGGTCTCCCCCGTGAACGGCGAGGTCGTCAATCTGACCAACACGCCTGCGATCGCTGAGGAAAGCCCGGCCTGGGCGCCCGACAGCCGCCATCTCGCCTACCAGGTGAAGCCGCAGACTTCGTCCACCTTTGAAATTGACGTGATGGACACCCTCACCCGAAAGGTGCGCCACCTGACCACGGGCACGCCCGCAGAGCTAGGCAACGTCGGCCCCATCTGGTCGCGTGATGGAAAGTGGATCGCCTATACGCAGGAGCATGCCGCGGGTAAGGACTCCAACATCTTCGTGACCGAGGTGGCGACCGGTAAGAGCACCCTGCTGACCGCGCACCAGGGCGAGCACAGATTCATTGCCGCCGACTGGTCACCCGACGGTAAGAAGCTGCTGATCACCTCGGATGCTGGCAAGGGCTACGACAACGTCGCCCTGCTCGACGTAGCTTCCAGGAAGATCGAGTGGCTGACGCAGGGTCAGTGGGAGGTCTCGGCCGGCAATTACTCGCCCGACGGGCGCCAGGTCACTTGGACCGCCAACGTGGACGGCAACGTCCAGGTAGTGCTGCACGACCTGGCGGCGAATCGCTCGCAACCGCTTCCGCTTCCCGCCGGCGTGAATTCGCTGGGCGGCGCCGAATCGGCCTTTACGCGGGATGGCTCGCGGCTGCTCTATTTTCATAATGGGCCCGACTCACCGCGGGACGCATGGGTTTACACGTTCGCCGACAAGCGCTCGCACCAGGTGACGCACTCGCTCGTAGGCGGCGTGCGCTCCAGCGACCTGGTGAAGCCTTTCCTCGTGCACTACCCCAGCAGCGACGGCAAGTGGACGATTTCCGCCTTCGTCTATGTGCCCTACAACATGCCGCGCGACGGGCGCAATGCCGCCGTGGTGTACGTGCACGGCGGACCAACGGCGCAAACGGTCAACGGCTTTGACCGCATCCTGCAATACCTGGCCAACGCCGGCTATGTGGTCATCGCTCCCAACTATCGCGGCTCGACCGGCTACGGCAAGGAGTTCATGGATGCCAACCGCTTCGACATGGGCGGCGGTGATCTGGCCGACGTGGTGGCCGCGGCCGAGTGGATCAAGAAGTCCGGCTATCCCGACCCGGCCAAGATCGTCATTATGGGCGGCAGCTATGGCGGTTACATGACCATGATGGGCGTCACCAAGCGGCCTGAAGAATGGGCCGCGGGCGTGGCCCTCGTACCCTTCGTGAACTGGTTCACCGAGGTGAAGAACGAAGACCCGCTGCTGCAGCAGTACGACCTGGCCACCATGGGCGATCCGGAGAGGAACAAGGCGCTGTGGGAGGAGCGATCGCCCATCTTCTTCGTGGACCGCATCAAGGCTCCGCTGCTGGTGCTTGCGGGTGCGCACGATCCGCGCTGTCCCAAAGAAGAATCCGAGCAGGTGGCCGAAGCCGTCAAGAAACGCGGCGGCGCGGTCGACTTGAAGGTCTATGACAACGAGGGCCACGGCTTCGCCCGCATCGAGAACCAGATCGACGCCTACAAACGCGTTGCCAACTTCCTTAAGAAATATGTCCCGCCTGCCGATTGCAGTTGCACGCTGGAGTAGCATTCAGCCATCAGCGCTCAGCGGTCAGAGAAGACGTAAGAACCCAATGGGCAACGACAGCACTGGCAAACGAGACAGGCGGAAGCAGCTGGCTTCACTCAGCTTCTCCGAGAAGGTCAAAATCCTGGAGAAGTTGCGGGACCGCAGCAAGAAGATTGCTGCCAGCCGCTCGAAGCCTGCGCCGGCTCTCGACAAGCCGCAGTAGCCCTCAGCCTTGTTGTCAGATCCTGCGCGACGGTCCGTTGCACCCTTCAACCTGCCTGCCGCATCCATTGCTCATGCACTCGGTCGAGTTCCTTTCCGGTCCGCAGACTCTGGACGACCAAGGTCTGCTCGACGCCTATTCGCAAGCTGTGGTTTCAGCGGCTGATAAAGTCAGCCCCGCCGTGGTCAACGTGGAAGTGCGCCACCGCCTCCAGACGCCCCAGGGCCAGCGCGAGGCCCGCGGTGGCGGTTCCGGTTTCGTGTTCACTCCCGACGGCTTCCTGCTGACCAACTCGCACGTGGTCCACGGCGCCGGCCGCATCGACATATCGCTGGGGGACGGCCGCCGCTATCCGGCGACGCTCATCGGCGACGATCCCGGCACTGATCTGGCGGTGCTGCGCGTCGATGCTCCCGATCTCACCGCCGCCGAGCTGGGCGACTCGGCGCAGGTGCGCGTCGGGCAACTGGTGATCGCCATCGGCAATCCGCTCGGTTTCGAAACCAGCGTGACCGCCGGGGTGGTCAGCGCGCTCGGTCGCTCCCTGCGCTCCAGTTCAGGCCGCCTGATAGACGACATCATTCAGACCGACGCCGCGCTCAATCCTGGCAACTCCGGCGGGCCGCTGGTAACCTCGGATGGCCGCGTCGTGGGCGTAAACACCGCTACTATCCGCCCGGCGCAGGGCATCTGCTTCGCCATCGGCATCAACACTGCCAAGTTCGTCGCCGGGCGCCTTATCCGCGACGGCCGCATCAAGCGCAGCTATATCGGCGTAGTGGGGCAGACGGTTTCGCTGCCGCGCAACGTGGTACGCTTCCACGCGCTGGAGCAGGAGCGCGGCATCCTGGTGCTTGCGGTCGAGCCCGCGAGTCCGGCAGCCGAGGCGGGTGTGCGGGAGCGCGACATCATCGTGTCGCTCGATGGCCAGCGCGTCGCCGGCATCGACGATCTGCAGCGCCTGCTTACCGACGTCCGCATCGGCGCGCTTACCCGTCTGGCAGTGCTGCGCGGCGCCGAGAAGCGGGAGATCGCCGTAACGCCGCTCGAGACCCGCGAGCCCGCGCGCTAAGCGCCACAAAGGAGCTGCATGCACGGATTGGCCGGCACCGCAGGGATCCTGATCGTCGTGGTCGTGCTCTGGGAGGCCTTCGAAACCGTTGTCCTGCCGCGCCGCGTCACACGCCATTTCCGCTTCACGCGCTTGTTCTATCGGGCTACCTGGAAGCCCTGGTCGATGCTGCTGGGCCGAGTACAGCCGGCGAAGCGGCGCGAATCCTACCTGAGCTACTTTGGCCCGCTGTCGCTGCTGGGATTGCTGGCTGCCTGGGCTGGGCTGCTGATTATCGGCTTTGCCCTGATTCACTGGGCTGCAGGATCGAGTCTGTACGTCTCCAGCCCGGGTTTGCCTGCCGGCTTCTGGACTGACCTCTACATGAGCGGCACCACGTTCTTCACTCTGGGCCTGGGTGATGTCATCCCGCGCAGCCGGCTGGCCCACGCCCTCACGGTATTAGAAGGAGGGTTGGGCTTCGGTTTTCTGGCCATGGTGATCGGCTATCTGCCCACGATCTTTCAGGCGTCCTCCCGACGCGAGGTCAACATCACGCTGCTGGATGCGCGCGCCGGCTCGCCGCCCTCGGCGGTCGAACTGCTGCGGCGGCATGCCTCCGATCATGGACGGGAAGCGCTGCTGGAGTGGTTGCGCGACTGGGAACGCTGGTCGGCCGATCTGCTGGAGAGCCACCTGTCGTATCCGGTGCTCTGCTATTTTCGTTCGCAGCACGACAACCAGAACTGGCTGGCGGCGCTGACCACCATCCTGGATGCGTGCGCGCTGGTGATCGTCGGCATTGAAAATATGCCGCGGCGCCAGGCCCAGCTTACTTTCGCCATCGCCCGGCATGCGGTAGTGGACCTGGCGCAGATCTTCAGCGCCGCACCCCAGCAAGGACGCGATCGCCTGGGCGTTGAGCACATGTCCGAACTGCGCACGGCG
>DATKLD010000196.1:0-15750 GCA_035542595.1 Terriglobales bacterium
TCGGTGGCGAACCCGAGGATCAGGCAGTGAACAAGGAGAACTCGACGAATTGTCATCCCGAGCAGTGCGAGGGAGCAGGGCGACCGAGCGCGTCGCTCGGGATTGACAATCTGATTTGCTGATCGACGATGGCGACTGAAACCTGGCAACTCGAAACCGGCAACTGGCAACTGGCCCGCTACAACCCGCTGGCCACCGCCGGCGTGCTGATGGTAGGCATCTTCGTCCTGTGCGCCATCTTCGCTCCGTGGCTTGCGCCCTATGATCCCGCGAACATCAATCTGCCGGCGCGACTGATGGGGCCGACATCGGCACACTGGTTCGGCACCGACGAGTTGGGGCGCGACATCCTCTCGCGCGTCATCTACGGCGCGCGCATCTCGATGCTGGTGGGCACGAGCGTGGTGGCAGCGTCGCTTTCCATCGGCCTGATCGTCGGCTGCATCGCCGGCTACTACGGCGGGCGCGTGGACCGCTTCGTCAACGTCATCGTGATGAACGCCTTCCTCTCGTTTCCAGGAATTTTGCTGGCCATCGCTTTCGTGGCCTTCCTCGGGCCGGGGATTTTCAACCTCATTCTTGCGCTCTCCATCGGCGGCTGGGTGGGCTACGCGCGCCTGGTGCGCGCCCAGGTGCTGGCCACGCGCGAGCGCGAGTTCGTGGAGGCAGCGCGGGCCCTGGGGGCGGGCGACTGGCGCATCGTCACCCGCCACATCCTGCCTAACATGATCCAGCCCGTAATTGTGCAGGCCGCCATCGGCATGGCCGGCGCGGTGCTCGCCGAAGCCACCATGAGTTTCCTGGGCCTGGGCGTGCCGCCGCCGACGGCGAGCTGGGGCTCGATGCTCAACGACGGCCGCGCCCACCTCTTCGACGCTCCCCACCTGGTGCTGTTTCCCGCGGCCGCGGTGATGATCGCGGTGCTGTCGTTCAACTTTATTGGCGATGCGCTGCGAGATTATCTCGATCCGCGCTCCAGGATTGAGGCCGGGCTGTAACTCTGATGATTGTCATCCTGAGGGAGCGCGACCGAGCGCGCTAGCGCGAGGAAGGCGACCGAAGGACCTGCTTTTCTGCCGGGCACGCAACCCGCCTCTTCTCCAAAAGTTGCTGCAAAATCCAAATAGGCCATGTCCCTCAGTCATCACGAAATTTTCCCCGCCTCGCGACATACTGGGACCGGCAGGGTTCAGCACATTGACAGCAGGCTGCGGAAGCAAACGCCAGCCGCGCAGGAAAAATCACAAGGAGACGATCGATGAACTGGACAGGGAGACTCACGGTGGTGGCATTGTTCGGCGCGCTGGCGCTTCCGGCGATCGCGCAGTCGAACCAGGAGATCAATCAGCGCAAAGAGAACCAGCAGGACCGCATCGCCAACGGCGTCCAGAACGGCAGCCTCACGGCGGGAGAAACCGCCAACCTGGAGCGCAAGGAAGCCGCCCTTAATAAAGAAGAGCGCAACATGAAGTCGGACGGCAACTTCACACCCGCCGAGCGGGCCAAGATCAACCGGCAGCAGAACGCGCTGTCACGGCAGATCTATCGCGACAAGCACAACGCTGCTGTGCAACCCAGTACCAAGGGCGTCATCAATCAGCGCAAGGAAAACCAGCAGGACCGCATCGCCCAGGGCGTCCGCAGCGGACAGTTGACCGCCGGGGAAACCGCCAGGCTGGAGGGCCGGGAAGCCCACATCAACCATCAGGAAGCGCGCATGAAGGCCGCCAACGGCGGCAGCCTAACTCCGGGCGAGCGCGCCAAGATCAACCGCGAGCAGAATCGTACCTCGCGAGCCATCTATCGCGACAAGCACAACGCCCGCCACCAGTAAATTCGATTTGCAAGGGGGAGACGGGGCCTCCGCGAAAGCGGAGGCCTTTCTGTTTCTTTCAGTTGCTGATACTGTGCAGCGAGCTGCCGCAGCGAAAGGGATTGTGAGCATGCTAAAGATGGGTCGGCTGCTTCTGGTCTTTGTCCCCTTTGTATTCGGCGGGCTGGCGTTGGCGCAGAGCGCCGTCTCCAGTCCGGGTGCCGAGTCGGCTGCGGCGGAGCAGGAGTTGTTCCGCATGATCAACCGCGATCGCGCCCAGGCCGGCCGGCCGGAGCTGGAGTGGAACGAGTGGCTGGCCCAGGCAGCGCGCAAGCACGCGGAGGAGATGGCGCATCGCGGCCAGCTCTCGCACCAGTTTCCCGGCGAACCCGGCGTGCGCGACCGCATTGCCGCCACGGCACTGCGCTTCGACGCCTCGGGGGAAAATGTCGCTGTGGGATTGGCCACGGCCGAGATCAACGACGATTGGATGCACTCTCCCGGCCACCGCGCCAACATCCTTGATTCGAGGTACAACGCGATCGGGGTGGCGGTGGTGCGCAGCGGCGATCAGTTGTACGCGGTCACCGACTTCGCCCACGCCGTGCCCGCCCTCTCCGCCAGCGATCTGGAAGACACGGTTGCGACTGCCATCAACCAGGTCAGAATGCGCAAGAAGCAGCCACCGCTTGTCCGCCAGCAGGATCCCGAACTTCGGCGTTACGCCTGCGCGATGGCCAGGGACGACCGCGTCAGCGCTAACGCCCTCCTGGGACAGCCGAACGTCAGCGCCAGTCTCGCGTTTACCGATCCCGATCCGGCGAATTTCGGCTCCCACTTTCGCGACATCGCCAACGTCGCTACCTCCAGGACCTACGCGGTGGGCGCCTGCTTCGCCCGCACCAACACGTATCCTGAGGGGACAAACTGGGTGGTGGTAGCGTTCTATTGATCGCCGAAATCGCGGTGATCGCCGGAATCGCCGAGATCTGGTTGCCTGGTCCGTCGGTTTCGGAGATCCCGGCGATCCTCGTGCTACTCTGCCGTTGCCGTGCCAGGCACAGGAAACATCCGCATCGGCACCGCCGGCTGGTCGTATAAAGACTGGGAAGGGATCGTCTACCCCGCCCGTGTCAGGCGTGAGTTCCATCCTGCCGAGTACCTGGCGCAATACTTCGACGTGATCGAGATCAACACCTCGTTCTACGGTCCCATCAAGCCGGAGCTGGCCAAGCTGTGGTGCCGCAAGGTGGCAGGCGTGAATCCCGAGTTCACATTCACGGCCAAGCTCTACAAGGCCTTTACCCACGCGCCTGGTGGCGAGGTGCAGCCCACCTCGGCGGCCACGCTCTCCCCGACAGAAAAAGACGAGCGCGACGTTAAAGAAGGCCTCGACCCGCTGACGGAAGCGGGAAAGCTGGGCGCTCTGCTGATGCAGTTTCCCATCTCGTTCAAGAACACGCCGCCAAATCGCGATTACCTGGCCGAACTGGTACGGCGTTTCCATGAGTATTCGCGCGTCGTCGAGGTGCGGCACGCGAGCTGGAACAACCCGGAGATTCTCAGCTCATTCGCAGAAAAGGGCGTAAGCTTCTGCAATATCGATCAGCCGCTCCTGGGACGCGCCATCGCCCCTACCACGCACGCCACCGCTCCCATCGGCTACGTGCGCCTGCACGGCCGCAACTACGAGCAGTGGTTCGAGCATGAAAAGCCGCACGACCGCTACAACTATCTCTACACCGAGGGCGAACTCGCCAAGTGGAAGCCACGAATCGAAGAAATTGCCCGCAAGACCGAGGTCACCTACGTGATCGCCAACAATCATTTCGAGGGCAAGGCGGCGGTAAACGGCCTGCAGTTGAAGCACATGCTCACCGGCCGCAAGGTAAAGGCGCCGGCGACGCTGGTCGAGCGCTATCCGGAACTGAGGGAGATCAGCGAGATCCCGTGAGATCGCTGCAACCGGCGATTACGCGCGATGTCGGCGATTCCTCGTGGAACTTTTCCGCCCCACCCTCCGTATCTCCCAGTGAGATCGCGAACGCGCATTGCTAACCAGGCAGCGCGTCCCACGTCCAAGGAACAGGACAGACGAGGTGGATCATGGGACCGAAATACAACCAGCTGATGGACAACATGGCCTTCAGGATTTCGCTCAACGTGGCGCTGTTCGCGGTGTGGGCGGTGGCGGCCTTTGCGCTGCTCAGGCTCGCGTGATGGCTGCTTATTCCAACGTGCCTCGGTCACGAGCAGGTGAAGGGGCACGGCTTGAGCCGTGCCGACCCCGTCCAAAACTGAAGCGGCCTTTAGGCCCTGAGGCCCGTCCCTCCGCGGCTAAAGTCGGAGTCTTTGAGTGTCCTCTACGGCACGCCTGAAGGCGTGCCCCTTCACTTGCAACGCTAATACGCGCTAGGCTCGCGCCGTCGCCTCGGTGCGCTCCGAGTAGTGCGACTCCACGTACTCGTTCAGAATGTCGATGAACTCGGCGACGATGCGATCGCCCTTCAGCGTGGTCAGCAGACGCCCATCCACAAACACTGGCGCCTTCGGTTCTTCGAACGTTCCTGGAAGTGAAATCCCGATGTGGGCGTGTTTGGATTCACCCGGCCCGTTGACCACGCAACCCATCACCGCGACCTTCATCTCTTCGATGCCCGCGTAGCGCTGCTTCCACAGCGGCATCTGCTGGCGCAGGTAGGACTGGATCTGCTCCGCCATTTCCTGGAAAAAAGTGCTGGTGGTCCGCCCGCAGCCAGGGCAGGCAGTGACCTGCGGCGTGAAGCTGCGGATGCCCATGGATTGCAGGATCTGCTGCGCGACGAGGACTTCCTCGGTTCGGTCGCCGTTAGGCGCGGGCGTGAGCGAGACGCGGATCGTATCGCCGATGCCTTCCTGGAGTATCACAGAAAGCGCCGCGGTGGATGAAACAATTCCTTTCGCGCCCATGCCGGCCTCGGTCAAGCCTAGATGCAGCGGATAGCGGCAGCGCGCAGCCAGCGCGCGATAGACGTCGATCAAGTCCTGTACTCCACTTACCTTGGCACTGAGGATGATCTGATCGGCGCGCAGCCCGTACTTTTCTGCGCGCTCGGCGGAATCGAGGGCGCTCACCACGATGGCCTCGAGCGTGACGTCGCGGGCGTCGAGCGGTTCAGCGCGGCGCGAGTTTTCATCCATCATGCGGGTCAAGAGCGCCTGGTCGAGCGAGCCCCAATTCACGCCGATGCGAACCGGCTTCTGGTTGGCTACCGCGACTTCGATCATGGTGCGGAAATTGTCGTCGTCCTTCTTGCCAATGGAAACGTTGCCGGGATTGATGCGGTACTTGGCCAGCGCACGGGCACAGTCGGGATGTTTTTTGAGCAACAGGTGTCCGTTGTAGTGGAAGTCGCCGATGATAGGCACGCGAACGCCCTGCTGCTCGAGGTTGTCGACGATCCGGGGTACGGCGGCGGCGGCCGCGTCGTGGTTCACCGTCACGCGGACCAACTCGGAGCCGGCCCGCGCCAGATCGGCTACCTGGCGGACGGTCGCGGCCACGTCGGCGGTGTCGGTGTTGGTCATGGACTGCACCACCACCGGTGCGTCGCTGCCGATGCGCACCCCGCCTATGCTGGCAGTAACGGTTTTCCTGCGCTGAATGCTTGCCATCCCGATTAAGTTTACACCCAAAAGATTGTCATCCCGAGCGAGGGGCTCTCAGCCCACCTGCCCTGAGCGAAGCCAAAGGGGACCTCGCGCTTCCATCCGCGACGCCGGCGAACGTGTGGTGTACTCTATGGGGAGGCAGGTCCGGCACAATGCCTAATGTCGATACCGCAAAAGGCGTCATCGGAATCCTTACAGGAGGCGGCGACGTACCCGGTTTGAATCCGGCCATCCGTGCCGTCACGATACGGGCGCTGCGGGAGGGCTACCGGGTTATCGGCCTGCGGCGCGGATGGGCGGGGCTGATCGACATCATCCGCGAGAAGGACTACGACAACAGCAACAACTTCCAGATTCTCTCCGAAGAGCTCGTCAACCGGGCAGGCCGGACCGGAGGCACCTTCCTGCACACTTCGCGTACGAATCCCAGCCAGGTGAAGAAATCTCATCTTCCCGCTCACTTGGAAGGTACCTACCAGGGGGAGAAAAATGACCTGACGCCGGAAGTGCTCAAGAATCTTGACTGGCTTGGGATCGATTGTTTGATACCGATCGGCGGCGATGACACGCTGAGCTATGGGGTGCGCCTGTATCAGGAAGGCGTGAGGGTGGTTGCGATTCCCAAGACCATGGACAACGATGTCCCGGGAACCGATTACTGCATCGGGTTCAGTACCTGTGTGACGCGCACGATTCAAATGGCCAACAGCCTGCGGACTTCCGCTGGTTCGCATGAACGCTTCCTGGTGCTCGAGGTGTTCGGCCGTTATGCTGGCTTCACCGCCATGCTGCCGACCATGGCGGGGGCGGCGAATCGGTGTGTCATTCCGGAGCACAAGTTCAACATCGAGCGGTTGACGGAGTTGCTGGTGGAGGACCGCCGCAAAAACCCAAGCCGCTACTCCGTGGTGCTGGTGTCGGAAGGAGCGATGTTCGAAGGCGGGGAGATGATCTTTGAAAAGGAGACGACCGACGCCTTCGGGCACAAGAAGCTGGGCGGGATTGGCGATCTGGTATCGGAAAAGCTGCAGGAAATCTCGCCCAGATACAACCATGGCGCGTTAGTGCACGTCATCAACCAAAAACTGGGGTACCTGGTCCGCGGTGGCGATCCTGACGCTATCGATTCCATCGTGCCGATGGCCTACGGCAATCTTGCGCTCGACCTGATTCTCAGCAAAGTTGATGGCAGGCTGGTAGTGCTTAAGAACGGGCGTTACGACAACGTGCCGATTGACGTGGTTACCGCTTCGAAGAAAGTGGTGAACGTCAAAGAACATTACAATACCGACCGACTACGGCCGCACTACAAAAGCTTCGAAATGAAACCGCTGTTCCTCATGACGAGTGATCTTTCCTAGATCGTGAGATCTCGATCAATCTGAGCCTTCCGCTTTCTTCATAGTCAGTAAACTACTGGCCCCTTGGCTTGAACGACTGGCCGAGCGTGGGCGTAAAGCTGTCCGGTGGCCGGGTTGGAGGACATCCTGCAAGCTGACGCAGGACCCGGTTTCTGTCTCCCCACGGACGTCCATAACCTTTTGTCATGTGTAAGCCGACCCGGAATGCCTGCATACTGGCAAGCGTTGTTCGAAGAGAGAAGATGGGTGTCCGGGATAAATCCGACGGGCGTGGGAAAATCGGCCTTGGTCGCATCCTGAGCATAGCGACGCTTCTGATCTCCGTGGCCGCCCTCGTTCTTGCGTTAAAGAAGCCGCAACCGGTGGCGCCGCCGCAAACACCGGCTGCGGTCGCCGCCAACGCCCAGTCCTTTCAAGCCAAAGTGAGCCAGTTGGAACAGGCCCAGGCCCAGGGCCAAACCGGGTCTGAGGTACGCCTGACTGCGGATGAGGTTCGGGCTGCCATCGCTCAGGCCAGCGGAGCAACGCCGGGTTCGCCGGCGCAGGGGAGGGCCCCCAGTGCCGCTGGCCCTTCGGCTGACACGTCCGCTGCCGCGGCGCCGGGTGCCATTGAGCAGGCCAACATTCAGGAACCGATCATCAGTTTTGAAGGCGACACAGTCCGCGGCCAATTCGTAACCGAAGTGGCCGGGAAAAAGACCTACGTCACCGTAGCAGGCCATCTGGGCTCGAAAAACGGATATGCAACCTTTGAGCCGACGGAATTCAAGGTGGGAGACCTGAACGTGCCAGTGTCGCTGGTCAATGATGCCCTGCAGAAGAAAATGCTGGAACAGCAGGACCGCCTAAAACTCCCGGATTTCGTCAGCGACGTGCGGGTGGAAAACGGTGAGCTGGTCGTAAAGCAGAAATAACCATAGGGATTATGGGCCGGGCTCAGGTCTCCGATTCCGCATCAGAGTCCATCGCAATCCCTGATTAGTTTTTGTCAGGCGGCGGGGCTGCCTTCTTACCGCCATGAGGGTTGGGCGTGCCCGTCGGAGGCAAACTCATCCCGCCGTGCGGATTTTCCATGCCCATGGGCGGCATGGTCATGCCGCCGTGCGTCCCCGGGCCCATCGTGCCCGCGGCGAAGCACGTGACGCGCCCACTCTGCGCGACCCGCAACTCGGACGGGCAAGGGCCACTCTGGATCGCGGCCTTCACGCCAGGTTGGGCGTTCTGGGGCTGTTCCGCTTGAACAAAGTATAGTTTTCCGGCGGCGTCACCCGAAACACCCACCGTCAGGCCAGGCATGTCGTACGCTACGTAGAAGGGATGTCTGCTCTGCGCCGCCTGGATGGCGCAATCGCCGGCAGGCTTCAGTTGCTCCTGCGCCCGCGACTGGAACCGCCCGCAATCGGTGGCGGCGCTCCCGGCAAGTTCCTGCAGCTTCTGCTGCACCGCATCGCCCGTCTTCGCAGTGGAGCCGGAGGGAGCCGTGGATTTCTTGCAGCCGCTCAGACAGACAGCCGCGACGGTCAGAATGATCAGGGTCTTTTGCATCGCACTTCTATTGTAATTGCGTCGCCGCGGGGCGCCGAGCCCGGGGACGGGTCGAAGCCGCCCCTTGGAGAGTATTCGGCAATCCGGAAGGTAACCGTGGCGCACCGGCCTTCAGGAGTGGCTTGCCAGTCTTGGGAGGGTTTTGTTACACGCTTTAAGTTGTTCCGGCGCCGTCACGGCAAAAACTTCGCCAGTCCCGGCAACGCCTTGCCGATATCGTTGTAGATCACGACCACGGCAAACAGGATGAGGAAGACGAACGCCGCCTGGTAGATGCGTTCTTTGATCTTCATGCTGATGTCGCGGCGCATCACGCTCTCGATGGCCAGCAGCAGGATTACGCCGCCGTCCATGATGGGAATGGGGAACAGGTTGAAGATGCCGAGGTTGAGGCTGATGGCGGCCATCAGCGCCAGCAGCGGCATCCAGCCCTGGCGGGCAGCTTCGCCCGAGGCGCGCGCGATGCCGATGGGGCCGTCAATCTGCTTCATCGAAACCTTGCGGGCGACCAGTTGGCGCACCAGCTCCAGGATCAGCACCGAGTAGCGCTTGTTGGTCTCGATGGACTTGGCGAAAGCGTCGGCAAAGCCCAGCTTGTCCACGTGCACCGGGTTGGAGATGAATCCCATGCGCCATTGTTCGCCGCCGTGCGCGTTGTGGGAGAGCACGGGGGTCACGTTGAAGTGCAGCTCCTGGCCATTGCGCGTCACCGCGACGTCGAGCGGCTTGCCCTGGTTCTGCTGCAGAGCGTGGATGAGCGCCCGCATGGAGCGCATGGTCACGCCGTTGACCGCCACGACCTCGTCTCCGACCTTCATGCCCGCCTTGGCCGCCGGCATATCGGGCTCGATTTGCGTGACAATATTAGGTTCCTGGGGTATCCAGCCGCCGAGCGCGCCGTAGTCCTCCGGACCCTGCTTATCGGGGACGATGGTCTTCTGCAGGATCTGCCCGCCGCGCTGGATGGCGACATCCAGCGGCTGCCCCGGATTGAGCATGAGCTTAGCTTCCACGTCTTCCCAGGTGGGTGATTGGGTGTTGCCGATGCGCACGATGCGGTCGCCGGCTTCGAATCCCCCCTTGGATGCCGGCGAATTTTCCAGCACCCAGCCGATCACCGCGGGCTGGTCTAGGAAGTAGGGATGCTCGTAGCGCACCATGAACACGCCGGTGAGGAGGGCGATGGCCAGCAGGATGTTCATGGCCGGACCCGCCGCCGCGATGATGAACCGCTGCCAGCGCGGATGGGAAACAAATTCTCCGGGGTCGCCGGTGCGCGCTTCCATGGGGTTTTCGCCCGCCATCTTGACGTAGCCACCGAGCGGCAATGCGCTGATGCGGTAATCGGTGTCGCCCTTGCGCCATCCGAGCAGGCGCTTGCCGAAGCCGATGGAGAAAACTTCCACGCGCACGCCGAACAGCTTGGCGGTAACGAAGTGGCCCAGCTCGTGGATCAGGATAAGAATCCCGAGCACCAGGGCCACGGCCCAGAGGATGGTAAAAGCGTTGTACATGAGGGAAACGGTCCCGCTTCTATTTTGCTACAACGGGACGGCGCGTGCCTGCCTTTCTGGATTTCGAGTGCTGGACCCTGTCCCGGGCCAATTGCCGGGCCTGGGCGTCTATCAGGAGCACCTCCTTGATAGATTCAGGATGCCGGGCGCGGGTTTCATTGACTACGTCGCGGATGACCCGAGGGATCTCATCGAATCCGATCAATCCGTCGAGGAACGCGGCCACCGCCACCTCATCGGCGGCGTTCAGCGCCACGGTCTTCGAGCCCCCGGCTTCGGCGGCCTCATAGGCCAGGGCCAGACAGGGGAACTTTTGCATGTCAGGCTCCCGGAAATCCAGATGACGTAAGTCACTGACCGAGTAACGGAAAGTGGACGGAATGCGCTCCGGCCAGGTAAGGGCATAAAGAATGGGCAGGCGCATGTCAGTGACTGAAAGCTGCGCCAGGATGCTGCCATCCACGAACTCCACCAACGAGTGGATGGTGGACTGCGGGTGCACGATCACCTTCACCCGGCTGGGCGGCAGGCCGAACAGGCGGCAGGCCTCGATCACCTCGAAGCCCTTGTTCATCAGCGCGGCGGAATCGATGGTGATGCGCCGGCCCATCTTCCAGGTGGGATGGGCCAGCGCTTCCTCTACCGTGATGCGCGGAAAGCGGGAGGCTGGGGTGTCGAGGAACGGGCCGCCCGAGGCCGTCAGCCAGACCGCCTGGACTTCTTCAAGGCGCCCGCCGCGCATGCACTGGTGGACGGCATTGTGTTCGCTGTCGATGGGCAGAAGCGGCTTGCCGTGCTTCTTCGCTTCGGCAGTGATCAGCTCTCCCGCCGCGACCAGGCATTCCTTGTTTGCCAGGCCGACGCTCTTGCCCGCGCGCACCGCTTCGTAGGTTGCTTCCAGGCCCGCCACGCCTACGATGGCGCTGACCACGAAGTCCGCGTCGGGATGGGTGGCGACGCGTATCGCGCCCGCCGAGCCCCCAACGACCTCGACGTCATCGCAGGCCGCGCGTTTCAGCCTGCGGGCAAGCTCATCGGCAGCGCGCGCCGTGGCCATGGAGATCACGCGCGGTCGCCAGCTCTTGGCCTGCTCCAAGGCCGCTTCCACATTGCTGCCGGCTGCGAGCGAGACGACGGAGAACCGCTCCGGATGGGCTTCTACCACGCTCAGCGTGCTGCGTCCGATCGAGCCGGTGGAACCCAGGATGGCAATGCGCTTCATGAAGACGGACTATCGGGGACCTAAGATGGCGGCAATCTGCGCATAGTACCACAGCACCGGCGCGGCGAAGAGCAGCGCGTCGATGCGGTCCAGCATGCCTCCGTGGCCGGGAAGCAGAGAGCCGGAATCCTTGACTCCGGCGCCGCGCTTCAGCATGGATTCAGCGAGATCGCCGAGCTGGGCCGCCACATTCAGCCCCGCTGACAGCAGGATGCATACCCAAAGCGGCATGGGAGGTGGATAGGGACCGACGCTCAAGATGCTACCTTGCTGTGCCGGCAGCAGGTTCGTATTCCGGAGGAATCCTACGATCGTGCTGGCGTTGGCCAGAACGAGAGTTCCCAGCGCGGTGGCGCCGGCCAGAGAGGCTACCGTGCCTTCCCAGCTCTTGTTGGGGCTGACTCGGGGAGCAAGTTTGTGTTTGCCCACCGACCGGCCAACCAGGAAAGCAAGAATGTCGCCGAACCACACCACCACCAGCAGGTAAAACACATAGAACGCTCCCGCCGCTCGGGCCCGCACGTTCATCAGCAGCAGGAAAGGTAGGCTGATGTAGGTAAGCCCCAAAGCGGACGCGGCGGCTCCAGGCAAGGTCGAGCGCAGGTCCTCACGCTTCATCACCGCCACAAGGAACAGGAGTGCAGCAAGCAGCAGAGAGTCCCTTGCCAGGGAAGCGGCATTGAGCGCGAAGAAAATGTGCGGGTGCTCTTTCGGCGCGATACCGCGCAGCAACACCGCCGCCGGCAGCCTGCTCAAGATTGCTTCTGCCCCGAACGCCGCCACCAGGCTGGCGAATAAAAGGACCGTGAACAAATAGGTGAGTAGCCTCGCCGGCTTGATGTCATAGGCGTCGGCCAGGCCCAGGTACTCGCGGGTGGTGATCAGCACGATCAGGCCGAGCACCGCCGCGAACAGCCACAGCGGAGCCCGGAAGACGATCAGCAAAACGATGGGGATAAGGACGACCGCGGTCGCGACGCGCTTGATCACGGTAGCGCGCCGTGTCCGTTGCCCAGGCCGCCGTAGCGCCGCTCGCGCGTCTGGTACTCGGCGATGGCTTCCAACAGATGGTGCCCGCGGAAGTCCGGCCAGTGCGTTGGGGTGACGTAGATCTCGGCGTAGGCCACCTGCCACAGCAGGAAATTCGAGAGCCGCATCTCGCCCGAGGTGCGGATCACCAGGTCGGGATCGGGCAGGTGACGGGTATAGAGATGGCGGTCGATGAGTTCCTCGTCGATCTTCAGGTGGCGCAACCCGCCGTTATTGGCCGCCGCGTGTACGATGGCGTTGAAGGCATCCACCAGCTCCATACGCGCGCCATAGTTCAGTGCCAGCGACAGCACCATGCCGGTGTTCTTCGCCGTCGCCTGCCGGGCCCATTCCATGCGCTCCTGCACCGCCTCCGGCAGTTCCTGCCGGCGGCCGATGTATTCCAGGCGGATGTTGTTCTTATTCAGCGTGGGGACTTCGGCCTTCAGGTAGCGCTGCAGCAGACGCATGAGGAAGTCCACCTCGCTGGCCGGGCGCTTCTTCCAGTTCTCGGAAGAAAATGCGTAGAGTGTGAGCGCCGGCAGGTGGATGCGGGCGGCCGTCTCTACCGTGGAGCGCACCGACGCGACGCCGGCGCGGTGTCCGGCGATGCGCGGCAGGTGGCGCTGCCGGGCCCAGCGCCCGTTGCCGTCCATGATGATCGCGATGTGTCGCGGGAGCCGTTTGGGATCGAGCTTGGCGTAGACCTCAGACTCTTTGCGGTCCAATCCTGCGGATGTGTGCAAGGCTACCTCGGAAATCTATAACTAGCATAGCGGTCTTTTCAGCGCAATGAAAGTGGAGTAAATCGGGACCCATCTGAAAAAAGGCCGGGGCAATCGCCCCGGCCAATTGGGGGGAGGGAGAAACCTTCTGCACCGGAGCCCGACGCCGGCACGCACGATCTTTCCCGCAGGGGTGGCTAGGCGTGCCGGCGCGGACGTAAAGTCAAGTCCCGCACCTGACTCAGGATACTGGCCTTCTGCATGGCGTCGAGCGTCGCCAGGAAGGGCACCAGTTGCGCCACCAGGTCGTCGCGCATCAATTCGCGGATCTCGTCCTGGCGGGCGCGGTCGCCGCCGCTGAGCAGATCCGGCACGGTGACTTCCAGCGCGCGCGCCAGCCGTTCCAGCGACGAGAGCGTGGGCGTTGCCTTTTCGTTCTCGATCTTGGAGACGTAGGTGCGCGGCACCTGCATGCGCAATGCCAGTTGCCGTTGGCTCAAGCCCCCCCGCTGGCGCAGCGTGCGGATGGCGGACGCGATCTGCAGGTGAGCATGGCCGTTGCCGTTCGTGGGCTCGGCTGCTGCCACCGGCGGCGCCAGGATTGCCGGCGGCTCCTCATTGTCCAGCGAAGTGCGGCATTTCCTGCAAAGATTGTTGGTGGTCCGGAATTGAACCAGGTGACAGCGGTCGCAGCGCACTACCTCTCGTGAATCAACCGGGGCGAGTGTCGTTGCCATCTATGGTGCGCGAGATGCCAGAGCAGGCAGGTCGCCTACCAGGGCCCAAAAACCAGTGCAGCCCACCATGACCTAAAATGGGTGCAGCCTTGAAGCGTACTTTGTGGGAACATACCTGTGGAAGTCAAGAAAATTTTGGTTAAAAACAAGCATAAGTTGCCTGCAATACCGTAAGTTAATCGGAGAAAACATGGAGAAGACAGGTACGATCTTATGAGTGACCGCCAGGCGGGGTGGAGTTTACTAACCGAGTTCACTGCATCCGAGAACCTGCGCAAGCACGCGCTCGCCGTCGAGGCCTGCATGCGCGCCTACGCCCGCAAGTTCGGCGAGGACGAATCAATTTGGGGCGTGACCGGGCTGATCCACGATTTCGACTACGAAAAACATCCCACGCCCGAAGAACACCCCTTCGTTGGCAACAAAATTCTGGAAGAGCGCGGCTGGCCGGAGGTGATCCGCCGCGCCATCCTCTCGCACGCGCAGTACTCAGGCGTCCCGCGCGTCAGCAACATGGAGAAGACGCTGTTCGCCTGCGACGAGCTTGCCGGCCTGATCACCGCGACCGCGCTGGTGAAGCCGGGCAAATCGCTGGCCGAGGTCGACGCGAAGTCAGTGCGCAAGAAGATGAAGGACAAGGCCTTCGCCCGCAGCGTCAGCCGCGAGGACATTATCCAGGGCGCGCAGGAACTGGGCGTGGACCTCGATGAGCACATCGCGTTTTGCATCGAGGCGATGAAGGGGATTGCCGGGGAGTTGGGGCTGGCGGGCTGATTCCTAGGCTGGCCGCCGTGCGCTAAGCACGCGTATCCTGACAACGCATGAAATACGGAATAACTCGCCTGGCCCCTGGCCCCAAGAACGTGGTGCCTATCGAACGCATCGATTTTGAATCGATCCGTGATGCCACGAAGGCTTTGGTTAGTTTGTTGCTGATAGAGAGCGACTATGACATTCTGCTCAGCAATTACATCGATCTTGAAAAGGCAGCGCTGTCGCTTGCTGTCGAGTCATTTGTACGCGCTCCTAAAAAACGAGAACGTGCCCACTGGGACCAAGACCACAGGTTCATAAATAGGATGACCGCGAACTTGTTATCATCCGCGCGCGCCTTTATCGACCATACGAAGCGTCATGTGTGTTCCATTCCCGGATGCACCGGGGCAGAGCGCGATGCCATCCGCCATTTGTTTGATGCTGAGCGCGAGCGTTCGCTAAGCTACAGGGTGATCGAGGCGTTGCGCAATTACGCACAACACTATGGTTTACCGTCGCAGAGTATCAGTTTTGGCTTTAGGTGGGTTGGTTCCGGCCAGACGGAGGAGGAGGAGAGGTTGCTTAGCTATGTTTCTCCATCGTTGTTAGTTGAATACCTCCGGTCCGATCCAAAATTTCAGAAGCTTGTTTTGGATGAACTTGAGGCTAGCCACGGGAAAGATGTGCCTCTCTTGCCTCTGGTTCGTGAATATGTGAGCAGCCTTTCCTCGATTAACGATGAGGTAAGGCGGTCATACCGGCTCAGGAAAAATACTTGGTGCGAAGGATTGGAAAAGTGGGCTGGGCGTTGCCCCGGAGAGGGCGGTATCGCCAATGTCGTTGCGGTTGTCATGGATGAGCGGGACAACATCACGGACGAAATTCATCTGGGGTTGGAACTCAGGAGGCGGCTTGATTTCCTGGAGAATACGAATCGCCGCCTGACGAACCTGCACAAGCTGCAGGTCATCAACTGACGAACGGATAGCTGTCGTGCTGGGCCGGCCCGTCGTTCGTCCGTAGGCTCAGGTCGCGTGCCATACGATCAGCGCAACACCTCCGCCAGCTTTCCCGCTGCAATCAACTCTGCTACCCGTGCAAAATCAGGTGCGAGCACGCGGTCCCGCTCCACGGGCGCGCACACCGAACGTATCGCGGCAACCGCCTTCTGGCCGCGGGCGCTGGTCATAAGTGGAGCAAGGAAATCGAGCGCCTGGGCGGCGGCGATGGCTTCGATGGCCAGCACGTTGGTCGCATTGGTCAGGATGCGCTTCAGCTTGAGCGCGGCCGTCATTCCCATCGAAACGTAGTCTTCCTTGTTGCCCGAGGTGGTGATCGAATCCACCGATGCGGGATGCGCCAGCACTTTGTTCTCGCTGGCCAGGGCCGCAGCCGTG
>DATKLD010000197.1:0-3288 GCA_035542595.1 Terriglobales bacterium
GCTCATTGGCCTCGCCGTGCAGGTCAAGCGTCCCACCCAAGAAGGAGACATCCGCCTCATCCGTGTCTGGGCCATCGCCGCCGTCACTCCGTTTGAGAAAGCCGTGGTCCACACCCAGAACTTCATTCACGACAAGTGGACGGGCTACGTCTGGCTCCGCGGCGTGCGGGGCGAGAATGCCGACCTGCGCGACCAGATTGAGCGCATGAAGCTGGAGCAGACTCGGCTCACCGAAGACGCCAACATGGCGCGCCGCCTGCAAACGCTGCTTCAGTTCAAAGAGCAGTACGTCGAGAACACGGTGGCGGCGCAGGTCATCGGTACCAGCGGTAACGACCAATCGCGCCTGCTTTACATCGACAAAGGTTCCGACGATGGGCTCAAGCCGGACATGGCGGTCATTACGCCAACCGGCATCGTGGGGAAGATCGTGCAGGTGTCGTCGGGTTCCGCGCAGGTGCTGCCCATCAACGATCAATTGAGTGGAGTTGGCGCAGCGTTGAAAGACTCGCGCCTGCAGGGCATTCTCAAGGGCGCGCCCAATGGTACTACCACGCTGCAATACATCATGGCCGACGAGCCGGTGAAGCCCGGCGAAGTCGTCATCACCAGCGGCGGCGATCGCATTTTTCCCAAAGGACTCGATATCGGCAGAGTCGCCGCCGTTGAGCCGGGCAAAGACCTTTTTCTCAACATCCGCGTGACGCCGTCGGCGCGGCTCAATCGCCTCGAGGAAGTGCTGGTCATCACCAAGGTAGAGTACAAACTGCCCGACGCGACAGACTTGGGGCCGATTCGCGCCTCCGACATCCTGAGCGAGCGGTTGCCCGGGGTGCCGAGCGCGCAACCGGTGGACGCCAACGGAAATCCCGTTCCGCAACCCGGTGCCACATCTCCGGCAGCGGGCGCTGCTGGGACAGGTGCGCCAGCCACAACCACCGGAACTACGCAGAATGCCGGTGCGCCCAATACCGCGGCCGGCACGCGCACCTCTGTCCCTGCCGGCACGGCTGCCACCAAGCCCGCCACTGCGAGTCCAACCGGAGGCACAGCCTCTCGGCCGGCCAATCAGGCCGGCGCTGGAGCGGGCCGTGGGGCAACGCTACCGCAGCCCGCCGGCCAAAGTGCGGCCGGCGCGAATCCCGCAGCAGCGGCTACGAATGCCACCAAGCCGGTCCGCAAGCCGCCGGTCAGCACGCCACCAGCGAATACGCAGCCGCCCGCCGCCAAGCCGCCTGAGGTTGTTCCCCAATGAACGCGCGCGCCACCCCATTTCGCGGCAGCCTGGTATCGCGTGAGCAGGTTGCGGTTTACGAATTCAGTTGGGCCGCCGCCATCTTCGTTCCACTCGTCGCGATTTTCCTGCAGGCGTTCGTAACCGCCAAGCTGCGCTGGCTGGCTGTGCTCGACTTGCCTATGATGGTGGTTATCTTTTTCGCCGTGGCCCGGCGCAATCCTGTCACGGGATGCATCACCGGCGCCATCATCGGACTGCTCCAGGACTCGCTCGGCGGGCCGTCGCATCCCATCGGAATGTTCGGCATCACGGACACGATCATCGGCTACGCGGCGTCCTCGCTCGGCGTCAAAATTGACGTCGAAAATCCCGGCACGCGCTTCCTCATTACCTACATTTTCCTCGTCGTTCACGACGCCATCTATTTCGGTGTAGGCCGCGGCTTGCTCCGCCAGCCGCTGGTCTGGAGCTGGAGCCACGTCGCCATCGCCGGCCTGGCGAATGCGGTGGTGGGGGTCTTTGTCTATCACCTGCTCGACCGGTTTAAGCAGAAATAAAGCCGCTCTGCGCCATTCGCTTTTCGCCCGCCGCGGGTCTGGGTGGCCCATCCTTTTGCGAAGCAAAAGAATGGGACTCGAATGGCCACAAACTGCGACAACACCGTCTAGTATCAGGCCACGACTTAACAGGCTGGGGAAAACTCACTTTCGGCCGTGTTTGGAAGGGGCGCAGCTTGAGCTGCGCCGTACCAGTTGTTTCTCTCTTTCACTCCGAGCGGGCTGCAGCCCCCGAGGCCGTCGCCTTCCTTCTCCTGGGCAAGCGAAAAGCGAAAAGCCGCTACCTTCCCGGATTTCTCCCATCCCGCAGTGACAATAGGCCTTACAATAGTCACCAAGGGCTTGTGCCGTTCAGCCAGTCGCATGTCGGTTGTGGAACCCTCTCCCAGGCAAGACGTGGTGGTGATGGTGTGCGCAGGTGTCTGCGCGGGCTGTAGGGCCGGCTTCGCCATAGCGAAGCCGGTTGCAACGACCGCATAGGTTTGTCTGTAGCTCATGCTTGGCCGCGAGGAAAAAGTATCGCCGTTCCGTTTGACCGCAGTGCAGTACATACTGCTGGCGATCTTTCTTTTTCTCGCTTTCGGTTTGTGGCGTCTGCAGGTGGCGCGAAGCGAATACTACGCAAATCTCGCCGAGCAGAACCGCATCAAGCAGGTCCCCATTCTCGCGCCCCGCGGCAAGATACTCGACCGTGAAGGCCGCATCATCGTCGATAACTACCCTTCGTTCTCCGTCCTTTTGCTGCGCGACCAGAACCGCGACCTCTTGGCCGACGCCGATAAAATCGCCCAGGGCCTGCACATGGAGCCGGATGAGCTCAAAGCGCGTCTGGATCATATGAAGTCGGTTCCCGGCTATCAGCCGCTGTTCCTCAAAGATGACATTACGCCCGATGAGTTGGCCTTCATCGAATCCCATCGTGCCGACCTCCCCGAGCTCGACATCATCACCGTGCATCGCCGCCTCTATCCCAAGGGCGGCTTTATGGCGCACGTCATCGGCTATGTGGGGCAGGTCAGCGAAGACATGCTCACCCAGCCGCAATGGGAACTCTATAATCCGGGCGATATCGTGGGCATGTCGGGCGTCGAGCAGTATTACAACGATATTCTGATGGGCCAGAACGGCTCGCGGCAGGTGATCGTCAACAGCCGCGGCAAAGAAGTCGGCACGCTCAAGGACGTGCCGGCGGTCCCCGGCAAGCAGCTCAAGCTGACGATCGACCTTGACCTGCAGATTGCGGCGGAACTGGCGATGGAAGGCAGGCCGGGCGCAATCGTCGCTATGGACCCCCGCACGGGAGAAATTTTGGCGATGGTGAGCCGGCCCGCGTTTGATCCCAATGCCTTTGCGGTACACGTTTCGCGGGACGAGTGGAATCGCCTCGTGACCGACCCGGGCAAGCCGCTACTGAATAAAGCCATCCAGGCGCAGCTCGCCCCCGGCTCAGTATTCAAGATCATCATGGCGACCGCCGGCATGCAGGAGGGCATT
>DATKLD010000198.1:0-16891 GCA_035542595.1 Terriglobales bacterium
GACGGATACTGGCGCGTGGCCCGCGCCATCTGGAACGAGGCCCCAACAGGAAAGTAGTCTTGGCGCAAGCTCCTTGGTTAAACCACCTCGCGGCGGCTCCGGGCCGCGTGCTTGTGCTCCACCACGGTCTCGATGGTCGAACGCGCTTCTTTCGGCAGGTGGTACGACTCCTCGTCCGCCGGGTACGCGCCGGTTTCGACGTCGTGCTTGAACGCCTTCACTGCGTTCGAGATCAGCGTGGCGGCATCGCCATAACGGCGCACGAATTTGGCCGGCGGAGCGAAGGTCAGGTTGAGGATGTCGTGGAACACCAGCACTTGGCCGTCGCAGTCCGGACCGGCGCCGATGCCGATGGTCGGCGCCTTGACCTCGGCGGTGATCATGGCTGCGACCTCGCGCGGGATGCCTTCCAGATACATGCCACAGACGCCGGCGCGGTCGAGCGCCACGGCGTCACGCATGAGCTGCTCAATGGCGCTGAGCGTCTTGCCCTGCACCTTGTATCCGCCCATAGTGTGGACCGATTGCGGCGTCAGGCCAATGTGGCCGAAGACAGGGATCTCGGCGTCGCGCAGGCGATGGATGAACTCCACGCGCTTCTCGCCGCCTTCGAGCTTCACCGCCTCCACGCCGCCTTCCTTCACGAACCGGGCGGCGTTGCGCAGGCCCTCCTCGTGGCTGACCTGATAGGAGCCATAGGGCATGTCGGCGACCAGCATGCCGTGCTTCACGCCCCGGCGCGCGGCGCGGACGTGGTGCAGCATCTCGTCCATGGTGACCGGCATGGTGCTGTCGTACCCGAGCATGACCATGGCCAGCGAGTCTCCGACCAGGATCACGTCAATGCCGGCTTCGTCCACCAGGCGCGCGCTGGGGTAGTCGTAGGCGGTGAGAGCAGTGATCGGCTCGCGCCGCTGTTTCTTCTCTAAGAGGGTGGTGGTGGTGATTCTCGGAGAGGAATTGATCGAGGTAACGCTCACGGGACCTCCAGTGCCGCTCCGCCCATCGGCGGATACAGCCTGTTACGGGATATAGGATGCTACAGCGATGGGCAGGAGGCAAGATAAAAGGGAGTAGGGAGGAGCGAGTAGGGAGTAGGGGCCCGGTTCGGTTCTGCTACTCCCTACTCGCTACTCCCTAACTCCCTCGCTTTCAAGCGCTCGCCGATTCCGCCCCCAGCGGCAGGAAGTACTGCGTGCCCTTGATCGGCTCAGTCAGGCGCCGCAGAAGCTGCTGCAAATCTTCGTGGCGCTCCACGAAGTCGATGTCCGAGGTGTTGATCACCAGCAGGTCGGACGCGCTGTAGTGGAAGAAGAAGTGTTCGTAAGCCTTCACCACCTCACCGATGTAGTCCTCGTGGATCGCTACTTCGCTCGGCGCTTTCTTCTTGCGCAGGCGCTTCTTCAGCACCTCGGGCGTGGCCTGCAGATAAATGACCAAGTCGGGCGTCGGTACCTGCTCGCGGAAGATCTCGTAATAGCGGTTGTAAACGGCCAACTCGGCGTCGGTCAGGTTGACGCAGGCGAAGATTTTGTCCTTCTCGAAGATGTAGTCGGCGATGATGGTCTTGTGCGAGTTGGGCCCGGCCTCAAGCGCGCGCAACTGCTCGTAGCGCTCGACGAGGAACGAAAACTGGGTCTGGAAGGCGGCGCCGCGCTCGCCATCGTAGAAGGCGCGCAGGAAGGGGTTGTCCTCGGGCTCGAGCACGCGCTGCGCGTGCAGGCGCTCGGCGATGATGTTGGCCAGCGTCGTCTTGCCCACCCGGATGGGGCCCTCGATGGCGATGTAACGGGGGAGCTCGAAAAAGTTGGCCATGATCCAGTACCGCGAGCATAGCGCGGGCGAGCGCCGCGTGCAATTGCGGGTTGAGTAAACAGAAAAATGAAAACTACAGAGGACACAGAGGGCACGGAGAAACCAAAAGCTAGGAGCCAAAAGCCAAGAGCCAGTTAGAATTGCGGCAATGTTCGGATTCCTCATCGGCGCTGCCGCTCTTGGCTACGCGAGCTATGCTGCCTACTCGCCGCGCTCGCAGCTCTACGGGCGGACCTATCTGGGCGCGGGCCGCGGCTCGCGGCAGCTCGCGCTGACCTACGACGACGGCCCCAACGATCCGCACACGCTCCGCCTGCTGGAAGTGCTGGCGCGGCATGAGGTCCGGGCGACCTTCTTCATGATCGGACGCTTCGTGGCAGAGAAGCCGGAGATCGCGCGCGAGGTGGCGCGCGCTGGCCACGTGATCGGCAATCACACCTTCAATCACCCCAACCTGATTTTCTGCTCGCCGTCACGCGTGCGCAACGAACTCGAACAGTGCGGGAAGGTCCTTGCGGATACCGTGGGTGAGCATTCGAGGCTGTGGCGTCCGCCCTTTGGCGCGCGCCTGCCGCACGTTCTGGGCGTCAGCCGCAAACTCGGGCTTGAGCCGGTGATGTGGACGGTCAGCTCGAACGATTGGAGGATCTACACCGCGGACGCCATCGAGCGGCGCGTCGCCGAGCGCATCCGCGGCGGCGACGTGATCCTGATGCATGACGGCGGCCACGTTCGCATGGGCGCCGACCGCGCCAGGACGGTCGAAGCCACGGACCGGCTGATTCGGCGCTGCAAGGATCAGGGATATCAGTTCGTGAGCGTAACGGAGATGATGAGGAGCGCCGTCGGCCTTCGGTCGTCGGTCGTCGGCTGAAAAGCCGGGAGGCAGGTGGCAGGATGCAGGGAGCAGGAAGTGGGAAGTGGATGATTTTCCTGCCTCCTGCTTCCTGCCTCGTTCCTCGCTATGCCTTGATCGCAGCGAAGGCTTTGCGCGCGGCTTCGACCGTCTCACTGATGTCGTCCATGGAGTGGGCGGCGGAGAGGAAGGCGGCTTCGAACTGCGAGGGCGGAAGCCAGATGCCTTCCTCCAGCATGGCGCGGTGGAATTTTCCGAACAGCGCCGGGTTGGACTTCGCCGCTGAATCCCAGTCCGTCACCGGATCGCCGGTGAAGAACCAGGTGAACATTGACCCGACGCGGTTGGCCGTTACTGCGACGCCGGCCTGGTGCGCGGCGTCGGCGACCATATCCACCAACGTCGCCGCGGCACGGTCGAGGCGTCCGTAGAGTTCGGGGTTGTCGCGCAGGTGCCGCAGTGTGGCTAGGCCCGCAGCCATGGCCAGCGGATTGCCCGAGAGCGTCCCCGCCTGGTACATGGGGCCGAGCGGCGCCACCTGGTCCATGAACTCAGCCGGTCCACCGTAAGCGCCCACGGGCAAGCCGCCGCCGATGATCTTGCCCAGCGTGGTCAGGTCCGGACGCGTGCCGTAGAGCTCCTGTGCGCCGCCGAAGGCCAGGCGGAAGCCGGTCATCACCTCGTCGAAGATCAGCAGGGCGTCGTCTCGCGAGGTCAGATAGCGCAGGCCGTCGAGAAACTGCGGCGCCGGCGGCACGCATCCCATGTTCCCGACCACCGGCTCGACGATCACGCAGGCGATCTCACCCTTGAGCTTTTTGAACGCGTCATTGACGCGGTCAATGTTGTTGTAGGGCAGCGCCAGCGTGAACTGCACAAACTCCTCCGGCACGCCCGCCGAGCCGGGGATGCCAAAGGTCGCGACGCCCGAGCCGGCCTTCACCAGCAGCGCGTCGGTGTGGCCGTGGTAGCAGCCCTCGAACTTGATGACGTACTTGCGCCCTGTCACCGCGCGGGCCAGGCGGATGGCCGACATGGTGGCCTCGGTGCCCGAGCTGACGAAGCGCAGCTTCTCCATCGCCGGGAAAGCTTCGAGCACGGCTTCGGCGAGGTCGGCTTCCAGCGGCGTGGAAGCGCCAAAGCTCGCGCCATCGCGATTGGCGCGCTCAATGGCCGCGACCACCTCGGGCGCGGCGTGGCCCAGGATCAGCGGTCCCCAGGAGCAGACGTAGTCAATGTACTCGTTGCCGTCGGCGTCCCACATGCGCGAGCCGCGTCCCTTCACGATGAACGGAGGGTCTCCGCCCACGGCGCGAAACGCCCGTACCGGGGAATTGACGCCTCCGGGAAAAAGCTTTTCCGCGCGTTGCTGGAGTTGGCGGGAGCGATCGAGCTTGCGGGTGGCTCGGGGTTGCATGCGACCAGTTACTATAGCAGCCTGGCCGATCAAGCATTGCCTGCCACGACCGTCCGGTGCTAACGCAGGCTGTACAAGCCCAGACACCAGCCCGCAAGGGCGGAATCTGTTTGAGCCCAGCGCGTGAGCGCTGGGGGCAGAAATCTAAGCGGCGATCAAAGCCCCGCCTGGGGGCGGCACAGGAGGTTCGCGAGAGGGAGTATTCGTCTCCACGTAGCCTTGGGCATTCTTCCGCAACTGTTACAATCAAGTCCGCATGGTCCTGCCGTTCGTCCGCGAACTTTTTGCGGACGTGGAAAAGACAGACGCTCTGGCGCGCGCGGCCAGCCACCTCAAGACGGGGTCCGGAGCCGGCGCGGGGCGGATGGGTGTCTCTGGGCTCACTCCTACAGCCAAATCTCTATATCTGGTCATGCTGGCGCGGCTGGCTTCGCGGCCGCTTGTGGTGCTCGTGCGCGACAACCGAGCAGCGGAGGAGATGCTGCCGGTCGTCCAGGCCTTTTGCGAGCTGACCGGGGGGCCGGCCGCAAGCTCCGTGGTCAAGCTGCCCTGCTTCGACGTGCTGCCCTTCGAGAACCTCTCGCCTCACCCCGAGATTCAAGAAGAACGCGCCACCGCGTTGTGGAAGATTGCGACGGGCACGGCTTCCATCGTGGTCATGCCCGCATGCGCCGCGCTAATGCGCATGCGCGACGCCGGCTTCTATGCCGAGCTGGCCCGGGTGGTGCGCCGAGGCGAGACCATTGATGTCGAGCACCTTGTCGGGCACCTGAGCACGGTCGGCTACGCCGCAGTGGATGTGGTCGAGATGCCGGGACAGTTCGCCCTGCGCGGCGGCATCCTGGATGTCTATTCGCCGGAGATGGACCGGCCCGTACGCATCGAGTTCTTCGGTGACGAGGTCGAGTCCATGCGCAAGTTCGACCCCGTCAGCCAGCGCTCGTCCAATCCCGTTGAAGAAGTCGTGCTGCTGCCGCTGGCGGAAACGCCGGTGACCGAAGAGATCCTGGGTGCGATCCATGCACGGCTCTCCGGCGTGCGGATCAGCGGGGCGGAAGCGGCAGTGGCCGAAGCTGTAGCCGCAGGCGGAGTTTCGGTTTTTCCCGGATGGGAGCTTTACGCTCCTGTATCTGAACATCCCCACCCGAGCAAAAGCGGCTCGGGTGGGGCACCCTCCAGTGTTTTCGATCTCCTGCCCAAGGCGGCGGTCTTAGTCGATGAGCCGGAAGACCTCAACCGCGAGATAGAGCACTGGTGGGAGCGCGTCCGGGAGGCGCACGAGCGGGCCGGAATTGGACGGCTGGTCCGGCCCGAGGACCTCTATTTCCCCCCGGAGGAGTTGGAAGCCCAGCTCGAGCGCCAGCCCGGAGGCAGCTTGGAACACCTCGGAATTGAGAGCGGAACAGAACCCGCCACATTACTACAGATGTCGTTTGTATCGCAGCCTACCACCCGCTTTCACGGCTCCATGCCGGCCATGATGGAGGGGGTTCAGAAGCTGACCGCAGAGGGCAACCGGGTCATCTTTGTCGTCCCCACGATGGGCGAAGTCGAGCGTCTGGCGGGCGTCTTTGCAGATTATAACGTGCCGTTCCGACTGGGGAGCCGGGCCCCCAGCGCGGGCGGGGAAAGCTACCTGGACGAGGCCGCGTTCTTCGCCCAGGAGATGTCAACTACTGTTGTAGTTACAGCTAACATACCCGATGGTGTGGCTTTGCCCGAGGCCGGTCTGGTCGTCTTCGGGGCACGCGATCTGTTCGACGAGTCCGAGGCCGTTCTCACCCGTCCTCTGCGCACGCGCTCCAAGGTTTCGGCCTTCCTATCCGACTTCCGCGACCTGCAGGTGGGCGACTACGTAGTGCATGTGGAACACGGAATCGGTCAATACCAGGGTCTGAAGGAGATCACCCAGGGGGATACGGCCGGCGAATTCATGCTGCTTGAGTATGCCGAGGGGGCCCGGCTCTACGTCCCACTAACCCGGCTCGACCTGATACAGAAATATCGCTCCGCCGAAGGCCAAAAGCCGGCGCTCAGCCACCTGGGGAGCACGGCGTGGGCACGTACGAAGGCCCGAGTCAAAAAGGCGATGCAGGACATGGCAGAGGAGCTTCTGAAACTCTATGCCGAGCGCCGCATGGCCCAGGGACACACGTTCGCGCGGGACACCGACTGGCAGCGCGAGTTCGAAGACGCCTTCGAGCACCAGGAAACTGCGGACCAGGAACAGGCCATCGCGGATGCCAAGCGCGACATGGAGTCGGCAATGCCCATGGATCGGCTGCTGGTGGGCGACGTGGGCTATGGCAAAACCGAGGTGGCCATGCGCACGGCCTTCAAGGCGGTAAACGACAACAAGCAAGTAGCGGTGCTGGCGCCCACCACGGTCCTGACCTTCCAGCACTTCGAGACCTTCAAACAGCGGTTTGCGGCGTATCCCATCCGCATCGAGATGCTGAGCCGCTTCCGCACCGCCAAACAGCAGAAGGAAATCGTGCAAAAGGTTGAGGCCGGGCAGGTGGATATCCTGATCGGCACGCACCGGCTGCTTTCGAAGGACATCAAGTTCGCCGACCTCGGGCTGGTCGTCGTTGACGAGGAACAGCGCTTCGGCGTCCGCCACAAGGAGCGCCTGAAGAAGCTGAAGAAAGAGGTGGACGTGCTGACGCTGTCGGCCACACCGATCCCGCGGACGCTGCACATGTCGCTGACCGGGTTGCGCGATATGAGCGTGATCGAGACGCCACCCAAAGACCGCATCGCCATCCAGACCGTGGTCGCGGCCTTCGACGAGAAGCTGATCAAGACCGCCATCGAGCACGAACTGGAACGCGGCGGGCAGGCGTACTTCCTGCACAACCGCGTGGAATCGATCTACGAGATCGCCGCCAAAGTGCAGGAGCTCGTGCCGCGGGCGCGGGTGATCGTCGGCCATGGGCAGATGTCCGAGGCGGAGCTGGAAAAAGTGATGCTGAAGTTCATCCGCCACGAAGCCGACGTGCTGGTGGCCACCACTATCATCGAGAACGGGCTCGATATCCCGCTGTGCAACACCATCATCATCAACCGCGCCGACCGCCATGGGCTCTCCGAGCTTTATCAGTTACGCGGACGCGTGGGCCGCTCGAACCGTCGCGCTTACGCTTACCTGCTGGTTCCGCCCGACGTTGAACTGACGCCGCTGGCGCGCCGCCGCCTTGCTGCGCTCAAGGAATTTTCCGACCTGGGCGCCGGGTTCAAGATCGCCGCACTCGATCTGGAGCTGCGCGGGGCCGGGAACCTCTTGGGCGGGCAACAGAGCGGGCACATCAACGCGGTTGGCTTCGAGCTCTATACCAGCATGCTGGACCGCACGGTGCGGGAGATGAAGGGAGAAGTTGCGCGAGAGGAAATCGCGGTACAGCTCAACCTCGGGATCGACATCCGCATCCCCGCCGAATACATCAAGGAAGAGAACCAGCGCCTCAGGATGTACAAGCGCATGGCGGGCGTAGAGAGCGACGCGCAGCTCAAGGACGTGGGCGAAGAACTCACCGACCGCTATGGCGAGCCGCCGGCGGCCGTACGCAACCTGCTGGAGTACGCCCGGCTCAAACTGGCGTGCCAGCGGCTGGGAGTGGCGGCCATCGACCGCCGCCGCGACCAGGTGACGATCCGCTTCACGCAGGAGGCGGTCGTTGATCCGGAGAAACTGGCGCGCTTCGTCGCCGGCGAGCCTCGGGCGCAGTTCTCGCCCGCGGGCGTGCTGAAGTTCTCTCTCAAGGCGACCCAGGCGGAAGAGGTGCTGGAGCGCCTGAAGCGGCTGCTGGTGGAACTGGCAGGGGAACAGAAACCAGTCTCAAGTTTCTAGTTGCAGGTTTCTTGTGGTCGTTATGGTAAGTTGTCTCGGTTTGCGATAGGGGCCAGGTGCTAACTGCCGTGCTGATTGCTGAATAACCAACATGCCAAAGCTCCGAGTCAGAAAAGCCGTCTTCCCCGCCGCCGGTCTGGGCACGCGTTTCCTGCCCGCAACCAAAGCACAACCCAAGGAAATGCTGCCGCTGGTCGACAAGCCCATCATCCAGTACGGAGTCGAGGAAGCGCTGGCTGCGGGCTGCGACCAGATCATCATCATCACCGGCCGCGGCAAGAGCGCCATCGAGGACCACTTCGACGTCAGCTACGAGCTGGAGAAGATGCTGGAAGAGCGTGGCAAGACCGAGCTGCTGGCGGTGGTGCGCCAGATTTCGGACATGATCCACGTGGCCTACGTGCGGCAGAAGGAAGCCATGGGCCTCGGGCACGCGGTGCTGATGGCGCGCGAGCTGGTGGGCCATGAGCCCTTCGCCGTACTGCTGGCCGACGACGTCATCGACGCTCCTGTCCCCTGCCTGAAACAGATGATTGACGTTTTCGAGGAGACGCAGTCTTCAGTGATCGCCACCCAGGTGGTCGAAGGGCCGGGGATCTCGGCCTATGGCGTGATTGACGGCCGGCCGGTAGACGGGCGATTCAAGGGCAAGCTGTACGACATCAACAATCTGGTAGAGAAGCCAAAGTTCGCAGAAGCGCCCTCCAAGCTCGCGGTCATCGGGCGCTACGTGCTCACGCCCACCGTCTTCGAGACGCTGGAGCGGACGCCGCTGGGCGCCGGCGGCGAACTTCAGCTCACCGACGGCCTGCGCCTGCTGCTGCAGCGGGAGAAGATTTTCGGATACGTCTTCGACGGCAAGCGCCACGACACCGGCGACAAGCTGGGGTTCCTGAAAGCCACCGTCGAGTTCGCGCTCAAGCGGCCCGACCTGGGCGGAAGCTTGCGCGAATGGCTGAAAGAGCTGAAGCTTTAAGGGCTTGTGCAGGGATCAGATGACATGAATTGCTCTGTCCGACTTGTCATCGCGGTCGCCTCTCCGATCTTCGCGGTGGCGTTCACTTTGTCGGGGATGGCCATGCAGTCCAAGCAAAGTGGAGGGCCGAGTCAGCAAGAGCTGGCTAAGACCTACGAGGAATCGTGCGTGCTGCACCTGAGAACCATTAACACTGCCCAGAGCACCTACTGGGGTGGAGAGCCGAGTAAGGGTTACGCACGTACGCTAAGGGAATTGGGCCCCGCCGGAGCAGGACTCCTTGAGCCCGTGATCGCCAGTGGAAAGAAGGACGGCTATCGCTACCGCCTCGTCGCGGAGCGTGCGACCGCCAATCAACCTGCCAGGCACTACGTGGTGGTCGCCCGTCCAATCAAAAGGCTGGTCAAGAGTCAGCGGAGTTTTTTTACGGATGAAACCGGCGTGATTCGGTTCACAACAGAGAATCGTGCTGCCACAGGGGCCGACTCGCCACTCGACTCCGAGGCACGTTGATAAGTGCTCAACACAAATGCCGCTCTTCGGGCTGTCAAGCGCTCACGTCAACCCATCCGTGAACAAGAAATCATGATGCCAGTCGGTCTTGTAGCCGCGGCGGCGCATTTCCGTGGTGAGCTGCGCCCAGTGGCGAAGACTGTGGATGAGCGCGTGGCCGAGCACCTTGCGGCGGGTGGCCGTCTGCTCTCCGGCCGATAGTGTGGGGAAGGTGATTTTCCCGTTCAGCTCGGCTTCCGAAGCCGTCTTCAGATAGGTCTTCATTTTCCCTTGCGCTTTAGTGGCAATGCTGAAGATTTCGTCGATGGTGCCCGTCGGCAGATCGGAAAGCTGCGTGAGGGCGCTACCGGAGACGCGCTCGGCGTATTTCAGTTCTACGGCGAACATGTGCAGCAGCAGATCGCGCACCGTACCGCCTCCGGCGAGATCGATCCCCAGATCGAGCACCCCGGGCCGCTGCTTGGCGAGAAACTGATGCCAGCGGTCGGTCTCCTGCTCGTCAAAACGCAGCAGCTCGGAAAACGAGATTCCGTACATGTTCACCCCCTGTCGTTGGTCGGTGGTCGGTTGTCGGTGGCGAACCCCAAGCCTGTGTTCGCTAACGACCAACAGCTTCGGTTCATCGGCTCTGCGATTTCAGCCTATTGGATTTCTCTTCCACCCCGCGGGCGAGTTTTTCTTTATGAGCTACCAATTTCTTGGCAATCGCGGGATCGCTGAGCGCCAGGATTTGCGCTGCCAGAATACCGGCGTTGGTCGCGCCGGCTTTGCCGATGGCGAGGGTGGCGACGGGGATGCCGGCCGGCATCTGCACCGTAGCCAGCAGCGCGTCCAGTCCTTGCAGCGACGACGAAGGCATGGGCACGCCGATCACCGGCAGCGTGGTCTCGGCGGCGATTACGCCCGCCAGATGGGCGGCGCCGCCCGCGCCCGCGACGATGACCTTGATCCCGCGGCCGGCGGCCTGGCGCGCGAACTCGCTGGTGCGCGCCGGCGAGCGGTGCGCCGAGGTGATGTCCATCTCGTAGGCGATGCCGAACTCATCGAGCGCCTTGGCGGCCTCGCGCATTACTTCCAGGTCGGAATCGGAACCCATGACGATCGAGACCAACGGCTTATTGCTCATGTTTTCCTTCTCTGGCGTGGGCGAGACGCCCACGCGACAGCCGCCGAGACGGCGGCGCTACGAAACAGACTTCACCGCGCGGGCGGCGATGTCCTTGCGATAGTGCATGTCCTCGAAGTGGATCTTGGCCACGCCGGCATAAGCGCGCTCAACGGCACGCGCGAGATCGGCGCCGCGCGCCGTAACTCCGAGCACGCGCCCGCCGGCAGTGTAAAAGGCGCCGTCGCGTAACGTAGTTCCGGCGTGAAAGACTTTCACGCCCTCGATGCGATCCGCTTCCTCAATGCCGGAGATCTTCTTTCCCACCTCGTAGGAACCAGGATATCCGCCCGAGGCCAGCACCACGCACACCGCCGGGTCGCGTGACCACTTCAGGTCACCCTCGCTGACTCGCCCTTCGATGGAGGCGATACAGGCGCCGAGCAAATCGCTTTCCATGCGCATCAGCACCGGCTGCGTCTCGGGATCGCCGAAGCGGCAGTTGAACTCCAGCACCATGGGGCCGCGCGCGGTCATCATCAATCCGCAGTAGAGGATGCCCTTGTACGGAGACCCTTCAGCTTTCATGCCCGCAATCACCGGGCGGACCACGTGCGTGAGCAGCCACTCCTGCATCTCGCCATCGAGGAGGGCATCAGTGGAATACGATCCCATGCCGCCGGTGTTGGGGCCGGTATCGCCATCACCCACGCGCTTGAAGTCCTGCGCCGCCACCAGCGGGGCGACCCGCTCGCCGTCGCTCAGCACCATAAAAGAAATCTCTTCGCCCTTCAGGCATTCTTCGAGTACGAGGCGCTTCCCCGCACCTTCAAGCACTTTACCGCCGAGCATGTCGGCGGCGACAGTCGCCGCTTCTTCCCTGGTTTTGCAGATGACGACGCCCTTGCCGGCGGCCAGCCCGTCGGCCTTAACGACTATGGGAGGAGAAAAGTAGGGGAGTGCATCGCGCAAGTCCGCTTCGGAGGCGCATACCGCGTATTTGGCGGTGGGGATATGGTGCCGCTGCATGAATTCCTTGGCGAAGCTCTTGCTCGATTCCAGGCGCGCGGCGGCGGCCGTCGGCCCGAAGATACGCAAGCCGCGGCGGCTGAATTCATCCACCACGCCCAGGCTGAGCGGCACTTCCGGGCCAACCACGGTCAGGTCGGGCTGGATGCGGGCCGCGGTCTGCGCCAGGCTGTCCACGTTCTTCAGGTCTCCCGGCAGGCACTCGGCGTCAGCCGCGATGCCCCCGTTTCCCGGAATGCAGTACACCTGGGTGACGCGCGGGGACTGGCGCAGCTTCCAGACCAGCGCGTGCTCGCGTCCGCCACTTCCCAGAACCAGGACTTTCATCGCCGCTCCTACGGAATAGAGAAGGTTAGGGGCGAGCGGGCAATGGTGTCAATTGCGCCTTGCACCGGGCGCGCGGCCTAGAACCGTAGCTTCATCTCCGCCTGCAACGATCTTGGCGGGACGAAATGCGTGCCCGAGAAGCTGGAAAGGAAATTGTATAGCGCCACTTTGTCAGTAAGGTTGGTCACGGTGACCCGGGCATCGAGGTGCACGGCCTCCGCATGCCAGATGTCATTCCATCCGAGCGCCAGATCGAAGAGGTTGCGCGGGACGATGCGTGAAGGGTTGCGATCGGGATCGTAGGTACCGGGGGGCACGATGTTCACCCTGGTCGCGCCGAAGTGGGGCGAGTTACAAGAGCGCAAAGGCGCGCTGACGGTGGCGAAAACCGAGCCGCAATACAGACCTATCTGTGCCTGCTCGTCCCCGGTCAGCGTGAGCGCTGTGGCGTAGTCTGGAACGGCCACGGCGACGAGCCCGCTGTCGAACCTCCAGGTCATGCCGACCCACGGAGCGTGCGCCCGGGGCTGGTAGCGCACAAACGTTGTCTGCTGAAAAGCCTGGTCGTGATCCGGGCGGGCGACCGGGGGGTACGCGGTGCCGAAATCGATGCCGCCGATTTCCGGGCTGAACAGCCGCGAGCGGGTGTGGCCCAGGATGGTGAAAGCGGAAAAGCCGTGCGTCTCGGCGAGGGTGACGCGCGCCATGGCCCCATCGATCTTGGCTTTGCGGAACTGCACCGGGAAATTCAGCGGGGTGTTGAGAATGACGTTGAAGTCAAACGCGCCATCGGTGTATTTCCAGAAATACTCGGCGTCGATGGAGATCTTCCGGCCAATGGCCTGAGCGAAGCCGGCGTTGAACTGGTTGCGCCGCCCTGGAACCAGCGGCACCACGCTGGTGCTGCCGAGGACCCCGCCGGCAAGGCCGCCCGGTCCCGTCGAACTGGACAGGATGAGATTCTCGTTGTAGGGCGTCTCCATCAAGCGCGCGTAAGAGAGACGCAGCACGGTGCCGAGATGCGGCACCTGGTAACTGATACCCACGCGCGGCTCGGCGGCGCTGCTTTGCGAGATGCCGTCGTAACGATCGCCCCGGATGCCGGCAGTGATTCCCAGCCGGCCGAAGGTCATGGAATCCTGCAAGTATGCACTCTGCTCGCGGATGGTCGCCTGTCCGCGAAACACAAACAGCGTTCCGCCACGCGTGAGGTCGTAGGGCAGCAGGCTTGGCTGGAAGGCGGGGTTTGGAGAATACCCTTGCGCAGCGCATTGCGGACTAGCGGTGAGACCCGCATCCGGAACCGGCGTGCCGCTCTGGTCCACGCACGGGGAGTTGAAGCCGGGATCGGTGAGGCCGGTAGAAAATGATTCTCTGAGTGGCGTCCATTGCAACAGCACGCCGGTCTTGAAGTTGTGGTGCTTGCGGGAATAGGACACATCCACGCGCGTTCCCATACTCATCAGCGAGCGGTCCTGCGCCAGCGTGGCCGGCTGGTCGTCCAGCAGATCGCGGGATGGGTAATAGTTGACATGGTCGTCGCGCCACCAAAGGTTCGCGCTCAGCAGCAGAGATGGCGTGAACACATGCGAATACGCAGCCGCGAAATCCTGGCTGCGCATCAGTTGCCGCTGGTCCTGGCCGCTGCTCTGCTGGTCGTAGGTGTTGGGGACCTGAAACCAGGAGCGCGCCCAGGACAAGTTGAAGTGCAGAGCATCTGCGGGCGTAGGCTGCAGGTCGAAGCGGTCGAAGACGTTTTCCGCGTTGCCGGCCGCGTGCAGCGGGACGAATTCCGGGGTGTCGAGGAAGCGCCCGCTACGTCCGGCGTCGGCGGCGAAGAAGTTTCCCATCTTGGCGCTGCCCGCGAGAAGCGAAACGTCCGTGGTTGCAGTTCCGAAGGTGCCGTAGCCGAGCGAAACCGCGCCGCTGGGGCTTCCGGCGGCTAGTCCTGAGCGGGTGGCAGCGCGCACCACCATGCTGGTCTTGTCGCCGTATTCGGCGGGGGGAGCGCCGTTGATGACGCTCACCGAGGCCAGCGTGTTCAACGACACCTGGTTCGAGAAGATTCGGCTCTGCTGATCGGAGATCGGCTGGCCATCTACACTGAAGGAGGCTTCCGCATGTTCTCCCAAAGGGTGAAACGAGCCGTTCGAGTCGGCGGCGACGCCAGGCGTGGCGAGCGTGAGCGCCGCGCTGAGCCCGCCAGTCCCCGGCGTGCTCGGTAAAGCGTCGGTCAGCGCCGCCGGCAAATCAGTTTGAGCTCTGGCGGCGGTTTGCACATCGATGCCGGAGCCCTCGACGGTCACAACTTGCTCCGCACCCCGCACGGCGAGAACAATTGTGATCGGCTCCGTCCTCTCCGCACCGAGCGTGACGACGACTTCGGCATCCCTGAATCCCGTTGCGCTCACCACGAGGCGATACTGGCCAGGGGCAAGCCCTTCCACGACGAAGTGTCCTGTTCCGTCAGTCTCTGCGTGAATGGGGGAAGCGTCCGCGGGCTGTGCCAGCACCTGTGCGCCAGCTATCACGGCCCCGCTGCTGTCGGTCACGACTCCCTGCAGCCTGAGACTGGCGCGGGCCGGAGGCACGGCGGTGCTATCCACCGTCGTGGCCTGACTCCAGCCCAGCGTGGCAGACAAAAGCCACAGAACAATATTGACTATGAAATTGAATTTCATTTTCATAATGGACCAATGTTAGGCGGTAACCGAGCGATCAACTGTGAGCCACGTCACACATTCACGTGACGAAGTTACGACGTTTTGAGCACTACAGCGTCCAACATCGGGGCTGGCGCTGACGCAAAGCCCCCACAAAATGAACCACACTATACCACACTAGATTAACTATAATTAATAGTATGCTATAATTGCGGATTCAGATGCCACCACAAAGGCATCGTTCCATGATCACAATTTCAAAGGAAGATTACCTGAAGGCGGTGCTGGAAGCCGAGAGCGAGGGTGCGCACGTCATCTCGGCGACGCTGGCCCACCGGCTGGCGGTTTCCCCGCCGGCGGTCACCATGGCGCTGCGGCGGCTGAAGCGCGACGGCCTAGTCGCGGTGCGCGCTGACGGCCGGGTCGAACTGACTGCGGCCGGCAAGAAGGTGGCCCTGAGAACCATGACCCGGCACCACCTCATCGAGCGCATGCTGGCGGAAGTCTTCGGTATGGAGTGGTACCGCGTGCACGACGAGGCCGAGCGTCTGGAGCACGCGGTATCGGCGGAGTTCGAGGCGAAGCTGGCGGAAAAACTGGGCCCCGAGAGGACTTGCCCGCACGGGAACCCGGTGGTCCCGGAACGGAGCGAGGCCCGGCGACGGCGTGGGCTGTGCCTGCTGTCGGAGGCCGAACCGGGCAAGAGCTACCAGGTGAGCAGCATGTACGAGCGCGACAGCGCCTTACTGCGCTTCCTCGATGAGCGCGGCATCCGTCCGGGAGCCGTGTTGCAGGTGCTGGAGCGCAACTATGACCAGACAATGACCCTCGTAACCGACAAACACAAGGTCTCGGTGGGCGGTCCGGCGGCGGATAAGGTATGGGTGGCGCCAGTTGCGCAAGCCAAGTTGCGAAAGCATTAACTGATATTCATTCCTTTATGTGCACCGCTGCTAACCGGGATCGATCTTTCTAGATGTCGCTCGCGCCACAAACCGATACCTCAGAGCACAGGGCAACTCCTTCTGCGAACCACATCTCCCTCGAGGGGATACACAGCAGCGTTGAAGTCCCGCACCATGAAGCGGGATTCTGGCGGCAGTGGCGGGCCTACATCGGCCCGGCTCTGCTGGTGAGCGTCGGATACATGGACCCCGGCAACTGGGGGACGGATCTGGCCGGCGGGGCGCAATTCCGATACGGCTTGCTGTGGGTCGTTGCGCTGGCCAGCCTGATGGCGATCTTCATGCAGGTCATTTCCGCCCGCCTGGGCGTGGCCACAGGCAAGGATCTGGCGCAATGCTGCCGCGACTGGTATCCCAGGTGGACGCGCTGGCCGAACTGGCTGCTGTCCGAGGTCGCGATCGGCGCCTGCGACCTGGCCGAGGTTCTGGGAAGCGCCGTGGCTCTCAACCTCCTGTTTCACATCCCCTTGTTCTGGGCGGTCCTCATCACCGCCACGGACGTGCTGCTGCTGTTGGCCTTGCAACGCTTCGGAATCCGCACGGTTGAAGCCGTGGTGCTGGTGCTGGTGGCGACCATCGGCATCTGCTACTTCATCGAAATCTTCATCCTTCCCCGGACCACGCCCCACTTCCTGGAGATGGGACACGCCCTCATCACGCCCGGCCTGCGCCAGGTGGGAATGGCTTACGTGGCGATCGGCATCATTGGCGCGACGGTCATGCCGCACAACCTCTACCTGCACTCGGCGCTGGTGCAAAGCCGCAGGTTCGAAAAGGACGAACGCTCTATCCGCAGCGCCATCCGCTTCAACACCATTGACTCGACGCTGGCGCTGTCGATCGCATTCTTCGTCAATGCCGCCATCATGGTGCTGGCGGCGATGGTGTTCAACGGCAAGCAGAGCCTGGCCCTCGCTAGCGGCCAGGTGGTGCGCTTCGGCGCCACGACCGATTGGATTCGCGTGGCCTATCTCACGCTGGCACCGCTGCTGGGCACGGCCGCGGCCAGCATTCTGTTTGCGGTCGCGCTCTTGGCCAGCGGACAAAGCAGCACCATCACCGGGACACTGGCGGGCCAGGTGGTAATGGAAGGATTCATGCACTGGAGGCTGACGCCGTGGGTGCGGCGGCTGCTCACGCGCGGGCTGGCCATCCTGCCCGCAATTCTGATCATCGGCGCGCGTGGCGACAGCAGCGTGACTGACCTGCTGATGCTCAGCCAGGTGGTGCTTGCCCTGCAGTTGCCTTTTGCCATGTTCCCGCTGCTGCACTTCACCAGCTCCCGCAAGCGGATGGGAGCGTGGCGCAGCGGCTGGTTCCTGCTGATCGCCGGATGGGCCAGCGCCCTCGCGATCACCGCCATGGACCTCTACGG
>DATKLD010000199.1:0-5213 GCA_035542595.1 Terriglobales bacterium
TAGGTGAGCAGTTCGGCGCGCATTTTCCAATCAGTGGCCGCCTCCGCGTGGCGTCCCACCGGACCGGCAGCGGCGGAGGCGTCAGCGCCGATCTTGAACTTGCTGGAGAGCAGGTTGCGCATGCCATTGTCGTTCATCACCAGCATGACTAGGTCCACGGCCTGGCCGCCGATCTGCAATCCGAAGCTGCCGCCTTCCACGCGGAAGAATGCCGGCGCGCTCCAGCCCTTCTGGGTGCGGCAGGTGACCACGCCTTTGCCGTAGGCGGCGCCCACGATGAAGCCGCCCTTCAGCAACGATGGCACCACAGCGATGCACTGCGCCGAGCTGAGCACTTCTTCGGGGATACCCTTGTCGGGGGCAGCCATGATCTCATCCAGCACCGTGCCGGCGGCCTCTACGCGATCCACAATCTTGTCGCGATCTTCCGCTGCCCAGGCCGCGCTGCAGAAACTTGCCAGTACCACAAGAACCAAGAGCTTTTTCATTGTTCCTTACCTTTGAAAGGGAATGTTAAGGCCAAAGTGGTTGACGAGGGGCGCAGGTCTCACGCATGACTATGCCGATTTTAGATGCAAGCGAGGGTCAACGGCGACTTTGCGGACAAAAAAATTCGGGGCTGAAACCATAACTTGCGTTATGACTTCAACCCCGGTCTCCCAGGTTCTGTGGTAGGTGAGACGAGTATGCGTTCAGACCAGGAATCCAACAAGGTCACCGAAGCACAGTGTACGAAGGTAATCGGGAATCGGGGCGGCTCATCGGGCGATTTCGGCGGCCGCTCAGGCAGAGAACCAGCATGCGGAGGCTAAAAAGCAAAGGGGGCCGTAACGGCCCCCTTAAGGTTGCCCCAAGACCTAGATAGCTATTTCGCCGTCACCAGCGAGTGGGTGATTGCGTGGACCGAGAGCGCAATGCGGTTTTGCACGCCCACTTTGCGCATCAGCTTGGCGACGTGGGCTTTCACCGTGCGCTCCTCGATGCCCAGCACCGAACCGATTTCTTTGTTGGAACGCCCGGCGACCAGCAGCTCCAGCACTTCCTTCTCGCGGTCCGTGAAAGCAACGCGCCCTGCGGGGAAGATGCGCCCGGGCGAGGTGGTGACGCGTTCGATGAACATGGAGAGGACACGCCGTGGCGCCCACACCGATCCCTGGTTCACCCAGCGAATGGCCTGCACGAAGTCGGCCGGCGGGGCGGCCTCGTCTACGTATCCCTTGGCCCCCGCGGCCAGGGCTTTCAGGATGGTTTCGTCGTCGGCGCCTGAGCCGGTGACGATAATTTTCAGGTCAGGCCGCGACGCCTTCAGCCCGGCCATGGTGTCGAACAGGTTCAGCCCATTCCGGCTGCCCAGCAACACCACGTCCACGCTACCCAGCGTTGGCACCTCAGGGATACTCGACGCCAAAATCTCCAGGTCGGACTCGGAATCGAACAGCGCGCGGAACCCCACAAAGCGCAGGGGATCGCTTTCGAGGACTGCCACACGGATACGCGGTTTCTTGGCTGGAGCCGGTTTCATGGATACTTCCTTCAAATTACTGAATAATTTCCCGCTCAGAATAACTGCGTTTGAGCAAAAGGGAAAGAGCGGAGTACCATACCGGCTCATGCTTTAGTGCCTGTCCTTTGGTCACAAAGAGGGAGATTCCCGGATGCGTACGCGGATTCCGATGGTTTTGCTGGCAATCGCCCTGGTTTCGATGGCAGTCATGGCGCAAACGGGTGGCCTCGTTGCTGCTCCAGCCCGCTCTCAGGACGAATCCGTCAGCCTTGGCTACATGCGCACCGTGGTCAATGCGCAGAAGAACTACAAGAAAAAGTACGGTCAGTATGCCACCTCTCTGGCCGCTTTGGTTCACTCCGGCTCCTTCACCCGGCGCATGGCGAACACCGACCGCGGCGTCTACACCGTCCAATTCCACGGCAAGCCCGAGGCCTACTCGCTGGTGTTGGCTCCTAAGCAGTTCGATCCGGATCACCGGGCGTTTTACGTGGATGAGACCGGTAAGATCCGCGTGGAGGAAGACAGAGCTGCCACCGCGGAATCGCCGCTGCTGAAGTGAGCCGTCACGATCTGATCTCGATGGCCCTGCCGTCGCGGAACACCGAGCAGGTAGAATTTCGCGCGGGGGTACTCATAATCATGCAAAACACTATGCCTCCCGGCGCTCAGGAACTTCTGATGGGACGCTTCATCGCAAGTTTGGGCACGGAGAACGAAGATGGTTCCATACATCTCACGGCTGTTTGGTATCTCTTCGAAGGGAGCCGTTTGTATGTGGCAACTTCCTCCCGGAGTCGCAAGGCACGCAATGTGCTATCCAGGCCGAAAGCCTCTCTGATGGTGGACATCCGGAAACCCGGCTTGGAACGGGGTCTGGTGGCCATGTGCGCCACAGAGGTTATCGCAGGGGAAGAGTCAAGAGCGATCAACGTCCGTATCCATCGCCGCTACATGAGCGATGCGGCACTGGCCGACCCCCGCGCTGGCGGCACGATGGCGGCGATGGACGACATCAGCCTGAGGCTGACCCCCACATGTTGGTATGCATGGGACATGCGGATACTTGACGACACCCTGTTCGGAGGAGCTATGAAGACGCCCGGTTACCTGCTCCCGCTGGATTAAGCGACGCACTACCCCTAGACGATGAAGAGTGCCCACCGGAGATGAGACCGGCAAGATCCGCGTGGAGGAAGACAAACCCGCCACCGCAGAATCGCCGCTGCTGAGGTAGAAGAGCGACCACCGGCACGGGCTAGACGACATACGGTGAGTCCGGACGCAGGGCGCGGTGCTCGGCGAGCCGCTCGAGGAATGCGGAGGCCATACTCAGGACCCTGTTGCCCTTGTTGACATACTCCGGGGCGCGCTCCCAGAAGCGCCGCATGTGCTCAGGGTATTCGGAAGCCAGGGCCGCCAGGCCAACCCCCGCCAGCACGCCCGCCGCCGGCTTGCGTCCGGTCACCAGCAGGAAAACGCTCGCCCCCAGGGAACCGAAGATCAGGGCCTGTTTCCAGTTCTTCATCGATGACCTCCTCGCTGCCACAGCGGCTGCGCCACGAGTCCGTGCAGAGAGATTGTAAAACTAAACCGCCTCGGAGCGGTACGGAGGACGCAGCGGCAGTTCGCAATGATTCGTGAAAATCTCTGGGCATCCCGCTGCTGGCTTGTTGTGCTCGGTGATTGCTGTTAACGTTGCGATCATGGGGAGGTTGCGCGCAATCCACGCCAGGGAATCTGGCGTACCTCCCCTGGGAGCGCGTTGAGCACTGGGGCCGTACAACCGGGTTCTGCCGTCCACTCCGGCAAAGGAGATTCGGGTTTGCCGGGAACGCCGGCCGATGCCGCCCTGATCGCCCGCCTCCGCTCCGGGGAGCCGGACGCGATGGCGGAACTCTACGACCGCTACTCTCCCCTGGTCTATGCGGTGGCCCTGCGGGTGCTGGCCGACACCGGGGCGGCCGAGGACGTGCTCCAGGAAGTCTTCATGCAGTTGTGGCGGCATCCCGCCAGCTTTGACGCTCGCCGCGGCAGCCTGGGGCCCTGGTTGGCGGTGATCGCCCGTCACCGCGCCATTGATACTCTACGCAAACGTCGGCCGCAGACCGACCTGGAGGATGTGGTGATCGCCATCGAGGCCGACTTGGAGGATTCGGCCGAGCGCGCCCGCGCGGTGGAGCAAGTGCGCGCCAGCCTGCACGCGATGCCCGAGCAGCAGCGCAAGGCGCTGGAAATGGCCTTCTTTGAGGGCATGACCCACACCGAGATCGCGGCCAAGACTGGCGAACCGCTGGGAACGGTGAAGACACGGATACGAGCGGCGCTGACGGCGCTGCGCCGGGCCCTGAACCCGGGTGGCAAGGGATGACTGCACACGAACAATTCGCGGAGGACCTGGCGCTTTACGCGCTGGGGTCGCTGGGAGGCGAAGCGGTGGACTCCGTGGAGCGCCATCTGGAGGAGTGCGCCGCCTGCCGCCAGGAACTGGCGCGGCTGGAAGGCGATATGGCGCTGCTGGCGCTCACCACCTCCGGTCCCGCTCCGCCGCAACGCGCACGCCAGCGGCTGGTGAAAGCCCTGGGGCGGGAGCCACGATCGCTGCGCACTGTCCTGATGCGCCGCCGCTGGTGGACCCTGGCCCCGGTATTCGCGTCTTTGGTGTTGGCGATCTTCGCCATCCTGTTGTGGCGCGAGAATGCACGCCAGCGGGACCGCATGGAAGCCTTGAGGGCGGACGCCGCACACAATCAGGCTATGATCGAGGAGGCCAAGCACCTGCTGGGATTGCTCACTGATCCCAGCGCCATGCACGTCACGCTGGTAGCGGCCCAGTCCAAGCCACAACCCGCCGGGAAAGCCATCTACATGCCGCGTAACGGCGCCCTGGTCTTTATGGCCAGCAACCTGCCACCGCTGGCACCCGCCAAGACCTACGAGCTATGGCTGATGCCGATGCGCGGGGACAAGCCCATGCCCGCCGGGACATTCAAGCCCGACCCCCAGGGCAACGCCATGCTGATGATGCCGCCCATGACGGCGGGCGTGGAAGCCCGAACGTTCGCCGTGACCATCGAGCCGGAAGGCGGCTCGGCAACGCCCACCATGCCCATGGTGCTGGTGGGGTCGTAGCCGACGAGCTTACCAGCGGGGTTCCCGCGGCTGGCGCGCATGGCCGCGGTAGTCGTCCCGCCGTCCGCCGCCCCCGCGTGAGCCACCGCCGCCACGGTCCACCTTGGGACGGGCCTCATTCACGGTCAGGGTCCGCCCGCCCAAATCCTTGCCGTTGAGAGCAGTGATGGCCTGGTCCGCGGCACCGCTGTCCGCCATTTCGACGAAAGCGAAACCGCGCGACCGCCCCGTATTGCGGTCGGTCACGATCAGAACGCTCTCCACGCTTCCGTAAGGCTCGAACAAGGACCGAAGCTCGCCTTCCGTCATGTTGAAGGAGAGGTTGCCGACAAAAATCTTCTTCATATTTGCCTTTCCGATGCCTTACGGCGCAGAGTCCACATGGCGCGGGGTTCGCTGCGCAAATGGGGTACTGTCCCCGGGCGCTGTCGCTTCGGCTCGCTGATCCTGAGAGGCACCTCGGCCGCCCGTCTTTCCCGGGCTGCGGTTGGGCTAAGGAGAACAGTCTTCAGATGGGTCTGACTTAGCTCAGAAGATCTGAAAGAGGAGAAGGAACGCTGCTCGCTCCGCCCATCAA